>CAYQXN010000046.1:0-13936 GCA_964421585.1 uncultured Ruminococcus sp. | reverse complement strand
CGCATGCGCAGGCTGCGGTGAAACTCCTTACGCTAAGCTTGTTACACAGCTCTTTGGTGACAGAATGTACATTGCAAACGCAACAGGCTGTTCATCAATCTGGGGCGCTTCTGCTCCTGCAACTCCATACACAGTAAACAAGAAGGGTCACGGTCCTGCTTGGCAGAACTCTCTGTTTGAGGATAACGCAGAGTTCGGTCTCGGTATGGCGCTCGGTCAGAAGGCAATCCGCAACAGACTTGTAGAGTATGTTGAAAACATTCAGAAGGATACTGACAGCGACGACCTCAAGACAGCTTGTCAGAATTATCTTGATACTATCACAGATTCAACCGCAAACCGTCCTGCTACAGACGCTCTTATTGCAGAGTTTGAGAAAAATGCTGACGACGCAAAGGTTGGCGAGCTTGTTAAGAAGACTCTCGTCGATAAAGATGAGCTTGCTAAAAAGTCAATGTGGATATTCGGCGGCGACGGCTGGGCTTATGATATTGGCTTTGGCGGTCTTGACCACGTAATCGCGTCAGGCGAAAACGTAAACATTCTCGTATTTGATACAGAGGTTTATTCAAACACAGGCGGTCAGGCTTCAAAGGCTACACCTATTGGTTCTGTTGCTCAGTTTGCTGCTGCAGGTAAGGCTGTTAAGAAGAAAGACCTTGCTGCAATTGCAATGAGCTACGGTTATGTATATGTTGCACAGTGTGCAATGGGCGCTGACAACAATCAGGTGCTCAAGGCTATGGTTGAGGCTGAAAACTATAACGGTCCATCACTTATCATCTGCTATGCTCCTTGTATCAATCACGGTATCAAGGGCGGTATGGGCATTGCTCAGACTGAAGAGAAAAAGGCTGTAGACGCCGGTTACTGGAATATCTTCCGTTATGACCCGCGCCGTGCAGACGAGGGCAAAAATCCGTTTATGCTTGACTGCAAGGCTCCTACAGCTTCTTATCGTGACTTCATTATGGGCGAGGTTCGTTACAATTCGCTCACACGTGCATTCCCTGAGAGAGCAGAAAAGCTCTTTGCAGAGGCTGAGGCAGGCGCCGAGAAGAAGTATGCTCATCTTCAGCAGCTTGCAAATCTTGAATAAATAATTATTCGTTTTTATGACGGACAGATAAAATAATAGGGGCTTCCGTGCAGCAATGCTCGGAAGCCTTTCTATATACTGATTACCAAATAAAAAAATTGTGATATTTTCCCCTTTTCAATTGTTCATTATATGAAAGGCCTTTCAAAAGGCAGATGAATTGTGAATACATTTTAATACTGCCTGAATTTTATAAAAAGGAGGGAATGTATGGAACCGACTGAATTTAACCGTATTGCCGAGCAATATACTGACATAGTGTATCGTGCGGCACTCAGCTACTGCAAAAACAAAAACGATGCTGAGGACGCTGTGCAGAATACGTTCCTCAAACTGTTAAGAACCGACGTTGAGTTCAATGATGAAGAGCATATCAGAAGATGGCTTATAAGAGCTGCAGTCAATGAATGCAAGAATATCTGGAAATCATTCTGGAGAAGGAACGTTACATCATTTGATGAATTAGAAAAAGAGCCCGAGTACATAGAGTCTGACAAACGAGAACTCTTTAACGAGGTTATGAAGCTTCCGCAGAAATACAGCATTGTGATTCATTTGTATTACTATGAAGGCTACAGTGTAAAGGAAATTGCGCAGGTAGTGGGAATTTCGGAAAGTAATGTACAAACCCGACTTATGAGAGCAAGAAATAAATTGAAACGACAATTACAGGAGGCGTGGATATGAATACACAAAAAAATAATTTTGAGCTTTACAGAAGTGCATTTGACGAAGTTCACGCGTCTGACGAGCTTATGAGAAAGGTGAAAAATATGACAGAATCAAAACCAAAAAAGAAAATATATGTATTCAGAAAAGTGCTTTATGTTGCGGCAGCTGTTGCAGTTCTGCTGGTGGCAAGTAATGTAATTACATATGCAGCCACAGGTGAAACTTGGGTGGAGCAGGTGATGGTAAATATTACACTCAACGGTGAGCAGACAGAGGTGCCGATAACGCATACCGTAAACGATGACGGCAGTCAGGAGTACGAATATAATTATGAAGTAAAAGACGGCGACGGCACACCGGCAGTTAACTTCAGTATAGAGGGCGATGACCCGAGTTATATGGAAATAAATACACATTCTTATGATGTTGTAAACGAAGACGAAAAAACGTACTTTGTAGATACTTGTGATGAGAATTTAAAGGTTGACATTACCGAAGATATAAAGGATGGCACGGCTGAGGGAACGTTTGAGCAGTACGGCTTAAAATATAATTTTACAATAGAAGAAAGTGATGACGGGTATTTAATCTCAGTAGATATTGCTGAATGATAGTTTAGACAAAATAATACAGCAGGGAATATACATATTCCCTGCTGTATTTGCATATTGGTAAATCAGAGTGGTTTTATCCGTTGACGGCTAATGTTTTTTTGTCTTCCCATAATTTTCAGAGCGCAAAATAAACACACAAAAAAGTAAAGGTTAAATCCGGAATTTTTTATTTTTTTCAACGTTTTTAAATTTTAATAATGACAATTTCACAAATGTGATGAGTTTGTGAAAGCCCGGATTTGTCGTAAACGCTGATTTTTTGAAAGTTTGTTGACTTTACGCATGGATAATTTTATAATGTTTTTAAAACGAGGGCGCATAAGAACCTGTGGCGTATATTCTAATAAGGACTTGCCCTAAGTTATATTTATTGATTTAAAAGGAGAAGTTTATTATGGCTTTTTGCAAAAATTGCGGTTCAAACATTCCTGACGGAGCAACATTCTGTTCTTCGTGCGGTACACCTGTTCAGAACGCTGCTCAGCAGGCAGCGCCACAGCCACAGCAGTATGAGGCTTCGCAGCAGGCGGCGCCACAGCCGCAGCAGTATGAGGCTTCGCAGCAGACTTTTAATGATGAAACAGCCGATGTTCAGAACAACAAGGCTATGGCTATACTCTCATACATTGGTATTCTTGTGCTTATTCCTTTGTTTGCTGCAAAGGATTCAAAGTACGCTAAGTATCATGCAAGACAGGGTTTAACACTTTTTATCCTTGAAGTTGCTTATTACATTGTATCCTGGATTATCAAAAGAATACTTTGGAATGTGCTTCCGTGGTCAATGTTCGGTATTTACTCAGCGGTTTCAACTATTTTATCGCTTTGCTCTATTTTCTTCCTGGTAATTGCAATTATCGGTATTGTGAATGCAGCAAAGGGTGAGTCAAAGGAGCTTCCTTTAATCGGCAAGATAGACTTTATTAATATGTTTAAGAAAACAAAATAACACGCATTATATGCGAAAAAGGACACGGGAGCGTGTCCTTTTTTATTGCTTATTTTTCGCAAAAAACGGTATATTTTATTATAAACAGAAAAAGATATATATGATTAATTATAATAATACCGAAAGGATGTTTGCGATGGCTAATCAGAAAAAGGTAGTGCTTGTAGGCACAGGAATGGTGGGAATGAGCTTTGCGTATGCTGCGCTGAATCAGAATTTGTGCGATGAGCTTGTGCTAATTGACATAAATGAAAAGCGTGCCGAGGGAGAGGCAATGGATCTTAATCACGGTCTCGCATTTTCACATTCAAGTATGAAGATTTACAACGGTACCTACGCCGACTGCGGAGATGCAGAGGTTGTACTGATATGTGCGGGAGTTAATCAGAAACCCGGAGAAAGCAGGCTGGAGCTTTTAAAGCGTAATGCAGATGTATTCGCTGCAATTGTTCCCGAGGTGGTGCAGAGCGGATTTGATGGGATTTTTGTAGTGGCAACAAACCCCGTGGATATAATGACGCGCATAACCTACGAATTGTCGGGTTTTAATGCCTCAAAAATAATCGGCACGGGCACAACGCTTGATACAGCGAGACTGAGATATCTTATGGGAGAGTATTTTGAGGTTGACCCGCGCAATATTCACGCATACGTTATAGGTGAGCACGGCGACAGCGAATTTGTGCCGTGGAGTCAGGCGCTTATTGCGGCAAAGCCTGTCCGAGATGTTCTCAGTGATAATCCAAGAACCTATGATATTGAGGAGCTTGAACGCATTGCAAGTGAGGTGCGGGGCGCGGCGCAAAAAATTATTGAAGCAAAGGGCGCAACTTACTATGGCATAGGTATGGCTATGGTGAGAGTTATCAGAGCAATTCTCAATAATGAAAACTCGGTTTTGACCGTTTCGGTACGCCTAAGGGGCGAATACGGCGGAAAAAAAGATGTGTTCATCGGCAATCCGTGTATAGTAAACGGCAGCGGCACCAAAAGAATACTTGAGCTTAAGCTCAGCAACGAAGAGCTTGAAAAGCTGGATAATTGCTGCACCATACTCAATGACAGTTTTAAAACATTGTCTTTATAAGCTTTTGTGCTTGCAAGGCAGCGCAGGTTTAGGTTAAACAATGACTGTATGACAGCAGATTTTGCTTTAAATTCATAATTTGTCGGGAGCCCCGACAGCCAAATCGAGCAGACAGCTTGATAAAGAACAAAGGATCTTTGCCCGAATTTTTAGTTGCAAATAGTTTTAATCAGTGTGATTTTTTCTGATGTTGACGGGATTTGTTTTATGTGTAACGCGTAGGGACGACGATTGGTCGTCTCCAAAGAAAATTGCATATTTCTTAATGAGATGTCCATTGGGCATTCCTACGACTTGCTCTGCAAGGTTATATTCTATATATTTCAAACGATAAAATTATAAAGTAACTTTTTAATCAATTTTGTTTGTCCTTTTCTTTTATTTGAAAAGAAAAGAACGAAAAGAAAGCAAATTCAAAGGGAAAGGGATTTCGATTCCCTTTCCCCTTGAAAATCCCCTTTCCCTAACCGACCAAAGGGTACCCCTTTGGAAACCCGTTCTCTATCATATTTTCATCTAAAATAAAATTTATATGTATTTTACAACAAAAACCGTACCGTTATTACACTCATAACGGCGGCGGTAAAGTCTGCCATAAGGGCGGCAAAAAGCGTGTGCCGGGTTTTCTTGACCTTTATACTGCCAAAATACATTGCCACGGCATAAAATGTGGTCTCGCTTGAACCTGCCAGCACAGAAGCCACCTGTCCGGCAAAGCTGTCGGGTCCGCAGTCCTCATAAAGCGCAGTAAGCAATGCCATTGAACCGCTGCCTGATACGGGGCGCAGCATTACCATAGGGACTATTTCCTTTGGAAATCCCAGCAGCTCCGCCGCAGGCTCCACAAAGCTGCATATTGCGTCTATTGCGCCGCTTGAACGCAGTAAATCAACAGCGAATACAAGCCCCATAATGGTGGGCGCAATGTTATAGAGCAGCATAAAGCCTTCTTTGGCCCCTTTTAAGAAAAAGTCAAACACAGGCACTTTACGTACAATTCCGAACAATACTACAACTGCTGCAAAAACGGGCATTACAAATTCCAAGTTATCATCTCTTCCTTAAATTGAATATGCACGCAAGTGTAAGCGCCATTGTCAGAGCGCATGCTGAGCTTACCCACACAGGCACAATAATTTCAAACGGTGCAGTGCTTCCGAATGCCTGCCTAAGAGTTGCAATTGTTGTTGGCAGCAGCTGCAATGAAGCTGTGTTCATTACCACAAATATTATCATTTCATTGCTGGCTGTGTCACTTCGGTTATTAAGAGTATGCAGATGTTCCATTGCTTTGAGACCAAACGGCGTTGCGGCATTGCCGAGTCCCAGCAAATTGGCGCTTATATTCATTGTTATACTTTTAAATGCCGGACTGTTCTTATCAAGATGCGGAAACAGCGGTCTCAGAAGAGGAGAAAAAATCTTTGCAATCAAAGTTGTAAAGCCGCTTGTCTCGGCAATTTTCATAATGCCCGACCACAGGCACATAATTCCTGCCATTTTGAGCAGAAGCTCTATTGATGATTCTCCACTGTTGAGCAGAGCTGTTGACAAGTCGCCTGTGTTGCCGAATACAGCCGCACATATAATGCTCACAATTACAAGTCCGCTCCATATGTAGTTTAGCATAATATCTTCCTCGCTCTTAAATTCAGAAAAATATGCAGTAATAGTAAAATCTCATTTATATTTTTGCAATTTCAGTTTTACAATTGTTATTTTCTAATAAAAATTCGCTTTAAATCTGACTAAAACTACGGTTTTCAAGCTAATAAACCTTTTCTGAACGGTATCAAACAAAACCAAACAAAATTTTTAAACAATTGCTTGGAAATAATTGACAATTATGTCATAAAATGGTAAAATGAGTAAAAATATGATTATATGGTGATTTTTATGATTTATACAAACTTCAGAGAAATTGATAAGGTAGGAAGACTTGTTATTTCAAAGGATATAAGAAAACATCTTAACATCAAGCCCGGTGATATTTTGCATATTGAGGCTGACGATGAACAGATTATTATAAAAAAGGCTGAAAACAAGTGTGTGTTTTGCAATTCTACCGATAATCTTGTTGAGTTCAGAGAAAAGCACATCTGCCAAAGCTGTCTTGACAGTCTTAACAAATAAGCTGTTGTGTGCATAATTTTTTAGTTTGAGTGATTAGGGCGCCTAATAACTTAAGAACGGAGCGTTTGGCAGTGCCGTTGCCTGTGCAGAATTTTGTTGTAATATTTGCAGGGAACGGTGCCCTGACGTCCCGAATAAGACGCGCCACGGTATAATATATGATTATTACAGGTATATTATGATTAGACTGTATATTACTAGCATTGATGAAATTAATCTTTGCAGAGTCGGCGAAATAGATGCTCAGCGTGCCGAAAAAGCAGGTCGGCTTAGATTTGATGATGATAAAAAACGCTGTATTGCAGGCGGATTGTTTATAAAACGTTTTTTTGGCGATACAGAAATAACATACGGCAAATTCGGAAAGCCCGAGGCGGCAAACGGAATGTACTTCAACCTATCTCACAGCGGAGAATACGTGTTGTTTGCTTTATCAGACAGCGAAATCGGATGTGATATTGAAAAGATAAAAGCTGTAGCAGTCGAACGCCTGGGCAGAATTGTGTTTTGCGACAGTGAAATGTCAAGCATTAAGAGCGCCGATGATAAACTAAAAAATTTTTTTCGGCTTTGGACGCGCAAAGAAAGCCTGCTAAAATGTATTGGCGAGGGATTTCACAGACAAAGCAAAAGTGTTGACATAAGCGGCGATACCTTCACAGAAAACGGCATAACATATCATTTTGCGTCGCGGGAGTACGGAATGTATATAATATCAGTATGTTCAGCCCAAGCTGATATTCCGATCACAATTAAGTACATAAGGCTGTAAAAAGCCTTATTTTTGTATTTTATGTGAGGTGTATTTATGAACAGGCTGAAGGATTTTGCTGTAAAGGGAGACAGAAAAATCAGATTGGAGGACTTTGCCACAGCTCCCGATGAGGGCATAAGCAAGGATAAAATCCTTAAAAAAATGCAGATGAATCTGGAACGGATTGAACAGCTGCAGGACAAGCTGTATTCCGAGGGTAAGGAAGGTCTGGTGCTGATTTTTCAGGCAATGGACGCAGCCGGCAAGGACAGTACAATTAAGTACGTTATGAGGGGACTTAATCCTCAGGGAATTGATGTTCATTCCTTTAAGCAGCCGTCGGGTGAAGAATCATCGCACAGTTTTCTTTGGCGGGCGATAAAACGTTTTCCTGCACGAGGCAAAATAGCAATTTTTAACCGTTCATATTATGAGGATGTGATTGTAGTAAGAGTGCACAAGCTCTATGAAAATGCGAATGTACCCGACCGCTGCAAGCGGGGCGATGTAATTGAACGCCGATTTGAGGATATAAGAAATTTTGAGAATTACGAGTATAACAACGGCTACAGAATAATTAAATTTTTTCTGAATGTATCAAAAGATGAGCAAAAGAAGCGTTTTCTGGAGCGTATTGACCTTAAAATTAAAAATTGGAAATTTTCTGCTTCCGACGTAAAGGAGCGGGCTTTTTGGGATGAATATATGGAGGCATACGAGGATGCAATTAACGCCACCTCTGCAAAGCATAGCCCGTGGTATGTTATTCCGGCTGATAAGAAATGGTATGCAAGGTATCTTGTGTCTGAGGCAGTAGCTGAGACGCTTGTCAAAATGGCTCCTCAATATCCCGAACTTGGTGATGATGCCCGAAAGCGCTTGCAGCGCGACAGAGAAATTCTGATTAATGAAGATAAACTGAATGTTAAGCCTGTAAAAAAATAATGGTACTCCCTTATATACAAACAGATTTATGCGGCAAGTTACAATTTGACATTTTGCAGAAATTTTCGTATAGTTTAAATTGTAGGAATGTTCGGAAAGTATATCGTTGATAAATCATCAATTTTTTAGACGAACAGTAGTTGTCCATATGTGTTGCACGTAAATGGATTAACCAAATTTGTAATTTTAAGGAAGATAAAATGAAAGTATCATTCAGGATATTTGACGGAATATTTCTTGCTTTTGCAGCATGTTGTTTTATAATGTTGGAGGAAAAGAGGCTTTTTATACTCGGTATTCCTATTGCAATTTTGTATTTGCTGATAAATATTTTTCCTTCTTTATACAACATCAAAATAAAATCATTCAGACTTAGGGTGTGCGCTGAGGGTTCCGACCTTCTTACCTCATTTCTTATAGCAGCAACCTCCGCCGTAATTTATCACATTGTATATGCAATCGTGACAAGCGCAATATATACGTGGCAATGGTGGGTTAGCGCAGTAATTGCATTGCTGTTGCTGTCAGTTACATTTTGGAACGGAATTATCAGAGTGTATTGCACATCGGTTCAGCTTGGAATAAAGCACAGGGTAATAGGGCTTTTATGCGGACTTATACCGTTTTTGAACATATGGGCGCTCTGTCGAATAATTTTGATAACGGGCAAAGAGGTTGAGTTTGAGCATAGCAAATCAGAGTTGAATAATCTTCGCGCAGAACAGCAAATCTGCAAAACAAAATATCCTTTGCTGATGGTGCACGGAGTTTTTTTCAGAGATTATAAATACTTGAACTATTGGGGCAGAATTCCTGACGAGCTGAGCAGAAACGGCGCCGTTGTATTCTACGGCAATCATCAGTCTGCACTGCCGGTCAAAGACAGCGGAGCCGAGCTTGCAGAGCGCATTAAGGAAATAGTGAGAAAGACAGGCTGCGAAAAGGTCAACGTAATAGCTCATTCAAAAGGAGGACTTGATTGCCGCTATGCCATAAGCCTTTGCGGCGCAGACAAATATGTTGCTTCGCTCACTACGATTAATACTCCCCACAGAGGCTGTGCCTTTGTTGACTGGCTGCTTACAAAGGTGGATAAAAAAATTCAGAACGGAATAGCCTTCAGCTACAACTCGGCGATGAAAAGATTCGGCGAAAATCCGAATTTTCTTGCTGCGGTAAACGACCTTACATATAAATGTTGCTGTGAATTGAACGAAGAGATGCCCGATGTTGACGGCATACTTTATCAAAGCGTGGGTTCAAAGTTGAATAAAGCCGTCAGCGGTAAGTTTCCGCTGAACCTTTCCTATAATTTTGTACGGCATTTCAGCGGTGACAATGACGGACTGGTGTCGGCGGATTCCTTTGAATGGGGAACCGACTTCAGGTATATCACTGTTAAAGGCAAAAGAGGCATTTCGCACGCAGATATGGTTGACTTGAACCGTGAGAACATCCCAGATTTTGATGTGCGTGAGTTTTACGTTCAGCTTGTTGCAGATTTAAAAAATCAAGACCTATAACAGAATAAATATAAGAAGTCCACAGGTTTAGCCTGTGGACTTCTTATTTACTGAGTATTCTTTATATATTGTTACAGCTTATCTTCCTGAAGAGTTATTTCAATGCTGCCTTCTGTGCCGTCTGATGTCCTGTAGTATTTCAAAGTTATCTTATCGCCGGGATTATATTCTTCAAGAATTTCATATATATCAGAGAACGAGGTCACTGTCTGTCCATCTGCTTCTGTTATAATATCGCCGACCTCAAGTTCTGTGCCGTCGCACGGACCTCCTGAGGTGATGTTCTGAACAAGTATGCCCTGCGGAATATTATATGATTGGGCCGTTGAAGCGCTGACTGTACCGCCGGTTATTCCTATTTTTACCCTGCCGGCAACATAACCGTTTTTGATAAGACTGTTGACAATTTCGCTGACTGTTGCGGACGGAATTGCAAAGCCCATACCTTCATATTTTTCGGATACAATCTTTGAGGTTGCAACACCGATGACCTGACCGTAGAGATTTACAATAGGACCGCCGGAGTTGCCGGGATTGATTGCAGCGTCAGTCTGAATATATTTTACAAGGCTTGATGACGACAGCTCTCTGTTTACTGCCGAAACAACACCCTTTGTGATTGAATTCTGATAATCAAGACCGCCGGGATTGCCTACAGCAATAATGTCCTCGCCTAGCTCAATGCTGTCAGAATCACCAAAGGTAGCAGGAGTCAGGTTCTTTGCATCGTCCGCTTTAAGAACGGCAATATCTGTTCTTGTATCATAACCTACGACGCCTGCCGTGTAAGTCTTGCCGTTCGAGGTGACAATCTGAATAAGATAGGCTGTTTTGCTGTTACCGATTACGTGTGCATTTGTAAGCACATAGCCGTCAGAGGAGATAATAATACCGCTTCCCTGTGAACTGCAATATTCAACGGAGGTTATTTCATTGGTATAACATACAACTCCTACTACTGAATCAGAAACCTTATTGAATGCGTACTCAGAGGTGTATGCGCTGTTTGTTGAAGCGTCTTTTGGTTTTGAGTTAAGCTTCAGACCGCTGTAGGAAGAATCAGTTTTGTCGCTGTAATCGGTTTCTTCGTGCACACTTGGAGCAGTTGTTTCCTGCTCATAGCTGTAATTGTATCCGCCGCCGTTGCTTCCGCTATCGGGAAGCGTAAAGCTGTAGCTGTCAAAGCTGTTATTGCTTGGCAGGCTGTTTTTTTGGTTATTGTTGTAGGTGATGTAGGTTACAATACCTATGACGCTGCCCAAAAGCAGCACACAAAGCACCACGATAACAACAATGAGTCCCGCACTCATCTTTTTCTTAGCAGGTGCAGGGGGAGTGCATGGAATATTAGGAGCGTAGGGCTGACCGTTTTGTGCACCGTATCCGCCGTTTATCGGCTGAGCGTTGTGAGCATTGCCGTCATATACAGGCGTCTGTTGATTGTACGGACTGTTCTGCGGTGGAAGGGGCTGTCCCTGAGGGGTGAAGTGCTGCGGCTGAACAGGATTGTAAGCGCTCGGATTATAGCTGTAGCCGTTTTGCTGATATACAGGCTGAGAATAATCGTTGTTTGTAAATCCGTTTTGCTGATATACAGGCTGAGAATAATCGTTGTTTGTAAATCCGTTTTGCTGATAAGCAGGCTGAGAATAGTCGTTGTTTGCAAATCCATTTGGCTGATACTGATTCTGCGTGTTGTATGTACCAAAGTTGTTACTATTGTCTCGGTCTGTGTTCTGTGATGATGTCTGTGTTGTCTGTTCGGAAGTGTTGTTGTCGGTGGCAGAAGTATTGTAGTTGTTCTGAGCAGAGCTGAAGCTGTTGTCCTGAACAGTCTCATATGTTTCAAACAGCTGGCTTGAAGACTCGCTGCTCTGTTCAGGCTGAGCAATGAATGGAGCAGGTTGTCCGAGTGACTGCTGAGAATTTTCAGGCTTTTCTGTAAACGGCTTTTGAGGTTCTTCCCCGTAGAAGCCGTTGCTAAAATTATTTTTTTCCATATATCTTATCTCCTGAATATATATTAATATTTGTTACAATTATACAACTTTGTTATTTTAATTTCAACTCACTTATGAAATAAGTTTGTGTGTAAAATCTGAAAGTTTTGTGATACTATAGAGTATATCGGGAGCAATTTTCATATTCTGAGAAACCAAAACAGCCTATCTTGCGCACTTATTATTAAGCATACAACAGAAAAGATGTAAAAAATGTCAAAAAGTTTTTCAAAACACTTTATATTTGGAGAATTTTATTGTATAATAAAAATAACTCGGCAGAAGGAGACGTTTTTCTGCTGAAATTTATTTCAAAGGAAGATAAAAATGCCATTAGTAAACGCTAAAGAAATGCTTACAAAAGCAAAGGCAGGCCACTATGCAGTAGGTCAGTTCAACATCAATAACCTTGAGTGGACTAAGTCAATTCTTTTAACAGCTCAGGAGCTCAACTCACCTGTAATCCTCGGTGTATCTGAGGGCGCAGGCAAATATATGTGCGGCTACAAAACTGTAGTAGGTATGGTTAACGGTATGCTTGAAGAGCTAAATATTACCGTTCCTGTTGCACTTCATCTTGACCACGGTTCATACGAGGGAGCAAAGAAGTGCATTGAGGCAGGCTTCAGCTCGGTTATGTTTGACGGCTCACATTATCCGATTGAAGAGAATATTGAAAAAACCAAGGAGCTTGTTGCTACCTGTAATGAGCTTGGTCTTTCAATTGAGGCAGAGGTCGGCTCAATCGGCGGCGAGGAAGACGGCGTAGTAGGCGCAGGAGAATGTGCTGATCCTAAGGAATGTAAGATGGTTGCCGATCTCGGCGTAACAATGCTTGCGGCAGGTATCGGTAATATTCACGGTAAGTATCCCGAAAATTGGCAGGGACTCAGCTTTGAAACGCTCGACGCTATTCAGCAGCTCACAGGTGAAATGCCTCTAGTACTTCACGGCGGCACAGGAATTCCTGCTGATATGATTAAGAAGGCTATCTCACTCGGCGTTTCAAAGATTAACGTAAACACAGAGTGCCAGCTTGCATTTGCAGAAGCTACAAGAAAATATATTGAAGAAGGCAAGGATCAGCAGGGCAAGGGCTTTGACCCTAGAAAGCTTCTTGCTCCCGGAGCAGAGGCTATTAAGGCTACTGTTAAGGAAAAGATGGAGCTCTTCGGTTCAGTCGGCAAGGCTTAATTGATTTTTGATTTCGGATAATTTATTATTAAAGGCAGCAGCAAAGCAAATTGCTTTGCTGCTGCCTTTTTTAATTCGGACAGAGTTCATGTTAAGGTTTTATTATTCTGATATGCAAGCTGTATTGCCTTGTAATCTGTACCAATACTACTATCTGATTAAACATCGGATATATTTTCGGAAAGTTTTGTACACCGGTTAATCAGATATTAGTATTAATTTGGCTAAACCTTGAAACTAAAACCATAAAAACCATAAAAAGTCATATTGAAACTATAAAAATAATCTTGAAACATAGTATTATCTGTGATAAAATACAGAATATGGGTAATATAATTATTATGCTGATTATTGCGGAATTTATTAAGATTACCGTATTAATTGTGAATTAATTGCGAAAGGGTAATAAAAATGTACAAAATAGTTAAGAAAAAAGCTCTTAACCCGACTGTTACATTAATGGAAATTGACGCTCCTCTCATTGCAAAAAAAGCAGAGCCCGGTCAATTTATCATCCTCAGAGTTGAAGAGGATGGAGAGCGTATTCCGCTGACAGTTGCAGGTTTTGACAGAGAAGCAGGAACAGTACGTATTATTTTCCAGATTGTAGGTGCAACAACAGAAAAGCTGAATCACCTTGAAGAAGGCGACTTTATTCAGGACTTTGTAGGACCTCTTGGCGTTCCCACACATACCGACGGCTTGAAGAAGGTTTGCGTTGTAGGCGGCGGCGTGGGTTGTGCAATTGCGCTTCCTGTTGCCGAAAAGCTCCACGAAATCGGATGTGAGGTTCACTCAATAGTTGGTTTCAGAAACAAGGACCTTGTAATTCTTGAAGATGAATTCAAGGCTTGCTCCGATAAATTTATTATGATGACAGATGACGGCTCTTACGGCAATAAGGGCGTTGTTACAGCTCCTCTTGAAGAGCTTATTAATTCAGGTGAGAATTACGACCTTGTTATA
>CAYQXN010000045.1:0-14205 GCA_964421585.1 uncultured Ruminococcus sp. | reverse complement strand
GAGCTTACGAAATGCCGATAAGTTATAGCTTTTAATGCTATTACCTGTCGGCATTATTTTTTTCCCTTTTTGCATTGAAAGCAGAAAGGGCAATTATGATTTTTAGAAACAAGAGTCCTCCAATCAATCCGAATTATAAAAAATTATGATTGATTTATAGAAAATAGTAAAAATTATAGCAAAATTTACATTTTATATTCGCAATTTCAGTACACATAATACTATTGCGGCAACAAACTGAGATGTCAGATAGCCGCTTGATATAAAATAAAACAGGGTTCACATATAGTATTTGCAAAAAACAAATCAGATAAACAAAGCCTGAGTACATTCAAAGTCAGATGACATTGAAGAGTACAAAGCAGGAATGTTATCTGACTATGCACAAAAAAGCAGAATAGAGAAATTCAGCAATAATTTTATAAAGCAGATAATTGTGAAGCCAAAAAAGTTTTGAAAAAAGGAGAAAAAACAATGTCAAGTAACAAGAATCAGCTTAATGTACCACAGGCTAAGGAAGCTATGGAACGCTTCAAGATGGAGTGCGCAAACGAAGTAGGCGTGAACCTTAAGCAGGGATATAACGGCGACATTTCCGCAAGAGAAGCAGGTTCAGTAGGCGGACAGATGGTTAAAAAGATGATTGAGTCATACGAAAATAGTATGAAGTAATTATTTTTTAACGGTATAATTATTAAGAAAAAACAAATATTAAATAGCTGGGGCTGTATCAAAAATTTATTTTTTGATGCAGCCCTATACCTGTTGCAGTGTAAATTGAGTATATAATGACACGTATAACAAATATTGGTTGGCACCAATAAAGGGCGACAACGAAGTCAGAGGAAAATCCAAGCTAGGCATTATTGAAATGCGAACTGCTTTGGAGTAATGAATTACAAATAAAATAGTTGACAAAATCAACTTTATTATATGTGATATTTTTAATGCAATTAAATCTAAAATGAGGTGCTTCTGATGGATAACAAAACAGAAACTGTTTATAAAATCAGAGAATTTAATCGTTTTTATACGGTTTTATTAGGTTTGCTTGACCGTAATTTTCTTAATTCAGAGTATTCGGTTACTGAAATAAGGATTTTGTTTGAACTGGAAAATAATGATGGATGCAGTGCAGTTGATTTGATAGAAAAGCTGTATATAGATAAAGGTTATTTAAGTCGTCTTATCAAAGGTTTTATAGTAAGGGGCTTTTATGGAAACAAATTTCTGAAAATGACGCCAGATCATATAAACTCAGGCTGACCCATACAGGTAAAGCGGCTGTGGAAAAATTGATTGAATTATCAAATAAACATATTAGCGATTGTTAAAGCCGCTTAATGAAGACGAATGTGCCGCTATATGTCGGGCTATGAATACAATAACAAGATACTTTTCAAAAAATGGAGGCAGTATAAATGCTTAGGCGCGTTGCCCGAAAAGATGAAGCTCTGAAAAAAGAGGACTTAGATATGTTTGAAAATATGGTCAAAAATCGGATTGCTGAAATATATTTATTGAAATATTAAATATATTATCAAATCTCCCCTAAATCTTTTGCTTTATGAAAATTTCTGAGTATTTTTATATTTTATTCTGTTATATTGAGTATAATTATCTATAGCTGTATTGAATAATATAAAAAATTGTGATAGAACTATTATAAAGGTAAAATGCAGCTGGTGGGCTGCACCTATACGATCAGTCAGCAATACATAAAAGCTGACTTTTGTGCACTACTGTTTCCGAACAGTTTCCTATAAGGTGAAAAATGAAAGTAAAAACAAAGAGAAGTTTACAAAAAATAAAGAGAATAACAAAAGAACTGATAAAGGAACTAATCAGCTACAGAGCCACGGGAATTGTTTTGCTTGCCGTCCTCGTATTTATCATAGTAATGATAATAGTATCGGCAACAGGCAATCATAAGGTCAAAGAACCTCAGCCTGAAATTGTTGAAACAACGGCAGTCACCATAGGTTCCCCTGCCTCTTATCAGATATCGGGAGTGCCTGTTATTTCGCAGGATGTACTTAAAGCAGGGTGTGAAATATATGCATGTACAATGCTGCTGCAATATTGGGACTTTGACATTGATGAGTTTGAATTTGCAGATACTTATCTTATTACAAAGCCCGTATACTACGGCTATGACGGCGAGCTTTACGGTCCTGATATGAACTCTGCTTATGCGGGTGATGTGTATACAGGTTATGGCATCAACGCACCTGCAATGGCAAAATGCATGAACAACTATATTAAAACTACCGATTCAGAGCTTAAGGCTTATCCGCTCTCTGGTGTTTCTTTAGAAGAGATTTGTGAGAAATATATTCTAAATGATAAACCTGTTATGGTTTGGGAAACTACATATATGGATGAACCATATGTTAAAGCAAGCTGGATTGTTGACTATGTTGACGAAAATGCCCAATATGAAACAGGCGATACAGTAAGCTGGATGCAGAATGAGCATTGTATGGTTCTGATTGGATATGATGAAGAAAATTACTATTTCTGCGACTCAGTTGCAGGTAAGGTTGCCTCATATGAAAAGGCTTTGGCTGAGAAAAGATACTCTCAGATTGGAATGCAAGCAATTATAGTAGAATAAAATTCAGACCGTGTTAACTGTAACCGTAATTTTGATATATACTATTGTTTTTTACATAACATAATCAGAATATATAAAAAACATTAATGCAAATAATATTTTATTTAAGTAAATTTTAGTGTTGACAAATTGAAAAATGGGTAATATAATAATATCAATATACAGATATTAATAAACCTGTGAGCAAGAATAGTAGCATTTTCTGATGATTTCAGAGAGTCGGCGGTTGGTGTGAGCCGATATCGGAAGACTGTGTGAATGGACTTGTGAGGGCGGACCGAAAGCCTGTTTGCTGTGAGTAGTTTCCGACGGAGCCCGACCGTTACTGCGGGAGGCATATGTCAGTATGCCGTAAAGCGGACGATTATCGTCAATTTGGGTGGTACCGCAGAAGTTGTTTATTCAGACTTTTGTCCCTTGTGGGGCAAAAGTCTTTTTATTTTATTTTATTTGAAAGGTCGGTGTAAAGATGATTAAACCATCGTTTGATAAAGTCCTTGAGCTAAAGGACAGCTACAGCGTAATTCCTGTGTATAAGGAAATTTACGCAGATGTAGTTACTCCTATAACTCTGCTCAGAAGGATTGCTCTGAAATCAGACAAATTTTTCTTGCTTGAAAGCATTGAGGGTGGTGAGAAATGGGGCAGATATTCATACCTCGGATTTAATCCAAAGGCACGCCTTGCATATAAGGACGGCACTCTTACTGTTACAGGTGAGGGCGCAAGAACTGTAAAAACAAACAAACCGTACGACGCCGTGCGTGAATATCTTGCTGATTATAAAACTCCGCGCTTTGATGATATTCCGCCGTTTACGGGCGGCCTTATGGGATATTACGGCTATTCAATGATTTCTGTTGCCGAGCCTGTGCTTAAGATTAAGCGGGGTGATACAAATGATTTTGACCTTATGATGTTTGACAAAATCATCGCCTATGACCACCTCAGACAAAAGCTGATTGTTGTCGTGAATATGAAAACCTATGACCCTCAGCGCCAGTATGAACAGGCAAAGAAAGATATTGAAGA
Source organism: uncultured Ruminococcus sp. (assembly GCA_964421585.1). Taxonomy (GTDB): domain Bacteria; phylum Bacillota; class Clostridia; order Oscillospirales; family Acutalibacteraceae; genus Ruminococcoides. Next base: position 10,556 of record CAYQXN010000045.1, on the reverse strand, counting down.
GATTATCTCAATCATTACCGACACTGCGCCTTTGCCAAAACTTGAAAGCGACAAAAATGTTGAATTTTCAAGCACTTACACTAAGGATGAGTTTTGCGAAATGGTTGAAAAAACCAAGGAGTATATCTTTGACGGGGATATTTTCCAGTGCGTTGTATCAAGACGATTTGAAGCCGATTATCACGGCTCTCTTATAAATGCCTATAGAGTTCTCAGAGTTACAAATCCCTCGCCGTATATGGTGTATATGAATATTGAGGGGGAGGAAATTATCAGTACCTCTCCCGAAACACTTGTAAAGCTTCAGGACGGCGTTCTGAACACATTTCCTATTGCAGGATCCCGCCCAAGGGGTAAGACAAAGGAAGAGGACGACGCACTTGAAAAAGAGCTTATGCAGGACGAAAAAGAGCTTGCAGAGCACAATATGCTTGTTGACCTAGGCAGGAACGATATTGGCAGAATTGCAAAATTCGGTTCGGTTAAAGTAACAGAATATCAAAAGGTTCTGCGCTTTTCAAAAATTATGCACATTTGCAGCGAGGTCGAGGGTGAGATTAAGGACAATTTAGATGCACTCAGTGCAGTTGAGGCAGTCCTTCCGGCAGGCACGTTGTCGGGCGCGCCAAAAATCAGGGCGTGTGAGATTATTGAAGAGCTTGAAAAAACTCCTCGCGGCGTGTATGGCGGTGCGCTCGGATATGTTGACTTCAACGGCAACCTTTGCACCTGTATTGCAATCCGTATGGCTGTCAAGAAAGGTGATAAGGTGCATGTTCAGGCGGGCGGAGGCATTGTAGCCGACAGCATACCTGAAAATGAATATATGGAATCTTACAACAAGGCTCTTGCAGTTATGAATGCGGTTAAAAATGCAGGGGAGGTTGATGAGCTATGATATTGTTTATAGATAATTATGACAGCTTTACCTACAATCTTGTTCAGTATGTGGGAAGCGTAAATGCTGATATTAAAGTTGTTCGAAATGACGAGATTACCGTTGATGAAATCAGAGCATTAAAGCCTACGCACATTATACTTTCGCCGGGCCCGGGTTATCCTGAAAATGCCGGTGTGTGCGAAGCGGTTATAGAGGAACTCAAGGGTGAGTTCCCAATCCTTGGAATATGCCTTGGACATCAGGCAATATGTGAGGTTTTCGGTGCGGAGATCACCCACGCAGTAAAGCTGCTTCACGGTAAAAAGTCAGATATAAAAATCAATGCTGACTGCAAAATATTTGCAGATTTGCCGGAGGTTATTGATGGTGCAAGATATCATTCACTGATTGCTAAGCGAGATACAATTCCCGAGCAACTAATGGTGATTGCAGAGGATAATATGGGAGAAGTAATGGGCGTTAAGCACACAGATTATGAAATCTACGGACTTCAGTTTCACCCCGAATCAATACTTACATCCCACGGTATTCAGATAATACAGAATTTTATTGAAAGGATTTGATTGCAGTGATTAAAGAGGCAATTATTAAGGTAGTTGCAGGAAATGACCTGACATTTGAAGAAGCAACGCAGGTTATGGAAGAGATGATGACAGGTACAGCCACACAGGCTCAGATGGCTGCTTATCTGACAGCCCTCCGCATCAAGGGCGAGACGATTGACGAGATTACAGCCTGTGCGAAGGTTATGCGTGAGAAGGCTTTGCATATAGAGAAAAAGTCAGACGCTCTTGATATTGTGGGTACAGGCGGAGACGGCACAGGTACATTCAATATTTCAACAACATCGGCTTTTGTTATTTCTGCGGCAGGAATCCCTGTAGCAAAGCACGGTAACCGTTCAATGTCAAGCAAGAGCGGCGCTACAGACTGTCTTGAGGCGCTCGGCGTAAACATTATGATTTCAGCCGAAAAGAATGAAGAGGTTCTTGAAAAGACAGGGCTTTGCTTTATGCACGCACAGAATTATCATTCGGCTATGAAGTATGTCGGACCCGTAAGAAGAGAAATCGGCATCCGTAATGTGTTCAATCTGCTCGGACCTCTTACAAATCCCGCAGGTGCAAATCTTCAGGTAACGGGAGTTTATTCGGAGGCTCTTGTTGAGCCGGTAGCACGTGTTTTCTCAAATCTCGGAGTTAAGCGCGGTTTTGTATTCCACGGCTCTGACGGTATGGATGAGGCTACAGTTACAGGCAGCACAAAGGTTTGTGAGATTGATAACGGCACCTTTAAGACCTACGATATTACACCCGAGGAATTTGGACTTGGAAAATATGAAATCTCAGAGCTTATCGGCGGTGACGGTGCAGAAAACGCTGAGATTACAAAGCAGATTCTTAAAAGTGAGCTCAAGGGTGCAAAGCGTGACATAGTCGTTCTTAATTCTGCGCTTGGTCTTGTTGCAGGCGGCAAGGCAGATACAATTGCAGACGGAGTAAAGCTTGCACAGGAACTTATCGACAGCGGCAAGGCTTATGCAAAACTTGAAGAGTTTGTAAGTGTGACAAACGAATAATTTACATTTTAAATATTATGGAGTCGGTATGATACTTGAAACTATAGCTCAGGCGAACAGGGAGCGCTATATAGAAGCCGAAAAGACTGTTCCGCTTGAAATAATAAAACAGCAGGCTTTTTCTAAGGAAATCAACTCGGATTTCCCGTTTGAAAAGGCGCTTGCAAAAAACGGAATTTCATACATTTGCGAGGTCAAAAAGGCTTCTCCCTCAAAGGGGATAATCGCTCAGGATTTTCCGTATGTACAGATTGCAAAGGACTACGAAAATGCCGGAGCGTCGGCAATTTCTGTTCTTACCGAACCTCGTTGGTTCAAGGGTGAAAACAGTTTTTTGAAAGAAATTTCGGAGAATGTAAGTATCCCCCTTCTGCGCAAGGATTTTACCGTGTGCGAATACCAGATTTATGAGGCAAAGGTAATCGGTGCTTCGGCAGTTCTTTTGATTTGCGCCCTGCTTGATACCGATACAATCTGCAAGTGGATTAAAATATGTGATTCGCTCGGACTTTCGGCTCTTGTTGAAGCTCACACGGAGGATGAGGTGCAGTCGGCGCTTGATGCGGGAGCAAGGGTTGTCGGCGTAAACAACCGCAATCTAAAGGATTTTACGGTTGATATAACTACTTGTACCAGACTGCGTGAACTTGTGCCCAAGGACATTCTTTTTGTCGGTGAGAGCGGCATCAAGACAAGCGAGGATATTGATAATCTTCGCAATGCAGGAGTAAACGGCGTGCTCATAGGCGAAACACTTATGAGAAGCAATAATAAAAAAACGGAGCTGGAAATACTCAATGGAAGTCCGTTGTTATAACGGAACGGAGGATTTGTATGAAATGCAGCAGTCTCGAAGAGGTAAGAGATAACATTGACAGAATAGATGATGAAATTGTAAAATTGATTGCAGAGCGAAGCGACTATGTTGCTCAGGCTTCTGCTTTTAAGAAAGACGAGGACGGCGTAAAAGCTCCAAACCGTGTTGAAGCGGTTATTGCAAAGGTCAGATGCAGAGCTTTGCAGTATGGCGCAAATCCCGATATTGCAGAGGCGGTTTACAGAAAAATGATTTCCTGTTTTGTCAATATGGAGTTTGAGGAGTTCAGCAAAAAATAATAATATTCTGAATACGAGGAGATAAAAAATGTCAAAAGGTAAATTTGGCATTCACGGCGGTCAGTTTGTTCCCGAGACCCTGATGAATGCAGTAAATGAGCTTGAAGAAGCCTATAACAAATATAAGGACGACCCTGAATTTGTTGCAGAGCTTGATACGCTTATGCGTGAATATGCAGGCAGACCGTCACTTCTATATTATGCAGAGAAGATGACAAAGGATTTGGGCGGCGCTAAAATCTATTTAAAGCGTGAGGATTTAAACCACACAGGCGCTCATAAGGTGAACAACTGTCTCGGTCAGTGCCTGCTTGCCAAAAAGATGGGCAAAAAACGTGTTATAGCTGAAACGGGCGCAGGTCAGCACGGCGTGGCAACGGCTACTGTTGCGGCGTTGCTCGGACTTGAATGTGAAATCTTTATGGGCAAGGAGGACACAATCCGTCAGGCGCTTAATGTATATAGAATGAGATTACTCGGTGCAAAGGTTAATGCCGTAGAAACGGGCACAATGACCCTTAAGGACGCTGTAAATGACGCTATGCGTGAATGGACGAACCGTGTTGATGACACACTCTATGTTCTCGGCTCTGTTATGGGTCCGCATCCGTTCCCTACAATTGTTCGTGATTTCCAGAGTGTTATCGGCAAGGAAATCAGACAGCAGCTGCTTGAGAAGGAAGGCAGACTCCCTGACGTTGTAATGGCTTGCGTGGGCGGCGGAAGCAACGCAATAGGCGCATTCCACGAATTTGTAGATGACGAAGGCGTTCAGCTTATCGGTTGCGAGGGCGCCGGTCTCGGCGTTGACAATCCCAAGAATGCCGCAACTCTTGCAAACGGCACCTTAGGCATATTCCACGGTATGAAGTCATATTTTTGTCAGAATGAATATGGTCAGATTGCTCCTGTTTATTCAATTTCGGCAGGACTTGACTATCCTGGAATAGGTCCGGAGCACGCTTATCTTAAGGATATAGGCAGAGCGCAATATGTTCCTGTTACCGACGAAGAAGCGGTACAGGCATTTGAGTATCTTTCAAGAACAGAGGGAATTATCCCTGCAATTGAAAGCTCACACGCAGTTGCTCATTGTATAAAGCTGGCTCCGACTATGGACAAGGACAAGATTATTGTTGTCAATCTTTCGGGCAGAGGCGACAAGGACGTTGCAGCAATTGCAAGATACAGAGGGGAGGATATTCATGACTGAGATAAGAGCGGCTTTTGAAAACGGCAAGGCGTTCATTCCGTTTGTTACGGCGGGTGACCCTGACCTTGAAACCACGGAAAAGCTTTTAATCGGTATGAGCGAAAGCGGCGCTGACATAATTGAGATTGGCATTCCGTTTTCGGACCCGATTGCAGAGGGCGTTGTAATTCAGGAGGCTGACCTCCGTGCACTCGCGTCAGGCACTACTACAGACAAGATTTTTGATATGGTAAAGCGCATAAGACCGCAGATTAAGTGTTCTCTTGCTGTTATGACATATATGAATCCTATTTTTGTATATGGTACAGACAAATTTATGGCAAAGTGTAAGGAATGCGGCATTGCGGCGGTTATTGTTCCCGACACGCCGTTTGAGGAAAAGGCTGAGCTTTCGAATGCCTGCGACAGCAACGGAGTTGAGCTTGTATCTCTTATTGCGCCTACCTCGAACAACAGAATAATGACTATCGCAAAGGAAGCACAGGGCTTTGTCTATTGCGTTTCTTCGCTCGGTGTTACGGGTGTGCGAAAGGAGATTACAACAGATATTGGTGAAATGGTGCGTCTTGTAAAGTCGGTAAGCGATATTCCGTGTGCAATAGGCTTTGGCATTTCAACTCCAGAACAGGCAAAGAAGATGGTTGAATCTGCCGACGGAGTAATTGTAGGTTCTGCAATTGTAAAGCTTGTCGCCAAATACGGCAGGGATGCTGTTAAGCCGGTATGTGAATATGTAAGGTCAATGAAGGATGCGATAAAATGAGCACGGTTGATGAACTGCAAAGGATAATTGACTTAAGCAGTCGCATTGTATTTTTTGGCGGAGCAGGTGTGTCAACAGAAAGCGGAATCCCCGATTTCAGAAGCGTTGACGGACTGTATAATCAGAAATATGACTATCCGCCCGAGCAGATTCTGAGTCATAGCTTTTTCATAAGCAATCCTGAGGATTTTTTTAGGTTTTACCGTGATAAAATGCTTTGTCTTGACAAAAAGCCAAATAAGGCGCATTTTAAACTGGCAGAGCTTGAAAAAGCAGGCAAACTGAGCGCGGTTGTAACCCAGAATATTGACGGACTTCATCAGGCTGCGGGCAGCAAACGGGTGTATGAGCTCCACGGCAGCGTGCTTAGAAATTACTGTATGAGATGTCATAAATTTCATACCGCCGAGTACATAAAGGAAAGCACGGGGGTGCCAAGCTGCGAATGCGGCGGTGCTGTAAAGCCCGATGTGGTATTGTATGAGGAAGGACTTGATGATGCAACCGTAAGCGGTGCATTGAACGCTATTGAAAATGCAGATACATTGATTATTGCAGGCACAAGTCTTACGGTATATCCTGCGGCAGGTTTTATCAGATATTTTAAGGGCGGCAATATTGTTCTCGTTAATAGGGATAAAACGCCTATGGACAACAAGGCTGACCTTGTGTTCCATGATAAGGTCGGCGAGCTTCTTGGACAAATTCAGGTAAGATGAATAAATATACTTTTATAAATTAAAAAAGACGCATCGCTTTGATGCGTCTTTCAGTTTTAGTTTAAGTTTGTTTTTATATGTTGCACGTAGGTGTGCCAGGCGGTCATCTCATAAAAATATGTTATTTTTGAGACGACCAAAGGTCGTTACTACGTGGTGTGCATTAAAATAAACGTGCAATAAATTGATATTATACGTGGAGCAGCCGCGAATTAAGTTTAAAAAGAAAATAAAATGAAAACGCCAAACCCATTGCGGAAGGGTTTGGCGTTTTCTTGTTCTTTAAAAAATGAGGGGTACAATTGCAATCCTCCAAATCGGATTGCATTGAGGAGGGTAGAACAATTATACTCTGACGTTTGCGGTTCCGTCATCTGAGTACAAGTATATTAAACACCCTTTTTATGATAGCTGTGTGAATTTAAACTGAATTTGAATTGAAAATACTATGATTATAACATTTTTGCGATTTTAAAACAAATGTTTGATTTTTGCGAGTGTATATGATATACTGTATTCAGAAAGGTTTGTGATTTTATGAAACCGTTAAGTAAAAGCCAGCAAAAAATACTTGACTTTTTGAAGGATTGTTCATATGAAGGACGAGTGCCTTCCGTCAGAGAAATATGCACTGAGGTTGGACTCAGCTCGACCTCAACAGTTCATCATCACCTGAATGCACTTGAAGAAAAGGGATTTATCACGCGTGAGCGCGGTGTAAACAGATGCATACATATAAGCGGTGAGGAAAAAACTGCGAGTGTGCCTGTTCTGGGCAGGGTTGCAGCAGGTTATCCTATACTTGCCGTTGAAGAGGTTGAGTGCTATGTGCCTGTTCCCGACAGCCTGAAGCGCGGCAGAGAACTGTTTGCTCTGCGTGTGCAGGGCGAAAGTATGATAAATGCAGGCATTTTTAACGATGATATTGTTATTGTAAACCGCACTCCTGTTGCCGAGAACGGCGAGATTGTGGTTGCACTCGTGGATGACGAAGCAACAGTAAAACGTTTTTATAAAGAAAACGGGCACTACAGACTACAGCCTGAAAATGACAGGTTTGAGCCGATTATAGTTGATGAGGTTGTGCTTCTCGGCAAGGTGATTTCACTTGTTCGCAACTATGACTGATTTTTCAGATGCAGTTTGTGCTTGAGATTTAAAGCTGTTTATGCACCGATGAAAAACTGTGTCCAATATAGTGTACCGTTTTTATTGTAGCATCCTACTCCTATACCATTAAATGAAGATGAGAGAATGTTTGCACGGTGTCCGGATGAATTCATCCATCCCTGCACTACAGCCTCAGGTGTGCTGTAACCGTAGGCAATGTTTTCTCCTACAGATTTGTATGAAATATTCTTTTCACTTGCCAGTGAAAAACAGGAGCTTCCGTTAGGACGTGTGTGTGAAAACAGCTGTGTGATTTCCACGGCACGGATTTCTGCAATTTCAGTAACATCCTGTCTTTTGCTCAATGGCTCTAAGCCTGCTTTTTCTCTTTCAATGTTTACAAGGCGGATAACCTCATCTGCATATGATTCATTATAGTTATTCTGCGAGGTTGACGGGGCAGTTGTAATTTGTTCAGCCTCCGTAGCCGCAGGCGCTGTGGTGTGGGGCGTTGTGCTTTGCGGTGCCGTAGTAGTCTGAGGCTGTGTTGCAGCGGCAGTCGGCTGTGTTGAAGACTCCTCTTCGGCAGGCTCAGTGATTGTAGGCTCTGTTACAGTAGTTGTTGTTGGTTCAGGCTTTGTTGTCGTATCTGCAGCTTCAGTGGCGTCAGAAGTTACAGGCTCTGTTGGCTCTGTGCTCTCACACGGAGTATTGCAATTCGGTAAAGTAAATTGACCGCAGTAAACAGTAAAGCATTCAGATAATTTATTTATTTCAATGCAGTCGTTATCTTTAAGCAATTCTTTTATGTTTTCGGAATTCTGACAGTTTTCCTGTAAGCTGCAAATTACTGCTTTTAAATCGCAGTCGGAATCTGTGATAAACTGCGAAATTGTTTTTGCATTGGACAAAACGGTTGTGCTTGACAGTAAGACAACGCTTGCCAAAGCAGAAGTTATAATTCTTGCGTATTTTTTCATAATAGTATATCTCCTTCCTAAAAATACGTAAAGACAGCATTTTCTTTTTGCCTGCATTAAAAATGTTGTCTTTATAAAATGCTAACATAGAGCTGCATAGTGTTTCAACCCTCAATTGTTTCCACAAATTCAAATGATTTCTTTAAAAAGTGCCGTATATCCAATTGCGGCATTTTTTACATACATAAAAATATACCAAACATTATTTAAATGTGTAGGTGATGAGTTTTATGTTTATAATAATATTAAATAAAGGGATTTTTATATGGCTACAAAAATTTAATTCTTATTACGAAGAATTATTATTTTTTTATTTCTTTTCTGGAATTTATAACAATATGTTACAGTGTTTAGGCATTATAAAAATAAAAGTAATACTATTTTAATAATTTGAGTACAAGTTTGCCAAATTTCGGTTACAATTTCAAAAGTTCGTTGACTTTACTACAGGTTTGTAGTATCATTTTCTATAGAAGAATTGTAGATTACATATATGTAACCGCAATTTGTAGTGTGTTTTAATAAAAATGTAATATATGTTGTGGTTTAAGTTTTTAATACCGCAACTTAATTTGTTTTTTTGATATATCTGCACTTACTAAGTTATTGACTTTACAATACTGAATTGGAGTGTAAACAATTGGAAAAGTTTGTAGTAACCGGCGGTAAGCCATTGTTTGGCGAGGTGAATATCAGCGGCGCCAAGAATGCGGCTGTGGCAATTATTCCGGCTGTTATTCTTTGTGATGAGCCTTGTCAGATTGATAATATACCTAACATCAGCGATGTTTCTCTTATTAGTCGTATTCTTCAGCAGTTGGGTGCAAATGTACGCAGAATTAATAAATCATCTTTATATATTGATCCGACATATATCAGAACGTGCAAGGCAATTACAGAGCTTGTAAGAGGTATGCGCGCATCCTATTATCTTCTCGGCGCTTTGCTGGGCAGATACGGCAATGCGGAGGTTGCGCTGCCGGGCGGCTGTAACTTTGGCGTACGTCCTATTGATCAGCATTTGAAGGGCTTTGAAGCGTTGGGAGCTTCTACACATCTGGTTGATGGTGCTATTATTGAAGCTAAAAGCAACGGCCGTTTACAGGGCACTCACGTTTATCTTGATGTTGTGTCTGTCGGTGCAACAATGAATATTATGCTTGCTGCCTGCAAAGCAGAGGGTCAAACAATCATTGAAAATGCAGCCAAGGAGCCGCACATTGTTGATTTGGCAAACTTTCTCAACTCTATGGGCGCGGATATCAGAGGCGCAGGTACAGATGTAATCAAGGTAAGAGGCGTTGACTATCTCCACGGAGTTACCTATTCAATCATACCTGACCAGATTGAGGCAGGCACATATATGTGTGCAGCGGCAGCAACAAGAGGCTGTATTACTGTCAATAATGTTATCCCAAAACATCTTGAATCAATTACAGTCAAGCTTCGTGAGATGGGCGTAAAAATTACTGAATATGATGAAGCAGTCAAGGTTGATGCAACAGCAGGTTCGCTCAAGCGCTGCAACATCAAGACTATGCCTCATCCGGGCTTTCCCACAGACTGCCAGCCGCAGTTTGCGGCAGTGCTTATGAGCGTTCCGGGTACCAGTATTATAAACGAAAATGTATGGGATAACCGTTATCAATATGTAAGCGAGTTCATCAGAATGGGTGCTCAAATATCTGTTGAGGGCAGGCTTGCTATAATTGAGGGCGGTGCAGCTCTTACGGCAGCTCCCGTAAAGGCTACCGATCTTCGTGCCGGTGCAGCAATGATTATTGCTGCTCTTCAGATAAACGGTATAACCGAAATTTCAAGTATTCAATATATTGAACGCGGTTATGAAAATGTAATCGAAAAGTTCCGTGCACTTGGTGCTGACATAAAAAAAGTTTATTTTACGGGTGACAATGAGCAGGAGCTCAGAGCATAAAAAAATTTAAAGTTTAAGCCGTTTTCATTTTGAAAACGGCTTTTTTGTGCACATATTTTATCTGTAGTAAAACGTTATCGGCTTTTTAACCAATCTGTCTGCTTGTCTCGGATACAACTTCGCACTACTTGTTTGAATTTTTGATAAAGCTTGATTTACTAAATCATAATTTAGTGCACGTTTATTTTAATGCACAACACGTAGGGACGACCATTGGTCGTCTCAAAAATTTTACACAT
>CAYQXN010000044.1:0-14238 GCA_964421585.1 uncultured Ruminococcus sp. | reverse complement strand
TACAACAGCAAGGTCATCATCATAATTTTCCTGACTGACAAATCCTCCCGGATTCTGACAGAAGGTACGCACCTTATTTTTGAAAGGATTCGGATAACCGATAAGCTTAGATTCATATAGAACCTCGTTGACCTTCTCAATAATTTCATTGCGAACCTCAACGCGCACGCCGATATCTACCGTTCCGGGAACATGTTCAACTCCGTGCTCAAAACAAATTTTCTCCAGCCAATCGGCACCCCTTCGTCCTGTGGCAACTACAATGTCCTTTCCTCGAAGCTCCGTTGCATTTCCTGCCGTGGTCTGCATATATACTCCAACGCAGCAGTTGTTCTCAATTATCAAATTCTTACATTCACAGCCAAAAATAATTTCAACGCCGTTTTCAATAAGATACTTTTCAATAGCAAGGTAAAGTTCCTGTGCCTTTTCTGTGCCCAGATGGCGTATAGGACAGTCAACAAGCTTGAGTCCAGCCTGAATGGCACGCTTACGAATTTCTTTGACCTCTTCGGGGTTTGAGATGCCCTCTATATGCTCGTCGGCACCAAATTCCAAATAGATTTTGTCAGCATAATTGATAGTTTCCTGAATAAGGTCATCACCCAGCAGCTGAGGAAGATCGCCGCCGACCTCGCTTGAAAGCGAAAGCTTGCCGTCAGAAAAAGCTCCTGCACCCGAAAAGCCGGTAGTAATGTGACAGTACGGCTTACAATACATACACTTCTGCGTTTTAATTTTGGGACAATGACGCTTTTCTACCGACTGTCCCTTTTCAAGTATGATTATCTTTTTATTCGCGTCCTTCCGCAGCAGCTCCAGCGCAGTAAAAATACCTGCAGGACCCGCTCCGACTATTATTACATCATAATTCATAATAAAATTCTCCATTTTACGCAAAATAATATAGTGAATATTAACACATTCAGGTTAATATTATCACATATAATCATTTTAGTCAAGAAATACAAAAATAAAATTAGTATTCTTTTATTTTTTCAAAAGTTTTTTAATAAAATAACTATAAAAATTTGTACATATATGAAAAGACCTCCTTATTCAGGAGGTCTAAGAGATATTTTACTTACGCTATTATTGCTTGAGTATCATAGGTATTACCTCGGTACGTTCAACATTGAGTACAATAGAAATCTCGTCGCAGACCATTTTCTCGGCTTCCTTAAGAAAACGCTCATCGGAAATGTGAAGGTGCTTGCCCTTTTGAATCTGAGCCTTTTCGTGAAATTTGAGCAAACGCACAAGCTCAACAAGTTTTTCAAAATCCCCGCTTGAAATTACATTTTTACAAAATTCAAAACGCACATTTTTATCATCAATCCATCCCGGTTCGTCAGAAATACCGTTGATTACTTTGTTGATTTCTTCAGATGTAAGAACATACCTCATTTTTGAAACAAGGCTCTCATTGCCCGTTGGGACAAATAATGTTATACTTTGTGAACAGAGCGGCTTTAGAACATAATATTCAATAGCAACGTCTGAAATTTTTCGGGTTGTTATCTCTGAGATTTTGCACACTCCATTCGAACCGTAAAGCACAACATCATTAACATTATACATTCTTAACACCACTCTTTCCTTACATTAGTCCTGTGTAATTCTCTTGAAGAAAAAATAAATTTGTTTTTTAAATATGATACTTGCGACATAAACAACATCTCCTTTTGACCATTCACTTAACATTCGTTTGATTATAAAGACATATACGACAGGACAGGACATATAAGTCTGCTATATAATAAAGACCGCTACAAAGGTCATTCACTGTTGATTATTATAGCACAAATCACAAAATTTTGACATAGGCAAAATAGCTAAACAAGTAAAGCAAAAAACGTATAATTTATGCCATATAAAAACGGCTGAAGCATAGAGCTCCAGCCGTTTTCGGGGTATATTGGGTTATAGAAGGAATGTTAAATTAAAAACGAAATAAGCATCGGAATGACAAAAAACGTCTTCACATAAAATTGTTAATTTCAAAGCTCCATAATTACCTAAAGGTCAACCAATGCTTATTCCGTTACGACAATAAAAGAATTAATTCCGCAACTTTTAACAATGATATTTTATAATAAATCCGTCAAAAAATTCAATTGCATTTGCAACGTAATTAAATTGCCAGCATAGAAATCAATTTAAATTTTTTATTAATATATTACAAAATTAAATTTATTCTTCTTTGTTACTTATAAGAAAACAGACTCACCACCGTAACATACGGCAATGAGTCTGTTTTCATACAACTTTTTACATTTTACAAATATGGCTTAAAATATGCAAAAAAGAATTATAAATACAATTATCTGATAGAAATTAAATTTACTATTACATTATCCGAGTATTTCATCAGCCAGCTTTTCAAGAACTGCAATATCAGCTTCTTTTACGGCAGCACGTATTGTAACTTTGGTAGGAACAACTGTAATATCCTTCATACCTTCAAAGTAGCTGTTCATAACCTTGCCCGCAGACGGAGCCCAAGAGCCGTTCTCAACTATACCGACTGTTCTCTTTTTATATCCCTTGCTCTTGAGGTGATAGAGAAAATCATTCATTATAGGAAAAACATCCGCATCATAAGAAGGCGCTGCAACAATCATTTTGCTATAACGGAAAGCGTCTTCTACGCACTCTGCAATATCCGACCTTGAAAGATCAGCAATTGAAATCTTCTTGTCAGTTTTTGAGCTTAGTATATCATATAACTTTATAGCGGCTTGCTTTGTATTGCCATGAATTGAACAGTATGCAATAAACACACCGTCTGTCTCTGCCTCGTACTTGCTCCAAATGTCATAAAGATTAATATAATAACTCAGATTCTTTGCAAGAATCGGACCGTGCAAAGGACAGATTGTTTGAATATCAAGGGCAGCGGCTTTCTTGAGAAGCGCCTGCACCTGAGCACCGTATTTACCGCAGATATTAAAGTAATAACGTCTTGCTTCACATGCCCAATCTTCATCAGCATCAAGAGAACCGAAAGTACCAAAGCCATCTGCTGAGAAAAGAATTTTTTCTGTGCTTTCGTATGTAACCATAACCTCAGGCCAATGCACCATAGGCGCCATAAGAAAGGTGAGGGCATGTGAACCGAGACTGAGTGCGTCGCCTTCCTTGACTGTTACCTTTCTGTCTGTGAGATCAATATCAAAATACTGAGGAAGCATATTAAATGTCTTTGCGTTACCTACAATAAGCATTGAAGGATACTTATCGGCAAGCAGTTTAATGTTCGAAGAATGGTCAGGCTCAAGATGACTGATTACAAGATAATCAGGCTCTCTGCCATCCAATGCGTCTTCAAGATTTTTGAGCCATTCGTCGGTTTTCCTCTTATCTACTGTATCCATAACAGCAATTTTTTCATCAATAATTACGTAAGAGTTATAGGAAATACCATCAGGCACAATATACTGACTTTCGAATAAATCAAGATCCTTGTCTTCAACCCCGATATACTTTATATTATCTGAAATTTGAACCTTCATAAGCACTATCTCCTCTTAAATTAATATTTATTATTGGGATATATTATACTCCAAAATAAGAAATAATTCAATATTTTATTCAGTAAAATACAAAATATAAATATTATTTGAGAAAATCCGCATAATTTTGCATTCGGTCAAGTCACCATCCGGGCATTCCTCCTTCACCTGGCATTCTGCCTTCACCGCCCATACCATTCATTCCTCCCATTGTACCCGAAGAATAGGTTTCGGAAGTCATTTGAATGGTTGCAGCGACCGTACCTCCGCTTATTGATGTATCTGACGCATAGCCGTATGAATCAGCTTCGGACACGGTGCCACCGCAAACAAGCGTGTAGGTTGAACCCGACTCAACACCGGGAGCAGATACAATTACACAATCAAAGCTTCTGACAGATTTTAGTGAAGCAAGCACATTTCCGCTGCTGTCACAAAGCGCCAGAGAAGTGTCAGCTGCCTGAGTATTAATTGTAGTCAAGATTGCACCCTGACCGTTACCCGTAACTGATTCAACCATTTCGCTGCTGCCCAATGCCACAAGAATACCGCCTGAAATCGTCGCTGACATCTCATAATCAACTGCGGAATTACCATTGCCGGATGGTCCGTTAACAAGAACTACACCGCCTGTAATGTTGATTGTTCCGTTTGAATCAAGTCCGTCACCCGAAGCATCAACATAAATATATCCGCCGTTAATTATAAGAGACTTATCGCTTGAGGATGAAAATGAATCATAATTATTTGTGTTGTTTGCACCTCCGGAGGCATTGAAACCGTCATCACTTGAAACTACGCTTATTGTGCCGTCGTTTATTGTGATGTCACCAGCCTCTATACCCTCATAGCTTTGCTGAATATCAATTGTACCACCGTCAACAGTAAGCGTACTGTCGGCGTGCATACCGTCGTCACCCGAATTTAACGTTATTAAGCCGTTTGAAATAACAATGCTATTGTTTGAATGAATTGAATCATCACTTGAATCTATAACAAATGTACCACCGTTTATTTTGATTGTATCGGCAGATTTTATTCCCTTTGCACTCTCAGTATCGGTAGAATCGGAATCGGATGAAAACATATCCATCCAACCTCCTCCGCCGCCAACACTTTCTGTATGAGTTTCTCCGTTTGTACTTCCTCCGCCTGTGGTAATATCAAAGCTGCCCCCGTCAATCCTTAAAAGCGAACATGCCTGAAATGCGTCATTGGTACAGTCAAGGGTAAAGCTGCCGCTTGCAATATAAACAAATCCTCGGTAATCCGTTTCATCAGTATTAGTCGAGCGTATTCCATCGCCTCCCGAATTTATAGTTATGCTTGCACTCTGAATTTTAACACAATCCTTGCCGTCAATTGCTGAAGAAACCGAAGAGGCGTTTATTATGCCTCCGGTTATTACAAGGTCGTCCTTGGAAACAATTGAATGTTTATAGTTTCCGTTAACATTAAGAGTGCCGCTGCCATTGATTGTAAGGTCTTCCTTGCTGAAAATAGCAGCATCTACAGTTGAATCATCAACAGTAAGCTCGTATGAATCCCCGTCAGAAACAGTATTCTCGGTTGACTCTGCAATCGTAATAAACACCTTGTCGGCACATTGAATAATAATGGGAGAAGTTGAGCTTGTCAGTGTTAATCCGTCAAGTACAAGCTGCACCTTATCAGTATCGGAAGCATTCACAACTATCTGTCCGTCGGAGCATTCGCCCGAAAAAATATACGTACCTTCCGAATTAATTGTAACTACCGCGCCATTTACATTTGCTCCGCTGCCTGACGCAACGCTTGCCGAGGAATTTGAAAAGCTTACCTTACAAGCAGTATCTTCATCATATGATGGGTCGCAGTCACGATTTGTAAAAGAAAGGTCATAATTTCCATCTGTAAGTTCAGTGGCGACCGCCTCGGCATTTACATTTGCGGCAGTATCGCTGCTTAATGAAGAAGAGTCAGACGATGTATCCTCATTTAACGGCTCTGCACTGCAAGCAGTTATTGAAAGGGCAAACACTGCACACAACATAGCACATAATAATTTTTTCATACTACACCACTCCAATCAGAGTTCATTCTGAGGTGTTACAGGAATTAAAAGCGCAATCTCAAGATTTCCGTTACGGCAACGCAACTCATCTATAAATTCCTGAATACTGTCTTCATTAACAAGCTCAATCATATAAATCAACTTATACAGACTGCCCATATTAGTAGTTTTTACCGTGGTAAGCCTTGAAGATAAAGCGTATTTCTCAAAAATCTCGTCAAAACAATGAGCATAATTCAAGTCCTCGGGAACTGTGATTCTAAGCTCTCTTTTGAGGTCGTCCTTCTCAGGAATTCTTATAAAGCTTGATATAAACATAGCTACGCAAGCTATGATTACAAAAAGGACAGAAAGTGCAAGATATCCCATGGCTGTGGCAAGACCTGAAGCCATTGCTAAAAAAATGCAAACTATTTCTTTTGCCGTTCCCGGAACACTTCTGAAACGAACAAGTGAGAAGGCTCCCATTACAGCAATACCTGTTCCAACGCTGCCGTTAACAAGCATTATTACTGTCTGAACAATTGCAGGAAGCAAAACAAGCGACAGTAATAGACTCCTGCTTTTGCGGCTCCTAAATCCTGCTGTAATTGCTATTATAATACCAAGTACAAGTGATGTAACAGTACAAACAATATAATTGGCTATGGTGAATGTATCAGAATAAATAGGGTTAAATAATGTATCAAGCACAATTAATTCCTCCGTTTTGCTGATTTTCTTCTTGATTGATTATTTTGTATGCAGTTCCGTACTTTGAAAATGAGGACGGATATATTTTAAGCTCCGAAAGCGCATCAGAAAGCCATAAAGGCATAGCGCCCAAAGCCTTGATTTCCATAATGCACAGTTCCGAGCTTGTTATATACTTTCCGTAGATGTCTGACTTAAGGTCAAGGTCTGTTGTACGATAACGAAGGTTTCTGTCAAAAGTAATCCTCAGATTGCTGTCATCTGCACCATAATAAGCATTGCGGTCATAAAAGATAAACATTCTCGGAATAAGATCAGGATAAAAATTCATTACCCAGTCTATTTCACGCAAAATTTGTGTGTCCATCGGCTTTTTATGATTATAAATATATTCTATTGCATCTTTATACGTAAGCTTTTCACGTCTTTTATATACAACACCTTTGTATTTTTTCTTAAGCTCCAAAAACACAGTACTGTCATCCTCGGGTGTATTGTAGCTACGTAATCTGAGCTTTTCCTTATATAAAGGTTTGTCGATTGAAGTGCGAGCCAATCTGAAATCATCTGTATCAAAATACAAGCTCCTCACAGTGCTGCATCCAAACTCATCATCTCTGATTTTACCGTCAAGCCGCTTTAGGAGCTCGTTCATTTGAGAGATTGTAATCACATATTTCTTTTCAGTTCTTTCAAAAACTGCATTCGTCTTCATCAGGGTGCCTCCTTTGCTTTGTCTTTGTAATGATTATATTGTGTATTCCTTAAAAAAAGCATAAATAATTTTTTCAGAATTTTTTAAGTCTTGTAGATTAACATCACTATTGGTATAATGATAATATATCAATTTTATGAAAATCAATTTAATGAAAAAAGTTCGGGAGGTATTTATATGCAGGTACTGATTGTTGAAGATGAAAAAAGACTTGCCGAGGCACTTAAAGAAATTCTTGCTGAACAGAAATATATGGTTGACGTTGTGTATGACGGCATTGACGGTTATGAATACGGTAAAAGCGGTATTTATGATGTGATAATTCTGGATGTAATGCTGCCGCATCGCAATGGCTTTGAAATAGCTTATGAACTAAGAAAAGACAAAATCGAAACTCCTATTTTAATGCTAACGGCAAAAGACACTTTAAGCGATAAAGTATTGGGACTTGACAGCGGAGCGGATGACTATATGACCAAGCCGTTTGCTCCCGAAGAGCTGATTGCCCGTATAAAGGCGCTCACTCGCAGAAAGGGAGAAGTGATACTCGACGAAACATCCTTTGGCGATTTTACCTTTAATGTATCGACCTGTCAGCTTATGAAAGGAGTTAAATCCGTACATCTTAATTATAAGGAAGCGGAGCTTCTTAAGCTGTTTTTATCAAAGCCCGACACGATAATATCAAAAGACGAAATTATTATAAAGGTATGGGGATATGATTCTGACGCAGGATCAAACAACGTTGAGGCATATATTTCATTTCTGAGAAGAAAACTGAGTTTTATCGGTTCAACCACAGAAATCAAGTCAGCCAAAAAACTGGGCTATAGGATGGAGAATATATCGTGATTAGGAAGCTGCGGAGAAATATTATACTTATTAATGAGTTATTTGTCGGAATTGTGCTTTTAGCGATTCTTGCTGTATTCTGCGTAAATAATTATATTTCACTTCATAATAGCTTGGAGCGCAGTCTGAGTGTAGCAGCAGAGCGAGGCGATGACAACATGGCTATGCATGCACCGCGTGAAATAGGAAAAAAAGAACCGGCTTTTGAACCGGACAATATGAACATAAACGAATTTGTTATTGTCGGTGTTGATAAAAACGGTGATATTTCAGATGTATATGAAAACAATGCTACAATTGACCAAGAAATAATTAACGACGTAATTGAAATTATTGTATATGAAAATAATAATAACGGTGAAATCGGCGAATATAATCTTATGTATGCAAAACATCAGACAACGGACGGTTATCGTGTTGCTCTTGCCGATACAAGCTCTATCTACAGCACACTTATGAATAATATTTTCATTTGTCTGGGATTATTATCCGGCGGACTTATAGTTATTTTTATAATTAGTCTCGGTCTTTCTTATTTTGCCGTTAAACCCGTAAAAACTGCATGGCAGCAACAAAAACAGTTTGTGGCTGACGCCTCACATGAGCTTAAAACACCTCTGACCGTAATTCTAGCAAATAACAATATTTTGATGTCTCACAAAAACGCTACAATTGCAGAAGAGAAAAAATGGCTTGAAAGCACAGACGAGGAAGCAAAACATATGAAAAAGCTGATTGACCAGATGCTGTTTCTGGCCAAATCAGACGCAGGTCAGACAAGAATTGAAATGACAGAAGTTAACATCAGCGAAATTGTTGAGGGTACTCTACTGAACTTTGAGCCCGTTGCCTACGAAAAAAACGTTATTATCGACTACAATATTGACGCCGATATAACTATAAAAGGCGATAATACTATGATAACCCAGCTTGTTCATATACTTGTTGACAATGCGGTAAAATATGCCGGAGACAACGGTAACGTCACCGTATTTCTGTGTAAAACCGCTGACATTTGTAAACTGATTGTAAAGAACAGCGGCGAGGTAATAAACAGCGAAGACCTGCCGCACCTGTTTGACCGTTTTTACAGAGCAGACAAAGCGAGGAGCAAGGGGGGCTACGGTCTTGGACTATCGATTGCAGATGATATTGTGAGAAAAATGAATGGCAAAATAGAAGTTGAAAGCAGTGAAGCAGACGGAACAACCTTTAATGTATTTTTTCATATTAACTCTTAACAGGTATTAATAAATAACGGGGGACTATTCCGGCATATTCTATTATTTTAGCATTTTTTAGTTTGTGTTTTGATTGACAAATCGGGAAAAAGTAATATAATAATACTGATATATAATAAAATTCTAAGTTTACGCCTTTAATCAAATCGAGCTTAAAAAGAAATTGTCAGATGTACAAAGTATTATTTCATTTTAAGTGACAGTTTTTAAATGATAAATCAGAAGGATAGGATGTATGCAGTTGTTTTCGATTTTTAAAGAACACAGGGGTTTTGGCAAACAAATTTTTCTGCTTGCAAAGGACGAGCTTATTAAAACTTATAAAGGTGCTGTTATCGGTCCTTTATGGGCATTGGTAAAGCCTGCATTTACAATTTTTGTTTATTGGTTTGCATTTTCAATTGGTCTTAGAACATTGAAAACTATGGAGATTAATCTTGGCGGAAGCGATCCGTTTACAATTGATTTCTTTACATTTATGTTTGTGGGAATTATTCCGTGGTTTTTTATTCATGACAGCATTACTCAGGGAGCAAAAACACTCAGGGTAAACCGTCAGTTTATTACTAAGGTCAAGTTCCCCGTTTCAACAATTCTTACCTACACCGCACTTTCAAGAATGTTTGTACATCTGCTGCTCGTTGTAGTTATGTTTGTATATGTATGCTTTGCGATAGGTCCGAGCTTGTATAATCTTCAATTCTTTTTCTATTGTCCGCTGATGTTTATCTTTTTTGTTGCACTTTCATGGTCAACTGCACCGATGTCAGCATTCAGCAAGGATTTTGAAAGTCTGATTGTGTCGATTATGTCTGGTATATTCTGGCTTTCGGGAATTATGTACGACTCATATGGACTTGAAGAACCGCTCAAAACTGTTATGCTCTTTAACCCTATAAATTTCTTTGTAAACGGCTACAGAAACTGTTTCCTGTACAATCGTCCATTCTTTGAATATAAAACCGAGCTTGTAATCTTCCTGGCTGAATTTATAGTAATATTCTTTCTTGGAATATTCAATTTCAACAGACTCAGGAAAAAGCTTCCTGACGTACTTTAATGGGAGGTAATTATATGGCTGAACCGATTATTACCTTTAAAAATGTAAGCAAAACATATATTTTATATAAAAATGATCAAGCTAGATTCAAGGCGCTGTTCATAAAACCGAGGACCCCTAAAACAAACAAAGCTCTTAATAATGTGTCCTTCACAATCGGCAAAGGTGAATCTGTTGGTATTGTCGGCGATAACGGTGCCGGAAAGTCAACTCTGCTAAAAATGATTACAGGCGTTTCTTTCCCCGATGAAGGCGAGATTATTGTAAACGGTCAGGTTGCCGCCCTGCTTGAGCTTACAGCCGGCTTTTCCATGGAAATGACCGGCAGAGAAAATATTTATCTCAAGGGATATATTCTCGGACTTAAGGATGACTATATCAAGACTATTGAGGAAAAGATTATCGACTTTGCGGAGCTTGGTGATTATATTGACCAGCCTGTAAGAACGTATTCAAGCGGTATGAAAATGCGCCTCGGCTTTGCAATCAATGCAAACATTGAGCCTGATATTCTTGTTGTCGATGAGGCTCTCTCGGTTGGCGACGCAACTTTTAAAAGAAAATGCAAGGACAAAATCAAGGATATTATTACCCAAGGCACCACTGTTCTTTATGTAAGTCATAATGCGGCTTCAGTCAAAGAAATGTGTCCTCGCTCAATCTATCTCAAAAAAGGAACTGTCATATTTGACGGCGACACCGAAGAAACCCTTAGAGTTTATGAGGAAACAAAGGCTGCAGACAAGGCAAAGAAAGCAGACAAAAAGAAATAATTGATTTTAAATAAGCGTTTACCCGTTTTTAAAAGGATTTCAAAAGAACTAATAAAAGATATTATTTAAAAATTCAGCCGCTCCACAAGCATACTGTAGTATAAGATTGGCAGCGGCTTTTGTTTTATTGAAAAGGAAATTATAATGCAGGTTAAGGATATTTTAAACGAGTTTGAAGCCGACTGGGCTGCAATTCCTACAGTTGAAGACGAAAAGCTTGAAAAACTCAAAAATAAAACATTTGTAATTTGCGGACACAAGCTTGCCCGTTGTCTTTGCTATGCACTCCTCTACCTTAATGAAACAAAAAAACTCAGAACAAAAGTAATTCTTGTAGGTAAAAATCACGATGACGCTTTAAGTGACTACAGCTATGAACTGCTGATAAGAAATGATTTTGAGTTTGTCGATTATTATTCTGCAACAGAATTAAATAATATTGATTATGTCGTATATACGGGACTTTGCAATGAACAAATTGCAAAGGATACGAGTATCTTTAAAGACGTAATTAAAGAAATGGATACAGTAGCAAATATATCCGTAAAAACTTCTGCCGAGACAATTATTTTGACTGACAGCAGAATTTACGGCAACGGCAAGATGCACAGAGTTTATTCTGAAAATGAATATGCCTATGCTGACATTGACTCTGCTGAAAGCCTTGAATGTCAATTAATGAGAATAATTGAAAACTACTGGAGCTGCAAGAAAAAAACGGGAAATTTCTTGCTTACAACACTGCGCACAGGCATTATACTCGGCGCAGACACAGGAATTAAAACGCCTTTTGATGAAACATTTGAACATATTGCCAAAAAAGAAAAATGCAGTATCAAACGCTCGCATAAAAAATATTCCTTTGTATATATCAGCGATGTATTCAGAGCAATAGTTTATGCCCTTACAACGCTTGACTCTGACAATGTATATAATGTAGCAGGCGTTGGCTCAACTGTTTCAACAACAGCAATAATGTCTGCACTCAGCGATATTTACGGTGACAAATCAGAAATTAATGTCGAGGGTGTTGCAGAACTGAACGCCTGTGCACTGAACAACGGCAAAATCATAGCATACGGCTGTGAGCCGAAAATCAGCCTTGAAGTTGCGCTTGAGATGTGCGTTATCAGCAGAAAGATTGATAACAAGGGCAAACGTCTCCCCCACTCCCACGACGGCAGGCTAAGTTCAATTCAGAATATTCAGCTTGCATATCTTCTTGAGGTTGAAAAAATCTGCAAAAAGCACAATATTAAATATTTTCTTGGTGGAGGCACTCTGCTTGGTGCAATCAGACATCACGGATTTATCCCCTGGGATGATGATGCAGATATTATGATGTTAAGAGAGGACTATGACAAATTCTGCAAGATTGCCGCTGCCGAAGCACACGACTCAATGACTTTTCAGACAAGTCATACTGATAAAAACTGCTTCTATGAATTTGCAAAATTCAGACTTGACAACACAATTTTTGCAACTGAATTTGCAAAGACTCACAAAGAAATGCACAATGGTCTTGCATTTGACATATTCTGCCACGACAAAACGGCAAATTCAAGGCTTGGTCAGAAAATACACATAGGAATGACTTTATTTACACGTGCACTCGTCTTTAACAAATGGAACAACCGCAAGGCTGAAAACGGCAGCAAAATACAATCTTTTGTAACAAATTTCTGCAAGACAGTATTCCCTCTCAGGTTCAGTATGTGGCTTGAAAATAAAACTTTATCATTTTTTAAAAACAAAAAGAATGCTAAATTTCTTTATGACGGAATGGGCAGAAACATATACAATGGCATATTCCCTGCTGACTATCTTGATGACGTTATCTACGTTGACTTTGAGGGTTATCAGCTTCCTGTTCCTAAAAAATATGATGAGTATCTTACCTTCCTGTACGGCGATTATATGAGTCTTGCTCCACTGAGCACAAGACTCGGGTGCCATGAAATTGAGCAGTGTGACATTGGTCAGTACGATGGATTTAAAATAAATATTGAAGCAAAAAATAATGAATAATTACGTTTTAACAGCAGATGTAAACGGCGTTGGAAAATCAAGTCTGCTCGGCGTACTTGAGAGTCAGGATGTTTTGCAAGGTAACCGAAATTATAAATATTAAGTTTAATTTTTGTAATGGATACAAAACCGACCTAATAACTTAATTAAATAAATAATTTGAATTTTAGGAGTAGAAATGTGTAAAAACGGCATTATTTTTGATTTGGACGGAACACTCTGGAACACTACATCAGCAATCCTTCCTGTTTGGAATGGGATTCTGAGAAACCATAGCAACGAAACCAAAAAGCAACTTTCAAAGGAAGAAATGGACAGCTATATGGGCAAAACCCTTTCACAGATTGCAGCGCTTTCACTGCCTGAGCTTGAACTTAAAAGAGCCCTTGAAATTCTTGATGAGTGCTGCAAGGCGGAATGCGGCTACCTGCGCAAAGAAGGTGCAATAATTTACCCCGAACTTGAAACCACGCTAAGTGAGCTTAAGAAAAACTATTCTCTTTGCATAGTGAGCAATTGTCAGGACGGATATATTCAGGCTTTTTTGTCTCACTATAAATTTGAAAATATTTTTGGCGACTTTGAGTGCTCGGGACGGACAGGCAAAAGCAAAGGCGAAAATATCAAAATTATAATTGAACGCAACAGGCTTGATAAAGCTGTTTATGTCGGAGACACCCAAAGTGATTTTGACGCTGCTAGGCAAGCTGAAATTCCTTTTATATTTGCAGAATACGGTTTTGGAAATGCTGAAAGCCACAAATATTCTATTAAAGAATTTTCAAAATTACCGAGCCTAATTCCAATGCTTTTTTAAGATTTGCTATAATTATCAAAATATAAGCAGTACACGGCTGATTAAACTGTGTACTGCTTTATTCTTTAACATTTATTCTGCTATCTTAATTCATACTCTTCATAATCCGATTGATAAAAATTCGGAATTATCACATCATTGGTTTCAAACTCTGCGGTGTGCAAATACTTAAATACATTTCCGTCTGTATTGTAACATTCAAGGTCAAGAACTACTCCGCTTTCCCTGTCAACAATCATTTTGTATGTGCTTCCATAGTAATACACCATATCATCAGGTACTGTACCATCAATCACAGCACAGTCGCGGGATAGAAAATCTGTTGTTTCTGAGATTTCCCACAAATCAGTATCACTCAACAGATAATTTGCAATATCCTGATCATATATGCTGTCTGAAGCATAAGTAAGATTTGTTGGATTGATATTATTCTGCACAAGATAAATTGACTTATTCCCCTTTTTGTTAACATTATCAAAATAATGAATTAC
>CAYQXN010000043.1:0-14273 GCA_964421585.1 uncultured Ruminococcus sp. | reverse complement strand
GCTCAACTGAGCCTTCTATTTTTATTATTCTGACATCCATATTTTTATCATCAAAAAAGGCACGTGTTACAACGGGATATTTTGTGGCTATAGTCTTGGTATTGTAGCCTTCGTAAAAACCATACCCCTTCTTTGTTGCAAGTGCAAACCGACACTTGCCAAAACCGAGATCAAGCAACTCATAAAATGAACTGCCATGCTCCAGAATAGTATCCTTGCCAACAACACCCAGATCGCACACACCGTGCTCAACATATGTAATAACGTCTGCCGCCTTAGCAAGCACAACTTCAAAATCGTTGTTACCCACAGGCAAAATAAGTCGTCGTCCTTTATTTTTAACTTCATCACAGTTGTAGCCGATTTTTTCAAAAAGCTCAACTGTAGTTTTTTCAAGCCTGCCCTTGGTAAGAGCAATTCTGAGCGGTTTCATATATCCTGTCCTTTCGATTGCATTAAGCATTATCCTATTACTTTAATCTCAGAAATTCCACGCTTTGCAGCAAATTCTTTAGTTTCTTCAATAGTGGGAAGAACACTGAATTGCGCCTTTTTGCCTTTTTTATTAAGTTCCGCAACAAAAGCGATAGCTTCAATTTCGTGTCCGTCCTCTGCAAAAACTAAAATATGCGGATTATCCGAATAGCTTACGCAGCCGTCAGTAAGTCTTTTTATTGAAATAGAGTCCGTATCGACAGCAAAGCCTGCGGCTCCCATAGGAACATCAAATTCAGACAAAAGATTATCATATCTACCGCCCGATATTACAGCGTCGCCGATTCCGTTTATATAACCTGTAAAAACAATTCCTGTATAATAATCATTGCGCTGTACAAGACCAAGGTCGATTATCAGCCTATCGCCAAGACCAAGCGGTAAAAGAGATTTGTAAATGTTATGCAAATATTCAAGTGCCTTCATAGCATTTGTTCCCTCGCAGATTGAAGCAGCCTTTTCAAAAACTTCTTCTCCTCCGAAAAGTGACGGCAGACTGCGAATAGCAGAAACAGCTTTGCAAGGCTCAAGCTTATCAAGAAGATTGTTAAGTGCAGAATAATTTTTGCTTTCAATTGAAATTCTAATTTTCTCCTTGTAATTTTCGTCAATGGTAAGCTCCTGCGAAAGAGCGTCGAACACCTCTGCGTGACCAAGCTCAATACGAAAATCACTTGCAACAGAAGAAATGCAGTCGATTGCAGTTGACAGAATTTCAAGGTCTGCTCTTTTCCCCTTTACTCCGAGAAGCTCAATACCCATTTGCATAAATTCATTGCGTCTGCCTGTAAGAGTCGGATT
Organism: uncultured Ruminococcus sp.; assembly: GCA_964421585.1. Taxonomy (GTDB): domain Bacteria; phylum Bacillota; class Clostridia; order Oscillospirales; family Acutalibacteraceae; genus Ruminococcoides. The sequence goes on along the minus strand of CAYQXN010000043.1, from coordinate 12,977 downwards.
ATTCCGATAGACAGCTTGCTTATAATAAAGACGAACCGGAAGAGTGTTGTTTTTCAGACGTGTTGCAACCATTCTTGCAATAGGCAAGGTTGAGTCGGGTCTGACTACAAGAAGTCTGCCTTTATTGTCAGTTGTTTTAAACATCGATTCCTGAGAAATCCCACTGCAAGAAAGTGAAAACACATCGTAAAACTCTATACCGGGGGTAATCACCCTTTTAAATCCGCGTTTAACAAAAACGTTTTCAATTTTTCCGCATACGTCGTTCATAGCTGAACATTCGGCAAACAAAAAGTCTTTTGTTCCTTCCGGCGTAATCTTTATATTTCTTTTCATATAAACCTCTCATAATACTTTAGCGCGCTAATGCGTTAATACGTTAGTATAGTATCACAATAAAGATATTTTGTCAAATTATTTACGTATCTTTATTTTCGTCATCATTAACGTTGACGTTATCTGCTTCACTGTCATCGTTTACATCAGAGTGCTCTTCCCTATTTGACTTTTCAAAATGAATGAGCTTTCTAAGCTTTTCTCTCTGCTGATTTTCTTTTTCTTCTCTTATGCGCTTTTGCTCTGCGGCAATTTTAGCATAATTGAGAACTTCAAAATCAAGCGCTTCCTGCGCAATTTTTCCCTTATCAGTGATTCTAATTCTGGTACGCTTGCTGACAAGATAATATATAACCGCAAATATCGGTGTGCCGAGAAGAAGTCCGATTACACCGAACATTGCTCCACCTACAATTACGCTGAACAGAACCCAAAAGCTTGAAAGTCCAACCTGACTTCCGAGAATCTTTGGTTTAATAAAGTTGCCGTCAACCTGCTGAATAATAATATTAACAACAAGGAACCACAGCATATCCCATGGATTAATGAGCAAAAGAATAAAACAGCTTGGTATTGAACCTATAAAAGGACCAAAGAATGGTATGAGGTTTGTTATGCCTACAAGAACTGCAATAAGCGGAGCATAAGGAATATGAAGAATTGCAAGCACCAAGAAATGCAGCACACCGACTACAGCGGCATCAATTATATCGCCAACAAGAAAACGACCGCATTTTGTATCTGTTATATCAATTATTTCATATATTTTAGGCAGATATTTGATTGGAATAAATGCAACAGCAAGCTTTTTAATTTGACGACAAAGCTGTTCCTTTGCCGAAAGAAAATAAACAGAAATAATAACGCCCATAACAAAATTATATACGCCGCCAACCGTATTTGATAAGAATCCCCATACAGCTGATGTTGTGCTGCCTGCCGTCTGGATAAGCTTAAGAATGTTATCCGCTGTAAAATATGAAGATACTTCATTCATAAGCTCATTAACTGAGTTGTCTAAGTTAATGTTGGCATTAAAAGTAGTATTTGCCCATGCAACACCATCATTCAGATAGTAAAGCGATGACTCAAAATAATCAGGCATATTGGTGATAAGATTAGAAATATTGATAACAATCTGAGGCACCACTATAAGCAATAGTATTACAAGGACTGCCACAACTGAAGCATAGGTAGATACTATTGCCAGCGGTTTTCGCATATTGGCACACGCCTTATGCTTTTTTCCCATTCTTCCATACGCCTTATTATAGAAGAATTTATAGGGAAAGTTAAGGATATATGCTATCAGAAAGCCTACTATAAATGGTGTGAGAATACCTGAAAAAGCACAGAGTATATCCCATACAATTATTACGTTATCCTTAACAAAGAGCAACAGCACAGCAAACGCTATGCAAATCAATATATTTCTAAGTCTGCGTGATTTTTTCAAAACTTATCACTCCTAATACAAATACAATTAACCATACTTATTGTTGGAAAATGTGTACTAATCAATTCAAAAACATAAAAATTATGCTTAAAACAGAGACATTTGTGAGCTTTCAGGAAGCCCTTGCAGTATGCCCAATTCCTTGAGACTTTCTATTATGCTCTTTGACACCTTAGATTTTACTTGCATATCCTCAATAGAAAGATATTCGTTATTGCTTCCTGCTTCTTCAAGAGAAATTGCGGCAGCCTCACCAAGACCCGGTATAGTAGAAAAAGGAAGCCTTATTTTTCCGTCTTCGACAACAAATTTCTTTGCCTTGGATTTATATATGTCAATAGGAAGCATCTCAATTTTTCTGGCCATCATCTCATTAACAATCTGCAAGGTTGCATACTCAGCTTCTTCTTTTGCAGTAGCTTCGTGGGCAGCCTGCTTCTGTTTAATTGTATTCATTTTATCGCTTACTGCTTTATGCCCCTTCATAATAAGACCGCCGTCCATATTTTCGCTTCGAACAGTAAAATATGCGGCATAATACTCAACCGGTTTGTGAACCTTATACCATCCTAAACGGAGAGCTGCAATCATATATGCTGCTGCGTGAGCTTTTGGGAACATATACTTAATCTTCATACAGGAATCAATATACCATTCAGGAACATTATGTTCACGCATAGCATTGAAGTGTTCATCTGTAAGCAGTTTTGTAGCATTGCCCTTACGGACAATTTCCATTATCTTAAACGACATACTTGGGTCAAGACCCTTATGCATAAGATAGGTCATAATTGAGTCACGTGTACCTATTACCTCGGAAATATCACAGGTGCCTTTATGTATAAGCTCCTGAGCATTGCCAAGCCATACGTCTGTACCGTGCGACAATCCTGAAATCTGTAGAAGGTCAGAGAATGTTTTGGGCTTTGCCTCAACAAGCATTCCTCTTACAAAGCCTGTACCACATTCAGGAATACTGAAGGTTCCGGTTTTTGAGTCAATATCCTTCTCAGTAACACCGAGAGCCTTTGGTGAAGTAAACAAGGACATAACATCAGGATCGCTCATTGATACATCCATAACAGGTATGCCTGTATATTCTTCAAGATAATGATATATAGTCGGAACATCGTGTCCCAGTTCATCAAGTTTTGTAATGGTATCATGTATTGAATGGAAATCAAAATGAGTAGTGATATTGTCAGAATTCACATCATTTGCAGGGTGTTGAACAGGGCAGAAATCATATACCTCATTCGTTCTAGGTACAACAACCATACCTCCGGGATGCTGACCGGTGGTTCTTTTGATACCTGTACAACCCATTGCAAGACGTTTTTCCTCAGCTTTACGCATTGATATGCCGTTTTCCAAGGCATATTTTTTAACAAAGCCGAATGCGGTTTTTTCAGCAACCGTTGAAATTGTTCCGGCTTTGAATACATTATCCTTACCAAAAAGTTCTTCTGTGTAACGGTGAGATTTAGACTGGTATTCACCACTGAAGTTAAGGTCAATATCAGGTACCTTGTCGCCCTTGAAGCCAAGGAAAGTTTCAAATGGGATTTCATGACCGTCACGGTCCATAGCCGTGCCGCATTCAGGGCAGTCCTTAGGCGGTAAATCAAAGCCCGAGCCTACGCTTCCGTCCTCAATAAACTCGCTGTGCTTACATTTTGGACAAATATAGTGCGGACAAAGAGGATTTACTTCCGAAATACCGGACATTGTGGCAACAAATGACGAGCCAACCGAGCCTCGGGAACCGACAAGATAGCCGTGAGCCTCGCTGTCGGCTACAAGCTTTTGGGCTGTCATATAAAGAACAGAAAATCCGTAGGTTGTGATTGAGTTAAGCTCCTTGTCAAGACGTGCTTTAACAATTTCAGGCAATGGGTCGCCGTACTTTTCTTTGGCCCGCTTCCAAGTAATATCTATAAGCTGCTCTTCAGCCCCCTCAATGTTCGGAGGGAACGTGCCTTGAGGAATCGGAAGAATACTTTCGCACATATCAGCAATTTTATTTGGATTTTCTACTACATACTCATAAGCCTTGTCCTTGCCGAGCCACTCAAACTCCTTGAGCATTTCAGCTGTGGTACGATAATACAAGGGTGCCTGATCATCAGCATCCTTATATCCCATGCCGCCTGTCATAAGCACCTTTCTGTACTCAGCGTCAGTAGGATCCATAAAATGAACGTCACAGGTAGCACAAACAGGCTTATTAAGCTCCTTGGCAAGCTTGATAATGGTTCTGTCAATTTCGTGCAGTTCCTCAACGGAGTCAAATCTGCCGTTTTTAAGCATAAAAGCATTGTTGCCCGTAGGTTGAATTTCAAGATAATCATAAAAGGAAGCAATCTGCTTAAGCTCTCCCCACGGCTTGCCGGTTAGAATACTTTCATACAGCTGACCTGCACAACAGGCTGAACCAATAATCAGACCCTCCCTGTTCTTTACAAGCTCGCTTTTGGGAATTCTGGGTTTTTTGTAAAAATAATTAAGATGACTGTAAGATATGAGCCTGTAAAGATTTTTAAGTCCGGTTTTATTCTTAACAAGAATTATCTGATGATAAGTAGGCAGTTTTTTAAAGTCTCCTCCCACAATCTTTGTATTAATCTCATTTGTTTTTGATATTTTATAATCGTCTCTAAGACGATTGCAAAAATTAATAAATATATTTGCAAGCATTTCAGCATCATCTGTGGCCCTGTGATGATTAAAGCTGCCAAGTCTGAGATACTTAGCGATGGTATCAAGCTTGACATTCTTAATATCTGAAAGTATTGCTCTTGCAATGGAAACAGTATCAATTGATGTAAAGTTATACTCTACTCCCATATTTTCGCAAGCTTGGCGTATAAAGGAAGTATCAAAAGGAGCATTGTGTGCTACAAGCACATTGTCACCTGCAAATTCAAGAAAGGCTGAAACGGCGTCCTTTTGAGACGGTGCGTCCTTGACCATATTATCAGTAATACCTGTAAGCTCCGTAATCTTTTTTGGAATAGGCATCTCTGGATTTGCAAAGGTAGAGAATGTGTCAGTAATCTCGCCATTTACAACCTTGACAGCACCAATTTCCGTGATTTTGTCACGTTTTGCAGAAAGTCCTGTGGTTTCAAGGTCAAAACAGATAAATGTACCGTCAAACGGAGTATCGGAATCACCCTTGACAGATTCAACAAGGTCATCCATAAAGTATGCCTCAATACCGTATATTACTTTTATTTTCTCTCCATCCTTGTTGATTTTACCTGCCGCCTTCATAGCATCAGGAAAAGCCTGTGCAACACCGTGGTCTGTAATGGCAATTGCCTTATGTCCCCATTGATATGCACGGTTCACAAGATCTCCGGCAGAGTTCATAGCGTCCATCTGCGACATATTAGTATGCAAATGGAGTTCAACACGCTTTTTTTCCGCCTTATCCACTACTTTAACTTTTTCTGCCGTGCCGATTGCCCTTGCATTCAGCACAAGCTCACCGACATACTCGTCGTGCTCAATATTGCCCATAACGGCAATTGTATTTCCCTTTTTTATATTTTCGATTACAGCAGATTCCCTGATAGAGTTAAAAACCTTAACAGTAATTGAACCTGTGTAGTCGGTAATGTCAATTGTAAAAATATTTTTGTCGCCTGATTTTGTGACCTTTTTATCAATAGAAAACACATCGCCCCATACAACAACATTGCTTATAGGCTCTATAATTTCATTAATCGGCAACATCTTACCTCTGATTGAACGACCGTAAAGCGGCCGAATTGAGGATTTTATAATTTGAGGAGTTGCGAATTTACCTTCACGCAGCTCAACCTCAGTAACTACATTTTCAGCTTGCTCCTGTTGAACTTCTTTTGCGTTGGTTTCTTCTTCCATATAGAATTCAGCAGCTTTATCAAGTTGAGCACGCTGCATGCTCTTCTCGGCATTATTAATTACTTCTCTGTATTCATCGCTGTCTGCTTCAATTTCAAATATTCCTGCATACTTAACATCGATATGTAAATCAAATTCATCAGCAATCAGCTTTATAAGCGCTTTATCAAAGCCCTTGGAATCAAGCAAAGTTTTTCCGCCGTTTAACAGGTTTATTGTAAGACAATTATCCTCAAAGTTTACCTCAGCATTATTGAGAGTTCCGTTAATGCTTGGAATATCACGCTTAATTGCACTGTACAGCTGAGGAAAATAAGCAGCTGAAAATAAAGATGAGGGAAAGTGAGGTTTAATTACAACGTTAGATACTTTCAAAGTTTTGGCTATTGCATACTCCGCACTAAAAATAGCGTTACGTTCAACAAGGACGTCAAAAATAACGTTCAAAGTAACCAATCGCGCTTTATTGTTAATATTAAGTTTTGACAGTATGCCGTTTGCAACAGATGAATCAAAGCTGATTTCATCAAAAACAGCGCTAAAGACATCACCTAAAGTTTTTTTCATAAATTACCTTCTGTAAAAACCGATAAACATCAGTAAAATCCAATAATGCAAGGATTATTAATAAAATAATCTACATCATTCATTTTTAAATTCAAAGCTTTTCAATCTCTTCCATAAGAGAATCCACAAGCTTGTCCTCGGGCACCTTGTATAAAACTTCACCCTTTTTAAAAACAAGTCCGCTTCCTACTCCCCCGGCTATTCCGATATCAGCCTCTCTGGCTTCTCCAGGACCGTTTACAACACATCCCATTACTGCAACCTTAATGTTCTTTTTACAACCTCTGAGACGCTCCTCAACCTCATTTGCAATCTTTACAAGATTAATTCTTGTGCGACCGCAGGTAGGACAGGAAACAAACTGAACACCGCTTTTCTTAATATCCAAAGCCTTAAGTATATCATAAGCGGCATATACTTCTTTGACAGGGTCAGCTGTCAAGGACACTCTTATTGTGTCGCCGATGCCCTGAAGCAAAAGCGAGCCTATTCCGGCAGCGGATTTTATTATTCCCATTCTCTCAGTACCTGCTTCGGTAACTCCAAGATGCAACGGGTAATCACACTGCTGCGAGGCAAGCTCATAAGCCTGAATCATTGTTGAAACCGTTGAACTCTTCATTGAAAGCACTATATCGTTAAAATCGAATTTTTCAAGGAGAGAAGCGTGATAAAGCGCACTGTCGCAAAGAGCCTGAGGAGTGGGATGACCATACTTTGCAAGAATTTCCTTTTCAAGTGAGCCTGAATTTACTCCTATTCTTATTGGAATATTTCTTGCTTTGCAGGCATCTGCAACAGCCTTTACTCTGTCATCGGTTCCGATATTGCCGGGATTGATTCGTATTTTATCAACTCCTGCTGCGCACGCTTCAAGAGCAAGTCTGTAATCAAAATGAATATCAGCAACTATAGGAACGCTTACAGCCTCCTTAAGAGCAGGGATAAGCTTTACGGCAGCCATATTGGGAATTGCAGCGCGTATAATCTTGCAACCGGCTTGCTCAAGCTCTTTTGCCTGTTTTACAGAACCTGCAATATCATCAGAGGGAATGTTAAGCATAGATTGAACTGAAATTTCAGCTCCGCCGCCGATTTTAACATTTCCTGCATTTACCTGAATCTTACTTCCCATTTTCTTATCCTCCGATTTATGTCAATCGAACTAATACATCTATAAGCCCGGCATTGTACCGGTGACAAGCTGCCAAACATCCTTAACCGTTATCACAAGCATAAACAGCATAAGCAGTGCAAAACCAATTCCGTTTACAACCTGCTCTGCCTTTCGCGGAACCGGCTTGCGGAATATCCACTCAATGAGCAAGAACAGAAAACGCCCTCCGTCAAGAGCCGGAAAAGGAAGCATATTAACAATGCCTAGGTTTACCGTTATGAGTATCATTACAAATAATATATTATTAACAGCGCTCAAAAAGCCGGTTTCAAGACCAACTGAAGCCACCTGAGTTACAGCAGTTGCAATTCCTACAGGGCCCGAGAGGTCTGTGAAAGAAAATCTGCCCTGAACCAGCCAGACAAGTGAGGTCCATACCATTTTAGCCATTGAGCAGGTTTCTGAAAAAGTTTCGCTTAGTACAGAGCCAAAAGTCTTATCAATTGAAGCAACGGAGAAATCAAATGCAAGAGAAGTCTTCCCCTCTGCCTCATCCTCTTCACTTGCATAATAGGTATAAAACTGAACATCATTAAGCTCAAGCTTCTCACCGTTTCTGATAACAGTAACATCGGAGGTATAACGCAAACGTGTGTCCTGTTCTTCAATTTCAGGCACATCAAAATCAATTGCGTCAGCATCATATACAACTTTGTAAAGAGCATAACAGGTATCAGTAAGGAAGCTGTAAGCATCATCCTTACTTTGAGCCTTGTTAATGTTTGCACAGCCATCAGCAAGTGCACTATACAAAGACTGAGCAGTGTTTTCATCCAGATTTTCATTATCGCCGAATATTTCATTATACACAGCACAGGCTTCTCTTGCACAGTCCTGCTTATAAATTTCAAGCGACTTACCGTCAACCTCATTGCAGCTCATAGTAGCTATGCCAAATTGCAGGTCGCGCGAATTCCACACAGAATAACCGTTAATTTCGGTAATAGTATCGCCTATCTCAAGACCGCAGTTAGCGGTAACGGAATTAGGATAAAATGAATTTATAGTAGTAGATGCAAAGCCGTCTGACTGCACAGTGTATGCAAACATCAGTATAAATCCGAGAATAATGTTCATAACCGCACCTGCGATTATAATTATCATTCTCTTCCAGATTTTTGCATTGTTAAAGGCACGGGGCTCAGCGCTGTCTTCATCCTCACCCTCCATAGCACAAAAACCGCCAATAGGAAACATACGAAAAGAGTAAGTGGTATCACCTCTTGTAAAGCTAAAAAGCTTTGGTCCCATACCGAGCGCAAATTCATTTACCTTTACGCCGGATTTTTTTGCGGTTATAAAATGACCGAATTCATGTGAAAAAATAATAAGTTCAAACAATAATATTGCAATAATAATCAATGCTATTGTTATCAAAATCTGCATATAAAATATTCAACTCCAAATCAGTTTACCGCAATTAAGTTTTTTACATACTGTCTAGCCAGTCTGTCAGCCGTCAACACATCATCTGTAGTTTTTACTTCAAAATTATTTATATTATCAATTGCTCCCATAACAAGGTCACCGATTTCAAGAAATGAAATTCTTCCCTCACGGAATAACCTGTTAGCTTCCTCGTTGGCTCCGTTGGCAATTGCAGTTGCAACACCGCCCATTTCAAGCGCCTTTTTACAGGCGCGCAAACATTTGAATGTACTGTAGTCGGGTTCAAAAAATGTCATTTTACCAATCTGAGCAAGATTAAGTTCACCTACGGGAGACTCAAACCTGTCAGGAAAGGTTATGGCATATTGTATTGGTATGCGCATATCAGGCAGACCAAGCTGAGCAATTACAGAATGGTCAACATACTCAATAAGAGAATGTACAATGCTTTCACGATGCACAACAACGTCAATATCTTCGGCAGGTACATCAAAAAGCCATTTTGCTTCAATAATCTCAAGCCCTTTATTCATCATTGTAGCAGAGTCTATGGTTATTTTTGCACCCATACTCCAATTTGGATGATTAAGAGCCTGATTAACGGTAACATCTTTGAGCTCATCATATGCTTTGCCAAAGAAAGGGCCGCCTGACGCTGTAAGAATCAGCTTCTTAAGCGCTTTTTTGTGCGGTATCCCTTGGAGGCACTGAAAAATTGCTGAATGCTCACTGTCAACCGGAAGCAGCTTCACACCATTTTTTGAAACAGCATCAGTCACAAGTTTTCCGCCCGCCACAAGTGTTTCCTTATTCGCAAGGGCAATATCCTTTTTGGCATTTGCAGCTGCCAGAGTAGGAATTAAACCTACCATACCAACCACAGAATTGAGCACAAGGTCAGCATCATCAAAAGACGCAGCAGCAACAAGCCCATCCATACCGCATAAAACCCTTGTGGAAGTATCTCTGACATTTTCTTTAAATATTTTTGCCTTTTCTTCATCATATACAACAGCAAGAGCGGGTTTATATTTTCGAACCTGCTGTTCAAGGAGTTCAATGCTTGCAGCAGCAGTAAGAGCACAAACATTCAAACCAAGCTTATCGACAACATCAAGAGCCTGCGTCCCGATTGAACCTGTAGAACCTAAAATTGATATGTTATTCTTCATAATTACACCGATACAATAAATGGAATGAACTGATTAATTATTACTATGGCAGGTGCAGTAAATATTATGCTGTCAAACCTGTCAAGCATTCCTCCGTGGCCGGGAAAAATTGAACCGTAATCCTTAATTTTACAGCTTCTTTTTATAAGAGAGAAGCTCAAATCACCAACAATAGAAAGAGGTGCGTCAATTATTCCAAGCACAACAAGTGCGATAAAATTGAATTTGACCTCCGGCATAAAGCAAAAACGGAACAAAAAGCCTACAATTACAGCAGACAAAACACAGAATGCAATTCCTCCTATTGCTCCCTCAACAGTTTTTTTAGGACTTATATTCGGACACAGCTTGTGTTTCCCAAGGGCGGCTCCGATAAAAAATCCGCCGGCATCTGCCATCCACGGAAGAGCAAATACTGCTACAAAATAGAAAGCAACGCCAACCCCGTCACTGCATATTTTAGGCATTGCACTCATACCAAGTGAAATCAAAAGTGTACCTGCAACTGCATAGGCAAGCTCGCAGTATGAAATTTTGCTGTGATTTGCTATCATTAAGAAAAATACAATAATCATAAAGCAAAAAACAAGCAGATATACATATGAGGTGCTGATGACCAGAGGCAAAATGAATGAAAACAACAAACAAGGAATTGAAACTGCAAAATTTTTAAGCAGCTTATTAGCGTTTAAATATTCACCTGTCATAAATACTGTAGCAGCACCAAAAAGAATGCCTATAATGGGATTCCAAAACTCAGCAAAAAACAGCACACCAAGAAGTATGGCTATGCCTACAACAGCAGTAAGAAGTCTTGGTTTTAATGATTTCATAATTAATCAACTCACAAAAGTTATACTCCGCCATAACGTCTGTTACGTGCAGAATATATATTTAACGCTTCATCAAGGTCAGATTTTTCAAAATCAGGCCAAAGCTTGTTCATAATGACAAATTCGGTATAGGCAGACTGCCAAAGCATAAAATTGGAAATTCTATACTCGCCGCTTGGTCTGATGATAAGGTCCGGGTCCGGCTGACCTGATGTATAGAGATAGTCAGAAACAAGCTCTTCGCAGATATTATCAGCAATCAGCTTTCCGTTTTGAACATCATTGCAGATATTCTTCACGGCACGCACAATCTCGTCGCGACTGCCATAATTCATCGCAATATTTAGAACCATACCGTCACGATATTTTGAGCTTTCCTCATTCTCAATCATCAGCTCACGCAAATCGTCACTAAACTGACTTTTATCTCCTATAAATCTTACAACAATACTGTCATCCTTAAAATCCTCAAGAGCCTCCTCAAGATATGACTTAAAGAGATTCATAAGTGATTTAACCTCTTCCTCAGGTCGTTTCCAGTTTTCAGTTGAAAACGCATAAACAGTAAGGTATTTTATCCCAATATCAGAGCAATATCTGGTGATTTTTCTAAAGGTTTTGGCACCGGCCGAATGACCCGCTTTGCGTGGAAGTCCGCGCTTTTTTGCCCATCTGCCGTTACCGTCCATAATTATGCCTATATGAACAGGAAGATTATCGTGACTATGTTCTGTAATATGCTCTTTTTTGCTTCTAGAGAAAAGAGCCATATTATAACTCCAAAATTTCCTTCTGCTTTGCAGCAGAAATTTTGTCAATTTCTTTTATAAATTTATCAGTCAAGTCCTGAGCTTTCTTCTCGCCGTGCTTTAAATCATCCTCAGTAAGCTCGCCTGATTTTTTCATAGTTTTAAGCTTATCTATAGCATCACGACGTACATTTCTTACCTGTACCTTTGTGTCCTCTGTAATCTTCTGTACATCTTTTACAATTTCTTTACGTCTGTCCTCAGTGAGCGGAGGGAAAATAAGTCGGATTGTCTTACCGTCATTTTGAGGATTGATGCCTATATCAGAAACCTGTATTGCCTTTTCAATCTGTTTCAGAACAGAAACATCCCAAGGCTGTATTGTAAGGGTACGTGCTTCTGTAACAGAAACAGCAGCAAGCTGGTTTACAGGAGTTGGAGCACCGTAATAATCTACCTTTACCTTATCGAGAACAGCAGGATTAGCTCTGCCGGCTCTGATTTCTGAAAATTCAGTACGCATATGTTCAACACGTCTTGTCATTGAATCTTCTGCTTTTTTTAACTGAGTTTGCATAATAATATCTCCTTTAATTATTGAAAATTAAATGTTGTTTTAATCAAATCAATCGTTGCTGTTAACAATTGTGCCTATGTTCTCACCGCAAACAGCTCTGTAAATGTTATCAGGATTCTCAATGCTGAAAACAAGAATCGGAAGGTTATTGTCCTTACAAAGGGAGGCTGCGGTGCTGTCCATAACTGCTAAATCCTTGTTAAGAACCTCGTGATATGAAATTGTATCATATTTTTTAGCACTTGGATTCGTCTTAGGGTCACAGTCATACACGCCGTCCACCATTGTTGCCTTCATAATCACGTCGGCTTCAATTTCAGCCGCTCGTAGAGCAGCTGCAGTATCTGTGCTAAAGAAAGGATTGCCTGTGCCGCAGCCAAATATGACAACCTTGCCTGTTTCAAGATGACGGATAGCCTTATTTCTGATATAGGGCTCTGCAACCTGACGCATTGAGATAGCAGTCTGCACCCTCACAATAAGACCGAGCTGTTCAAGCGCATCTGCTACACCGAGAGCATTTATCGCTGTTGCAAGCATTCCCATATGGTCAGCTCTTGTTCTGTCCATCTCTCCGGAACTTCTTCCCCTCCAAAAGTTACCGCCGCCTACTACAATGCCAACCTGCACACCATCATCGACACATTTTTTGATAGGCGTGCAAATTTTAAGTACCGTATCAAAATCAATACCGTGTTTTTCGTTACCCGCAAGTGATTCTCCCGAAAGCTTTAATAATATACGTTTATATTTCGGTCGCATACATAACACCCCACTATAATTTATAATCATTTATATAATACAATAAAATACCTGTTTTGTAAAGAAAA
>CAYQXN010000042.1:0-14961 GCA_964421585.1 uncultured Ruminococcus sp. | reverse complement strand
CCCTTTCGCTTCCCAAGCTTAATTTTCTCTTGACTTTTCATAGCTGGTCTCCTTATATAAAGTTCTTTATTGTATCAATTATTTTTCTGCCGTTTTTAAGTAAGACAGCCAATATCCATATTACAAGAATTTTTGCCTCGAAATCAATTGTATAACAGGATTTTGCCTTTTCATTAAAATCAGGCGTAATGTCAACCCCGTATTTTTTGCAATTGGTACTGCGTGCAATAATACCGGCGGCAGGATATATGGCAGAGCAGTAGTATCCGTAGTGTATAGCTGTTGCAGCGGCGTCGCCTTCGGCGACACTGACGCTTATCATCATATTTTTGATTATTATGTGCTTGAAAAAGCTCTTTAATACATTTTGTGCAAGTTCTGCAATCTTTTTTATTGTTTCGGCAAGCCAAGAAAGACCTTTTTCCGAAATAATATTTTTCTTTTTATCCTCATTCTTTTCTGTTTTATCATCGGTTTTTTTCTGTTTCTGTTTCTTCTTTTTTTTGCTTTTTTTCGGTTTTGACGGTAAGAGCCGAAGTTTTACAAAGCCGATATAAAGCACAACTGACAATTCATTTCTGTAGTGAAGCTTAACTGTTATCGGCAGCAAAAGAAGTATGAGAATTAACAGCAATATTCCGAGTATTATATACAGCCAAAGCAAGGGCAGTCCCCCTAATCTTACTGTTGATCAGCAGATTGATTTTCAAAAATGTCAAGCTGTTCAGCATTTTCGGCACTATCAGTGCTTTCTGATTCATCGTCATTTTCAGGCAGGGGAGGAAGCTCCTCAAGTCTTGAAATATTAAAGCAGCGCAGAAAGTTTTCGGTAGTGCCGTAAAGCAAAGGTCTGCCGGGCAGCTCAAGCCTGCCTTTTTCCTCAACAAGCCCTTTAGCAGTCAGACTGCCGATTACACCGCTGCAGTCAACGCCTCTTACTTGCTCGACAAATGCCTTAGTTACAGGCTGATTGTAGGCAACAACAGCGAGTACCTCAAGAGCAGCCTGAGACAGAGGAGTGTTGCGGCGCAAATCCATCACTGTACGAATTTGCGGTGCATATTCTTTACACGATACCATCTGATAAGAATCCTTGAGTTTTAATATGGTTATTCCCCGATTTGCGGAATTATAATCATTAATAAGAGCGGAAATCTGTTCTTCAACCTGATTTTCGCTTAGTTCAAGCGCATTGGATATTCTTGAAACTTCAACAGATGAGCCGCTTGCAAAGAGTATAGCCTCAATTGCGGCTTTTATATTCTCTACAGCCATTACTGCACCTGCCTTTCTTTGTTTTCAATCATTGTTACAACGGCATTTACGCCCGACCCTTCAATGCGTATTCTTTTGCCCTTGACAAGCTCAAGCGTGGCAAGAAATGTGGCTACGAGGTCGCTTTTTCCGTTGCATACTTCAAATATTTCGTGATATTCAAGCCTTTTTCCGTGCCACAGACGGCGCATAAGGTGGATAATTTTGCTGTTGACAGATACAATCTTGTGAGTGACTATACCGGAAAATGCCTCCTCTGAGGGAGGAAGTTTGCGCCTTCCTCTGCCTACTGCACTGACATAAGCACTTGCAATGTCCTCGCTTTGGTGAATACGGTTGTACGTAAGGTCAAATTCAACAGGAGAAGCGTCTCTGAAAAAGCTGTCAAAGTCATAGCAGGTGCTGAGCTTTGCCGCTATTTCACGGCAGACAGCATATTCAATCAGCTGTCCCGAAAGCTCTTTTTTTAGCTCCTCGGCTTCTTCCTCATATTTTGGCAGAAGCATTACAGACTTGATATATACAAGCCGTGACGCCATTGTGAGAAATTCAGAGGCTATATCCATCTGATTTTCCTGCATAAGGTTAATCTGCTCCATATACTGTTCAAGAAGCTCAGATATCTGAATATCGTAGATGTCAATTTTATTCTTGGAAATCAGCGTAAGCAGCAGGTCAAGCGGTCCTTCAAAAGCGGACAGCTTGTATTGAAGCTGTTGTTCCATTGAGCCCTCCGATTACATAAATGCCATAAACGGCAGCGAAGAAAGCCAAGACATTCCGGAATAAATTCCATCTACTGCCCAGCCGAGAAGTCCGTTAAGAATACCCATATACAGAGCAACAAATAGAACAATAAAGAATATATTCTGATATCTGTAACAGAAATTTACTGCATTGTCAGGCAGGAAAACAAACAGAATTTTTGAACCGTCAAGAGGGGGAATAGGAATAAGATTAAATACTGCAAGACTGATGTTGCATAAAATATAATAACTAAGAAATATTCTTATAAAGCTTCCGGCAGTAGTTACAAGGAACCCCAATGCAAAACAGTATAGGGTATTGTAAATAAGCATACCTGCAAGTGCTGCAACGAGGTTTGCCACAGGACCTGCAAGTGCACAGATTGCCATACCTACTTTTGGTTTTTTGAAATATCTGGGGTCAATCGGAACAGGTTTTGCCCAGCCAAAGCCGAACAGCAACATACACAGCGCACCGAAGGGATCAACATGATTGAGCGGATTAAAAGTAAGCCGTCCGCGCTGTTTAATTCCTTTATCACCAAGACAGGAAGCAGCAAATGCGTGTGCCCATTCGTGAAAGGGCAATATCAGAAATATAATCAGAATTACTGCAAGGATTTCTGCGATAATTGTATATACGTCAATTGTTCCGCGTCCGAAAATTGCATTTATTATAAGTGAAAGCATTATGTCCTCCCAAGAGAAATAAATATGTGTTAGTTTAGAGGCTATCTGAAAATTAAAAACAACTGTTTGTTTCTACTAATACGGGTGATTGCTTCGTCTTAGCGAAATGTTCAGTTAATTTGCTTTTTTATATATGCCCTAATATTGTTTATCAAATTTATACTTATTTTTATTATACTATATATACGATAAAAAAACAAGTTAAGAAATTTTATAAAAACTCTTGCAATTTAGTGAAATATCTGTTATTATAACAAAGTTAGAAAAAATAATTGATTTTACTTAAGGAGGTGCAGACGCATGGCAAAATGTGAATTCTGCGGTAAGGATGTAAAGTTCGGCATTAAGGTATCTCACTCACACAGACGTTCAAACAGAACTTGGAAGCCAAACGTACAGCGTGTAAAGGCAATTGTTGACGGTTCACCAAAGCGTGTATATGCTTGCACCCGTTGCTTACGTTCCGGTAAGGTTACCAGAGCTAACTGATTTTACAGATTTCAAAAATCCGCTCCATACATATGGAGCGGTATTTTTATGCCTCACTTGTTGTACCTTAAGCAAAATTATGATAAAATTGTATTATAAATATTAAGGTGATAATATGACAAAGGTAAAAATATGCGGAATTACAACCATAAAAGATATTGAATACATAAACGAGGTCAAGCCGGATTTTGCCGGATTCGTAATGTTTTTTAAAAAGAGTAAGCGAAATATAGGCGTTGATACTGCAAAAGAGCTTTTGGGCGCTCTGGATGTCTCAATAAAAAGCGTTGCCGTTATGGTTTCTCCGTCCTTGGAGCAAATAAATGCTGCGTTAGACTGCGGTTTTGATTATGTGCAGATTCACGGTAACGCAGAGGACAGTATTCTGATAAATTCGCCATTGCCTGTTATTCGTGCTTTTAATGTAAATGATATTAGTAATATAAAAAAATACGGGTGGATTGACAACATAATGGGATATCTTTTTGACGCTCAGACTCCGGGAAGCGGTTGCACATTTGACTGGTCATTGCTTGATAATCTGCCGCGTGACGGCAAGCTGTTTATTCTTGCAGGGGGACTTAATCCGGATAATGTTGCTGAGGCAATAGAAAATGTAAATCCTGACGGCGTGGATGTAAGCTCAGGTGTTGAGAACGAAAACGGCATTGGAAAAAGCAGAGAGAAGATAAATGCATTTGTGACTAATGCTAGAAGTGTGTGAATAGTTATATATAAAGAAAATAATATCTTATCTGTATTTTTAATCTTATAAAACTTGACAAGCTTTGATTTTATGCTATAATATATATGTTGCATTATGCAACAAATCCTTGCGGTGGAAACCGCCATAATGTCCAGAAGGAGGTGCAATGAAATGGCAGTAACAGCTAATTACGAGACAGTAATGATTGTTTCAATGAAGAAGGGCGAAGAAGGTATTCAGGCTATTGTTGAAAAGTTCAAGACCCTCATTGAGAAAAATGCCACTTTAAAGAACGTTGACGAGTGGGGCAAGAGAAAGCTTGCTTATCTCATCAATAAGGAAAGTGAAGGCTATTACGTTCTCTTTGATTTTGAGAGCACAGCTGAGTTCCCTGCGGAGCTTGACCGTATTTACAAAATCACAGACGGTGTTATCCGTTCACTTATTATCAGAAAAGAAGACGAATAATGATATTGTAGGGATTTTCCCGAATTACGAAAGGAACAAAAATGCTTAACAGAGTAATTTTAATGGGCAGATTGGTATCTGACCCTGAGTTAAAGACAACAGGAACAGGCACAAGCGTAACAAGCTTCAGAATTGCTGTTGACCGCAGTTATGTAAAGAGCGGCGAAGAGCGTAAGGCAGATTTCTTTGACATTGTTTGTTGGAGAAGCACAGCCGAGTTTGTTTGCCGCTATTTTGGCAAAGGTTCAATGATTGCCGTTGACGGTCAGCTCCAAAGCCGTACATATCAGGCAAAGGACGGCACAAACCGTTATGTTGTCGAGGTAGTTGCAGACAGCGTTTCATTCACAGGTGAACGCCGTGAAAACGCCGGAGAATATAATAACCAGCGCTATGGCGCCAATCAGTCATATGGCGGTAACCAGTCTTATCAGGCTCCTCAGGCACAGGCTCCTGCATCATATCAGAGCGGTTCAAACTCCGATTTTCAGGATATGCCTCTTGACGACGACTTACCATTTTAAGAATAACTTTTTTATTAATTCTCATTGAAAGGAGAACTCACAATGGCTGAAAGACCAAATAACCGTGGCAGAAAGGCTCGCAAGAAGGTTTGCGGTTTCTGCGTTGATAAGGTTGAACATATCGATTATAAGGATATTGCACGTCTGCGCCGTTATATGTCTGAGAGAGGAAAAATCCTTCCTCGTCGTGTAACAGGAACTTGTGCAAAGCATCAGCGTGACCTCACAGTATCTATTAAGCGTGCTCGTCACCTCGCTTTACTTCCTTATTCAGCTGACTGATTTTATCAGATTAAGAGCTTTGACCTCACAGTATTATGCTGTGAGGTTTTTTGTTTGACTGATTTGTATATATCGTTAGATTTATCGGATTTTTATATGAAACAGAAATATGCAATTAAGGGCAAATCGGAGCTCCGATTTGCCCTTAATTGACTGATTAATTGTTTAGATAATAAAACATATGTCCAAAAAACCGTTAAAATCAGCGGTTTAATTATACTGAATAAGTTGTTGAATTAGTTAATAAAATCAGCAAAAAATTTCTTATTCTTCAGCAGAAAACTCTTCTTTGCCTAAACCGCAAAGAGGACATAACCAATCCTCAGGAACTTCTTCCCAAGGTGTGCCGGGAGCAACGCCGTTATCCGGATCTCCCTCAGCAGGGTCATATACATAGCCGCATACATTGCAAACATACTTCATATTTTTCACCGCCATTAACCAAAATATCTCTTAAGAAGACCCGTAAAGCCTGCGCCGTGTCTTGCTTCGTCTTTAGCCATTTCGTGAACTGTGTCGTGAATAGCGTCAAGATTTGCTGCCTTTGCTCTCTTTGCAAGGTCAAACTTACCTGCACAGGCGCCTGTCTCAGCCTCTACACGCATTTCAAGATTTTTCTTTGTGCTGTCTGTAATAACCTCGCCAAGCAGTTCTGCAAATTTTGCAGCGTGCTCAGCTTCTTCAAAAGCATACTTTGTAAATGCTGCGGAAATCTCAGGATAGCCTTCTCTGTCAGCAACTCGTGCCATTGCAAGATACATACCTACTTCAGAACACTCGCCGTTAAAGTTATCTCGGAGGTCGGCAATAATATCTTCGCTTACGCCTTTTGCAACGCCTACTTCGTGAACTGTTGCAAATCCGCCGTCTTCATCCATTTTCTTAAACTTTTCTGCGGGTGCCTTACATATAGGACAAGCCTCGGGTGCTTCGGGTCCTTCATAAACATAGCCGCAAACTGTACAATACCATTTCATAATTATTTCTCCTTTATAATAAATATTAGTGATGACCTTAAAAGGAGTCATCTTCCTTTTTTGACGAGCAGTCGGGACATGTTCCGTAATAAATAATATATTTACTCTCTACGGTATAGCCCGCCCTTGAAAGCTCTCTGCTGTCGTCAATAACTGAGCTTGTTTCACCAACATCCAACACCTTACCGCAGGAATTGCAGACAAAGTGAGGGTGAGGGTGCGTGTCGCTGTCAATGCGTTCTTCTCCGTTAACATTGCAAACGACATTAATTTTGCCTTCGTTTTTGAACAGAGCAAGATTTCTATAGACTGTTCCAAGGCTCAAATCAGGGATGTCAGGCTTCAGCGTATCATAAATCCAACGAGCGCTTGGATGCGAGTTTGTGCTGCAAACAGCATTATAGATAGCGTTTCGTTTTGAACTGAAATTACGTTTTGCCATAAACATTGTTCCTTGATTGATTTAATAGTTAAATATCGATTATTGTTTTATAAATTGGTTAAATTGTAATTAAAAACAATAATGATTATTAACTTTGAAAACATTTTAACATATAAGAGTTTAATTATAATTATTTTAAAGAATTATAATATTTTTTTTGGAGGAATTTATGGTAAAACGCAAACTAAAATATTATTTTGTATTATTTCTTATTTTTATTTTGTGTCTTTGTTTCATAACAACAACTCAGACTACTGCTGTTTTAACCTCAGGCTCAGCTGATGAGGGGATATATCTTCCTATAATTATGTATCATTCTTTGCTGAAAGATGAAAAATTGCAGAATGACTATACAATTTCTCCCAAATTATTCGAGGATGATTTAAAATATCTCACTGATAACGGATATACTACACTTTTTTTAAGTGATTTAATTGATTATGTGTATTATGATAAGAAACTGCCTGAAAAATGTATTATGCTGACGTTTGATGACGGATATTATAACAATTATTATTACGCTTATCCTCTGCTTAAAAAATATGATTGCAAGGCTATAATTTCGCCTATTGTTTCTATGACAGAGCAATATACTCAAAGCGGCGAGGTTTCTATAAATTTTGGCAATATAAGTGTGAGCGATATAAAGGAAATGGTAGCTTCGGGTTATGTTGAGATTCAAAATCATTCATATGATATGCATAGGCTGACACCGCGTATGGGAGCCGAGCAAAAGGCAGGTGAGTCACTTGAAGAATATACAAATTTTGTAAAAAATGATGTAACCAAGGCGCAGGATTATTTGAAAGAGAATGTGGGCATAACTCCTACTTGCTTTATTTATCCGTTTGGCGCAAAAAGTGAATCAACACCTCAGATTATTAAAGACCTTGGTTTTCTTTGCACGATGACCTGTACTGAGGAACCGAACTATGTTACCAAAAATCCCGAAAGTCTTGAAGAACTCGGACGATACAGACGGGACAGCAGCGAGACTATGCAACAATTGTTAGAGCGAATCAGTAAAGATAAATAATTCTGATAAAGAAATAAAATCACACATTATGAGCATATGAATATAATAATTACTGATGAAACAGAGATTGGAGATTTTGTATGCCGAAAGTATATTTGAACCCGTCGTTGCAGGAAGCAAATCCATTTGTTGACGGCGGAAATGAGGAATATTATATGAATATTATTGCTGACTCAATGGTACCGTATTTGCTTGCAAGCGGGATTGATTTTGGCAGGAACAGTCCCCAAATGACCCCCAATCAGGCAATTGCCGATTCAAACAATGGTAATTATGATTTGCATCTTGCTATACACAGTAATGCTGCTCCGATGAGCGCCGAGGGCAAATATACAGGAGCTGACATTTGTTATTATCCAACAAGCTCAAATGGCAAGAGATTTGCGGATGCCATATGTGACAATTACAAATCCACCTATTATGAACCGAATAATATTGAGATTATTCCCACAACCTCTCCTGCACAGGTACGTCAAACAAAGGCGCCTGCCGTGTTGATTGAACTAGCATATCACGACAATCTTTGTGAAGCGCAATGGATAAGGGAAAATATAAATAATGTTGCCGTATGTTTGTCTAAATCAATTGCGGATTATTTTGGGGTGCCGCTTGTAAGCCCGCGTTAGGACGCAATATAAAAAAACAGCTGTTGCAAATTAAAAAAATGCAACAGCTGTTTTTGTGTTTTGTAAATTTTTAAAATTAATCAATAGAAGTGAATCTCTGTATTTTTTTACCGTCAACCTCTACATATTCAAGGAACATATCATATGGACGTGCCCATACTTCATTGCTGTCATATAGTGAAATGTATATTACCAGCTTTTCATCAGTTTCACTGTGCTTTGCAAAGCCGATAACCTCATATTCTCCGCCTTTAAAGTGACGATACCTGCCAAGCTGAATTTCCGTAGTAGGTTTTGTTTCCGATACTGTAATGTTTATATCTGTGTTTGTGTTTTTTACGGGATTTTCATCTTCGTTTTTTTCGTTATCAATATGTTGGGTTTGCGAATTTTCGACAACAGCTTCTTCACTATGACTTATCGGTTCAGGCTTAACAACCTTTGTATTTGAGTTTAGGTCAATCTTGAAGCTTCCGTCGTTTACAACAAGAATTCTTGTTGAGTAGGGTTTCATTGGAATTTCGTAATAACCGTTTACGTCAAACAATTCATTGTCATTAAGCACATCGGTCAGCTTTGCATTGCAGCCTGTGTCAAATCCGATACGTTCATCGTGATTTGTAAGGTTAAACGCTATAAAAACAGTCTGGTTGTCGGTGAATCTTTTATAAACAAGCTTTTCATTCATAATATTTACATTATCAAAATTACCGTATTTAAGAGCCTCAAGTGCCAGCCTTACCTTGCCGAGCCTGCAAATGTGCTCAAACAATTCCTGATTGGCATTATCAATATTGTTCAAGTCAAGACACGGGCGCAGCTCGTGATCACTATGCTGTGTTCTTGTTCCCTCAATTCCTAACTCACTTCCATAATAAACAGAAGGAACTCCCGGCATTGTGTATAGCATTGTGTAAATGTTTTTTAGATGATTTTTATCCTCGACAGAGCTTGCAATTCTGTTTACATCGTGATTATCAACAAAATTGTAGGTATATATGTTTTTATAGATACCTCCGTTAGCAAACTGCCTGCCGAGTGAGTGTGCAATCTCAAAGTAGTTATGGTCGTTGTGGCTTGAGTAGATTCCCTTATAACATTCATAGTTAGTAACGGAATCCAGAATATCATTGTTTGCCCAGCGGTTATAGTCTCCGTGAATTATCTCACCGTATAGCCAAAAATCAGGCTTTTTCGATTTGCAGGTCTGACGAAGTTTTTTGAAAAATTCAAGATCAATGCAGTCAGCTGCGTCAAGGCGCAAGCCGTCAATGTCAAATTCGTCAATCCAGAAGTTTACACTGTCAAGCAAATAATTTACGACATCCTGATTTTGTAAATTCAACTTAACAAGCTCATAATGACCGGCCCAGCCTTCATAACAGAAAGGGTCGCCGAGCGGGCTGCTGCCGTTAAAGTTCAGCCCTTGAAACCAAGTGCAATATGGAGAGTCCCACTTCTTTTTCTGTACATCCTTAAAAGCAAAAAAATCTCTGCCAACGTGATTGAAAACTCCGTCAAGCATAATTCTGATTCCGTTTTCGTGAAGTGCTTTGCAAATCAATTTAAAAGAATTATTGTCGCCTAATCTGCTGTCAACCTTTCTGTAATCAATAGTGTCATAGCCGTGATATGAGCTTTCAAAAAGAGGGTTAAAAACTATTGCATTAATTGACATCTTTTTGAAATGCTCAATATAATCATAAATTTTGTCAAGTCTGTATTCCTGTTTAAAGTCGTTGTATTTTGGTGCTCCGAAAAGCCCCAAAGGGTAAATATTGTAAATTACAGATTCATTAATATAGCTCATAGAATTACTCCTGAAAAATATTTATTATATGAAGTATATCATATATTTGCGTATTGTGCAACTCAACAAAATGTGTTAAAATGTAGTTATATTAAACTCAGTTTAATATAACTACAGATTTTCAGGGAATGACCTGTGGAGGTAATGATGATAAAATTAGACGAGAACAAAACGACAAAAAGATTGAGAGTAGCACAATGCGTACTTTATCTTCTTCAAATCTTTTTCTGCACATTTCCATATATTCAGGGAATTTCATCTGATAATCAGTTTTATTCCTATACGGTATTTGATATGCTTTCGTTTATGGGGGGTACTTTCCCGTCCTCTTCGGGCGGCGATGCATTGCAGAAGGCGTTGCCGTATTTTCTTATTTTCCTTGTTATTCCAATCATAGGATTTTTCTTCTGCCTGTTTGATAAATATCGTAATCTCAAGAATATTGTTTCCATATTTTGCTGTCTTGCAGGAGTTTTATCAATTCTGTTGATTGTAGGGTACCTCATCAGTTTGGGCTCGCTTATATCACTTCTGCTTTATATGGTTATATGCTTTATCACAACTATGGCTATGTTTGCAAGAATTGCAAAGGATTCGGAGTAATATAAAGGCTGCAAAATGTAACAGGTACGGTTCAACAATGAATTATCTGACACAACGCGCTCAAAAACGTATTTTTGTAATTCTGCGTTAAAATTTATTGAAATACGCCGGCATGTTTGCAAAATTTTGCTTTGCCTTGCGAAAACTTTGTTTCCGGATGTATTACTTTTTTTATGTGCCTCGAATTATGTACTCAGTTTTTTATGTGTTTATCTTTAATTACGGATATTACTCTTAAAGAAAATTTCTAAAATTCTGTCAATATCATATGTGCCTGTGCGTTATCCAATACAATGGTATTTTCGCAATCAACGTGGTTGATTGTTCCGTAAAGCCTGCCGAAAATAACGTTTGTCTTACCCATTTTGGCAGTCATAGGTTCTCCCTTTAATGTAAATGGTTTAAATGTTATATCAAGCGCGGAGAAACCTCCCCTGAAGTACCAGGGCCTGTCCAGACGTCCGTTGGTATTTCTGACGTTAATTTGAGAAAGCTTTGCAAGCTTGCCGTTGACAAAAAAGCAATTTTCATTGCCGCTGCGGTTATCGCCAACTCTGCTTGCAAGGCAAAGCGATATTCTTTTTTCGTCAATTATGCAATCTGTACTAAGCCTTTGATAATTGTGCTTTCTGGGTTTTGAAAACCGCGTCCAGTCAAAATATGCACGTGCGCTTATCCCGTTAAGGTTATATTCAAGTCCGCCGACCCTGATAATTCCGTTGGCAACAAATTTTGGTACAAATCTTTTTAAATAAAAATATCTTCTGTCACGTTCAAACGGTGCAAGCTCATTCAGGCTTTCGCCGTTTATTTTTTTAAGAATAATATTAAAATACAGATTTTTAAATCCTCCAAAATCAATAAAGTCGCATTTTAGAACACGTTCATCAATGGTATTTGTAAGCTGTAACTGAATTCGCTTGTCAGTATAGAGTGTTTCGCCGTTGTTGCCGGCTTCAGGAAGTGGGATTTTTGAAAAAATAGTTTTTTTAACAACATAATCGCTTAGCACTCCGCCGCGCTTTAAGTCGGCAACAGCAATTTTAATTAGAAAATCATTTCCGAGATTTTCTACAGATAAATAAAGAGAAACTTCGTTGTTGCTGATAAAGTAACAGTCACGTTCCCCGTGCCTGCCGTATGTTTTGCTTTGTTCGCAGTTATATTCAAATAATGAATTGCGTGACCAGCCCGCACACATTACTTTGCCGTTATCTGCAAATACATTTTGCTTTTCAGTAATTTCGCGCTGCAAATTAAATACCTCCATATGTTTGAATATATCATATAAAATATATCATATATTTATAATGCTGTTCAAGAATTATAACAAAACTGTAAAATTGTAATACAGTATTATAATTTTGAATATACTATTATATAGTGTGGCTTAAAAAAACTATTGATATACAACAAGAACTTTTATAAGAAAAGACACTGTGAAGCCTGTGTTCTGTTGTATCGTTAGATTATTTTAGGTATTGCCTATATTTATTGTATTCCGTTTTGGGAGAGTTATATGAAGAAATTTGTCATAATGCTTTGTGCTATAATTATGATAACGCTTTGCAGTTGTTCGGTTGATACTTCAGGATATACATATGAACTAACTTCAAATATATGGGAAGCCGAGTTTGACGGGGGAGGCAAGGCAGTGCTTAAATTTGATGATGACACTGCAAGCCTTACAATGAGCAACGGTGACTTGCAGCGGAGTATAGAGGGCAGGTATATTGCTGATGATTCTTCGTTAGTGATTTTTATGCCGGAATTAAAATACAATTACTGCTTTAAATATACACCAAGGGGTAATACTCTTGAGCTTGAGTATAATGATATGATACTTGAACTTAATTCTGTAACGGAAAATTAAATTTTAATTTTTACTGCATAAATTTGCAGCCTCTGCCAATAATAGTTGCGGAGGTGCTTTTATGAGCGATTATTATAACAAAAAATACAGGAGAAAAAAACGCAGCCGAGGCGAAAAAATAGGCTTTTATACAGCGCTGTCAATTTGTATGATAGCAATTTGTATGGCTGTGTATTCAACATACAATACATTATCAACTTCAGACGTTTCAATTATTTCAGAGCAGCCTACAACCGTTGCGCAGCAGGTAAACGAAGTTGTAACAGGTGTACAGGAAACAATTGAAGTTCCCCAAATTGAGATTACAATTCCAACTATTACGGCCGAGTCTGAGGTAACAGAGCCGTCTGAAAGTACAGATACAGACGAAAGTTCCAAAACTGCACTTGAAACTATGCTTTCAACTGACCTTGAATTAACATATCCGCTTAAGTCGGTAAACATTGTTCGTGAGTACAGTGAAAAAAGCGTGTATTTTAAAATGCTTAATGTGTGGAAACCGCATACTGGTGTTGATTTTGCGGGTGAACTAGGTGATGATGTTTACTCAATGAGCGATGGAGCTGTTACAAAAGTATATGAGGACGAAATGTATGGAAAAACAGTCGAAATTTCGCTGAACAATGCAGTGTGTATTTACAGCGGTCTTGGTACTGTTGATGTAGAAGAGGGTGATTCTGTGGAAGCAGGTGCAAAAATCGGAGTTATCGGTTCTGTGCCTTTTGAAGCAAGTGATGAAAATCACATTCACGTTCAGGTGAAAATTGACGGCAAATATGCCGACCCCCTGTCTTTTATAGGAAATAATGATTAATACGACGGTGTGCAATTGGAAAGCATAAGTGCGCTAAAAAAGCGGAGATTTTATGCAATACAATGCAAAGTTTTACAGACATAGTGTAGGATTTAAAGAAATTTTAACGCTGAGTTGCGAAAAAATAACTGTTTTGCAAAATGTTTGATATTATTTGGCTATATACTAATCCCTGATTAAACAACGAAAATTTTTGCGTAAGGTTTTGCATAATCCATCCTTGACCCTTGAATAAGTTTGCAAAGCCAAATAGAAGGTTCGGATGTTTGTCTAGGACAACAGCCTCTCTTCTGTATATTATTCGTCCCTAAAAATTTGCTCAAAGTTTTGTCCACCTATAATATTAGTAAAATGCATGCCCTCGTTACGTTTTAAGGGGCAGGAAAAGGCGGTGAATGCTTGATTGCACTCACCGCCTTTTCTGTAATTTTATGTCAATGAAATAATCTCTTTATAAAACACTATTTTTTAACATATAACATATACCAAATTGGTTTATCTTTCGCTTTCATGCCATTCTTCGTTACCAAAGATAAAATCATCTAAGTCCATAACAACAAATTTCATATAAACACCTCCTTAAATAAACAATATAGTATATTCAGGAAATGATGAAATATGCACAACTTATTTATCTAATATTCTTAGATATTCAACAATAATCTCAACTGCCTGGTCAATAGAAAGATTTGTGCTGTTAATACACAAGTCATAATTATCTACCAGACCCCATTTTTTACCCGAATAGAAACTATAATAATTTGCTCTTCTTTTGTCAGCCTTCTGAACCGCCTGCTTAGCACGCGCAGGGTCAATTTCATTGCGTTCAAGTGCACGCTTCACTCTGCTGTCTATATCAGCATAAATATACACATCTATAACATCAGGATTATCCTTCAACACATAATCGGCACATCTTCCAACCACAACGAAGCTTTCCTTTTCAGCAAGTTCTCTGATTATCTTGTGCTGTAGAATATAAAGACGGTCGTTTACAGGCAAGTCTCCCATAGAAGAGAAGCTGTTGCCGTAGCTGTAAAGACCTGTAGAAAGTGAATATAACAGGCTGTTAGTTGCTTTTTCATCAACGTTATTAAATACCTCGGGACTCACTCCGCTTTCTTTGGCAGCAATCGAAATTAGCTCCTTGTCATAAAAAGAAATCCCAAGTTTTTCAGCGAGCGCCTTACCAATGTCGTGTCCGCCGGAACCGTACTGTCTGCTTATAGTTATAATATGTTTGTTGTTCACATAATCAGCTCCTAAGGCATTTGATTGTATAAAGTTTATCTTTATACAATTATATAATAACACAATTTTTAAAAAAATCCAGCAATTTTTATTATTTGTCACAAAATTTGTATAATATAAATAAAGAAAAATATTTAATATTATTAAAAAGCACTAACGAAAGTTGTTATAAGAGATTTTTTGTGATTGAAACGTATATTATTAAGGTTAACGGATAAATTATAAGAGAAAATTATAAAGAAAAATAAAAATTGTAAAAAAGGGTTGCGAAAGAGGAAATAGTTTGATATAATGTCAAAGCTGAAATAAGAGAAGCCCTTAAGAGCGGATTACGGAAAAGGAATTCGGA
>CAYQXN010000041.1:0-14975 GCA_964421585.1 uncultured Ruminococcus sp. | reverse complement strand
ACACTAATGAAAAAGCCAAGCTCTTATTTGCACTTTTTTTAAGTTCTTTTTTTGCCCATTTAATTCTTTTATTGCAATTTGAAGTTTTTTGTAGTATATTTATATTAGGAAATAATGGAAAGAAATCTTATATATAAATAAAACAATTATTTTTTCGCATTCTGCGTTAAATTATCTTGAAATAAGTCGGTATGTCTGAAAAATTTGGCCTATTTCGTTGAAGGTGATTTACATTTAACGTATTGACACTTTTCAGATGTGCTATAGAATTAGTCTGTTAAGGAGAAATTAAGTGTTTGGTTATCTTAAAATTCATAAAGATGAGCTTCTTGTTCGTGAATATGACGCCTACAAGGCAGTATATTGCGGATTATGCAGACAGCTTGGCAAGGAGTATTCTTTTATTTCAAGACTAATGCTTAGTTACGATTGCACATTCTACAGCATTTTACTTATGTCGCTTGACCGCACTTGTAATGGTTTCAAAAACGGCAGATGTACCTGTAATCCATTCAAGAAGTGCAGCTTTGCTCTTTGCAGCTCAAATACCTACAGCAAGGCTTCAGCTCTTTCTGTAATATCAGTTTATTATA
This sequence comes from uncultured Ruminococcus sp., assembly GCA_964421585.1. GTDB lineage: Bacteria > Bacillota > Clostridia > Oscillospirales > Acutalibacteraceae > Ruminococcoides. Next base: position 14,382 of record CAYQXN010000041.1, on the reverse strand, counting down.
AGCTTAAAGACGATATAACGGACAGCGGATTTTTCAAAAGATGCTTTTTAAAATTTTTGCAGCCTCTGCCTTCTCATTGGCGAAAAAAGGCTTTAAGACTTGGGTATTCGGATATTGATAAAATTGTTGGCGATATGATGATTATGCAAAATAAGGATGAACAAAGCAATTCTTCAACCATCGACTCCGCGGCCCACCCAACTGCCTTTATGCTCGGAAGCATACTTGCACTTGAAGCAAATAATGATACTGCTAAGCGTGTGTTTTACGAATTTGGCTATCATATCGGCAGATGGATATATTTTATTGACGCCGCGGATGATATAAAAAAAGATAAGCAAAGCGGAAATTTTAACCCTTTTATAAATACCGACATAGCGTCTGCAAAATATATAGATTCGGTTTTAAGTCAGTGTTTGGCACGTGCATTTGAAGCATACAGTCTGATGAATTTAACCGATTTCAAGGGAATTCTAGACAATATGATGTTAAAAGGACTTCCTTCAGTACAAAATAAAATTATAAAAAAACTTACTGTGGAGGTAGTAAATGAACAATCCTTATGAGGTACTCGGCGTATCTGAATCCGCAACAGATGATGATATTAAAGCTGCGTACAGAAAGCTTGCAAAGAAATATCATCCTGATAATTATGCTGACAGTCCGCTTGCTGATGTGGCAGAACAAAAGATGAAAGAAATTAACGAGGCTTATGATTCGATAAACAGTATGCGCCAAAAGGGAAAGGGTACAGGCTCTTCTGCGACCGGCACTTCGGGTTATGCATACAACGGCAATACATCAAGCAGCCAATTTTATAATGTTCGTGTTTATATTCAGCGCAATATGATAGAGCAGGCTGAACAGATTCTTAATTCAACCCCCCAGGGTAACAGGACAGGCGAATGGCATTATCTTATGGGGATGTGCGCATATCGCAGGGGTTGGAGCGAGCAGGCTTTTAATTATTTTACAGCTGCTTGTAATATGGAGCCAAACAATATGGAGTATCGCTCAGCATTAAATAATATGAACCGCCAAAGAACATATAACTATGGCGGCTATAATCAACCATATTCGGGTGGAGGATCAGATTGCAGTATGTGTGATATTTGCACGACTTTGATTTGTTGTGACTGCCTTTGCAACTGTTGCAGGTAATATTATGAATAATAATGGGGTAAGAAAATCAACTCTGCGCACAGCACTCTGCGGAATAGTTGCTGCGCTCAGCCTTGCGCTTATGATGCTTACAGGGCTTATACCAATCGGTACTTATGCGTTTCCTTGTTTTGCAGGCATATTTTTAACAGTAATTGTGGTGGAGTACGGTTGGAAATGGGCTCTTGCAGTTTATGTTGTAGTTTCAGTGCTTTCGCTGTTTCTGTCCGGCGACAAGGAAGCAGTATTATTTTATATTATTCTATTCGGATATTATCCGATTCTTAAAAACATTTTTGAACGTAAGGTTAAGCACAGGATAATACTCATTATTTTAAAGCTTTTGGTGTTTAACGCTGCTGCAATTTCAGCATTTTTTGTTTCAATGCTGATTTTATCTGTTTCTCCTGAGGAATATACAATTATGGATGTATATGTTCCTTGGCTGTTTCTTATTGCCGGAAATATCTTCTTTGTTATCTACGATTTGGCAATTAATGTATTTGCGGCTCAGTACGTTAGGCGTTTCAGAGGAAAATTTTAGAAATTTATTACAATTTGTAATATTTATTTGCATATATAGAATATTTATGATATAATAACATAAAATAGGGCAAAATTCCCATAACAAAATTATATAAAAAGATAATTAGAAGTTTTGGTAATTATATGGCAGAATATGTTTATAACAGTATTCTAGTCTGTGATTTCTTAAGAAAGTCGGGTGATTTTTATGAAACAAAAAGTTTTTGTCAGAGTGATTTGCGTAATACTTTCAGCAGTAATAGTAGTCTCGGTTGCATTTATTGCAATTTCATCAATTACTGCTGGAGCTGTTTCTGCCGGACAGTATGGGTATATAAACGGCAGTTACGTAAATCTCAGAAGCGGAGCCGGCACAAGCTACTCTGTTGTAACTACAATGAGCAATAATACTGCTTTTTCGTATGTTGATTCCAAGCTTTACAACGATAATTGGTATAAAATCAAGCTTTTATCCAATTCAAAGACAGGCTATGTACATAAGGACTATGTAAAATCGGCAACTACTACAACAGGTTATGTTAATTCAAGCGATGTAAACCTCAGAAGCGGAGCCGGCACCAACTATTCTGTGGTTACTACAATGAGCAAGAATACCAAATTTACTTATATCAGTACATCGCTTTACAGCAGCAATTGGTATCATATTATGCTCAGCAACGGCAAAACAGGCTACATTTATAAAAGCTATGCTACCAAGGACTCAACAACCTCAACTTCTGCAACTACTACCTCGGCGTCATCAAGTACGGTTACAGGCTATGTAAATGCCAGCGACGTTAATTTGAGGAGCGGTGCGGGCACAAGCTATTCAGTAGTAACAACAATGAGTAAAAATACTCAGTTTACATTTATCAGTACCTCGCTGTATAACAGCAATTGGTATAATATTAAACTCAGCAACGGCAAAACCGGTTATATATATAAAACGTATGCCACAAAGAATACAACTACAACTTCTACTACAACTACAACTGCTGCAACAACTGCTGCAACAACTGCAACTACTACAGGCACACTTAAAATTACCGATACAAGCGAAACAATTTACGTCGGCAATAAGTATGTTCTCTATGCAACGGGTGCAACTTCAGTCAGCTGGAGCAGCTCTGATACCTCTGTTGCGACTGTTGATTCTAACGGTATCGTCACTGCAAAAAAGGCTGGAACAGCAACTATTACGGCAAAATCAGGCTCGTTAAAGGCAACCTCAAAAATCACAGTGAAATCAGGTACGTCTGTTAATATTACAACGACAAGCATTTCGGAAATGAGTTCAGGCAGGTCAGTGTTGCTCAAGTCGACAACGAGCGGAGTCAAATGGAAGACCTCAAACTCTTCATATGCAACAGTTGACAGCGGTATAGTCACAGCTAAAAAAGTAGGATATGTAACCATTACTGCATATACCTCAACCGGTGCGGCGTCCTGCCTTATATACATAAAGGGTCGTGACCCCGTCAGATTTACATATGCATCTCCTAACTCGGCTGCGCTGAATTCAACGGTTAAGTTTTATGCAATCACCGATACTGACCGTACAGCAGTAAGGTTTGTTGTTTCAAACGGTTCAACTTCATATACAATTGATGCAACAAGCAAGACAAAGGATGGGGACAACTATCTGTGGACAGCGTCAAAAAAACTCAGTACATCAGGCTCCTGGACTATCAAAGCGTATGCGGAGTTCAAAAATTCAGGTAAATATACTGCAACACCAACCTTTGGTGAGGGAGAGGTGTTTGTTACAACATCTACAGATACTACTACAACTGTTTGCTCTGAACGCAGGGCAAGTGATGAAATAATTAATCTGATTGCAGACTATGAGGGCTTTCTTTCAAGTCTTACTCCTGATAACATCACATCAGACCCCACAGTAGGATACGGAAAGGTCATCACAGCAGGCGAGCAGTTCTATAATAATCTTACAAAAAATGCCGCTTATGCCTATCTTGTAAAGACTGTAAACAGCGGTGGTTATACAACCAGAACGAACTCATTCCTGCTTGACAATAATATAAAATTCAATCAGCAGCAATTTGACGCTCTTGTATGTTTTTCATATAATTTAGGTGCAAGCGTAATTTATAACGACGCAGACCTCCAGTCTGTATTGCTCAATACAGGCACTTCAAGCAAAATAACAGCAGGAGCAAGCGGATATGTAAATGCATCTGATGTTAATTTGCGAAGCGGTGCGGGAACAAGCTATTCTGTTGTTAAGACTATGTCTAAAAACACAACATTTACCTTTGTTTCGGCAACCCTATATAATTCAAACTGGTACAAGATTAAGCTGTCGGACGGCACAACTGGCTATATATACAGCTCTTATGCATCGGTTAAAGACAGTACACGCGACCTTGCAAATACAAGTGAAACAAGCTTTGTTAAGAATTTCTTTGCTTATCATCACGCATCCGGATCCTGCTATTGGGGTCTTCTGTACAGACGTATTGATGAGGCTGAGGTGTTCTTCTACGGCGATTACACACGTGACGGACAGAACAATAAAAAGAAATTCAGTTACACCTGTTCAAGCAACAGCAGTATTTCAATTTAATAATAAATATGTTACTGTACTGCATTTTATAAAAAGAGGTATATATGAAAAAAATAGGTTTTATCGGTGCCGGCAATATGGCAACTGCAATCATTAAGGGCTTAATGGCACAAAATGACGGCAATGCTGATTTTATCAATGTGTTTGATATTGACGCCGAAAAATTAGAAATAATTAAGGGCTTTGGTGCGAATGTGTTTGAGTCATCTTCTCAAACGGCAGCTTTAAGCGACATTATTGTTCTTGCTGTAAAGCCACAGAACTATCTTGAGGTTCTTGAAGCCCTGAAACCGTCGGTAAATGTGAATAAAACCTTTGTTTCAATTGCGGCAGGAATTTCCATTGATTTTGTTCGCAACGGTCTTGGCTGCAATTGTCCCGTTGTACGTGTGATGCCTAATACTCCTCTTCTTCTCGGTAAAGGTGCAACAGCACTTTGTCCTTCAGAAAATATCAGTGATGCAGACAGGCAGATTGTCTATGATATGTTTGCAGGCAGCGGTGTTTGTGAGTATATTACAGAGGAGCATATGAACGAAATTATTTCGATAAACGGTTCAAGTCCTGCCTATATTTATCTTTTTGCAAAGGCAATGGCTGATTATGCGCAGAATAACGGCATTGATTATGACAAGGCTATGAACCTTATATGTGCTACTCTGGAAGGTTCGGCAGCAATGCTTCGTGAAAGCGGTGACAGTGCAGATGATCTTATTAAAAAGGTAAGTTCAAAGGGAGGCACAACAATAGCTGCTCTTGATAAGCTTAAAGAACACGGCTTTTATGAGACTGTTCAGGACGCAATGAATGCTTGTACAGAGCTTGGCAAATAATTTCATAATCTTAAAACATTCATCATATGATTAAGTAACTTTGATGTTTGTCCATTGGACTACTGCTGTTAGCTTATCTGTGAAAGGAATGTTTTTTAAAAATGAAGAGTGTAATTTTTTCGTTTAAGCAGTCCGGAAATAAAATAAATCGCCGACCGCTGCTTCGTCTGCCGGATATAAAATATTTTATCAGGCGTTACGGAAAGCATATGGTGTTTGTCCTTATTCTGCTTGCCGGACTTGCTGTGGGAACTGTTTATGCACGTAATGCAGATTCTCAGCTTCTTAATTCGCTTGATTTTTTGTTCACAACTAATCTTGATGTTCGTCTTGAACAAAATGCAGCAGGTACGTTTTGTGCCTGCTTTGCTTCAGATTTTATTTTCCTTTTGGCTGTATTTTTGTGTGGTTTTGCACCTTGGGGAGTTATTGTGCTGCCTCTTATAGTTTTTTTCAGGGGACTCGGCACAGGTATCACGGCAGGCTACTTGATCTCTGTTTATTCGCTCAAGGGGGCAGGATTTTATCTTCTTGTGTTACTTCCGGGAACCTTTGTGTTCTGTCTGGCATTGGTTATAATTTCTGTTTATTCATTTGGCTTTTCTAAAAGAATGTTTTCTTTTGTGATAAGCCGTTCTGCATCTGCCGTGGCAATATATAGTGATACAATACGTTACTGCTCGCATTCAATGTCAGCGTTGATAATGACTTTTTGTGCTTCTTTGCTTGACACGGCACTGTGGACATTGTTTTCGGGGGTATTCAATTTTTGATTAAATAGTGTGGGGTATGACATCAATGTATGCTGTATCTCAATCGGAGGTACTGTATGACTGCTGAAAAAAATAGTTTTCCGTTAACGCAGTTTATTTTTTCTTTATTTCATAATTTGCCCAAGCTTCTGCTTACAAATCTTTTGTTTGCAGTTCCGTTTGCAGTATTTTTTGTAGTTTTCTATCTTGTAAATTCTCTGACTGCTGTCAATTCCGACTTTATACTTTTTCTGTCGATAATTCCTTTATTTCCCTTTTATGCAGGTGTGACTCAGGTTACATCGCATATGGTAAGAGGGGAGAAAAACGTAGAAGTTTTTAGGAATTATATTCTCGGTATTAAGGAAAACTTTTTCAGATTTCTTCTTCATGGCGTTGTTTTATACGTAGCTATTATTTTCAGTTATTATTCAATTAATTTGTATATTTCTCTTGGCAGGACAAGCGGCTTGTTTTACCTTTTTCTTGTAATCAGTATAATAATTGCAGTTATATTTCTCTTTGCTTTTTTTTATATCCCCGCAATGACGGTGACGTTTGACCTTAAGCTTAATAATATATACAAAAACAGTATGTTAATGACATTTGGTGAGATTAAGCATAATATTATTGCTGTTTTTGGTTTATTTATACTTTTTCTTATATGTGCAACTGCTCTGCTTTGTTGTGGCAACAGTATTGCTTTATTGATTGTTACGGCTGTTTTGGCTTTGTTCATTGTGCCTTCTATTGCGGCTTTCATTATAAATTCTGCGGTTTATAGGAATATGTATTCAATGATTGTAAATGGCAAAAAAAAGACGGATGAAATTGACAGAAAGATTGAGAGCCGAAGAAAGGGGCAGTTCTTAGACAGCGAACCTCTCAAGTCGGAAGTGCCTGAGGAATTCAATGAAATTGTTATTGATGATGAAGGTGACGGCGACGAATATATTTTTTATAACGGTAAAATGGTAAAACGGAGTGTGCTGCTTAAGCAAAAACAGCAGACGCATAAAAAGGGGAGTGATTAAATGTCAGGCAGGCATAAATCAAAAAAATCCAAAAAGCCTGTAATTATTGCTGCGGCAGCAGTTATTGTTGTGGCAATAGTTGCAGTTTGCGTGATAATATTTGTATTTTCCGGTAATAAATCCGAGGATAAGACTGTAACAACAAATTATGTTTCAACAATTGCTACGGAGGAAACTGTTTCAGAAGCTTCTACAGAGGAGGTAACTGCAGGATTTGAGGAAACTACTGTAGAATCCATTGAAGAAGTAACAACGTCGGAATCTGAATCAGAGAAAACTGATGAACATTTTGATGAATCATCCGACAGCAAGTCTGTAGTTGTTCCGGCAGAGAGCGGTAATGAGGTAAGCTATTTTAGCGGTTCCTATACGCCTTATATGGCAGTGGATACTTCTACAGGTAGTGAATGTTCTCTTAAAGAGGTTTTTGGCAGCTCGTATGCAGACGGTGGAATTGTATTTAAAAGCGACGGAAGCTTTTCGGATACCCTGATTCAATCTTCTGCCAATTCAGGCGCCTATGCAGTAAGCGGAGACTCAATCATTGCAACATATACTAATGATAAAAATCTTAAAATCTCTGTTTCTGAGTGGAACGGTGATGTTCCGAGCGAATTTGTAGTTGACTACGGCGGATATGATGTTTATTTTAGTTGATATGGCGGTTAAGTATGAGTAAGAGTAAAAAATCATCAAAAAAACGTACCGACTTAAAGGTCAATAGAAAAAAGAAACTAAAAAGGCGAAAAACTATTATACTCCTTACAGCAGCCGTAGTAATAATTGGCGTTGTAATTGTGATTGCAGCAGTTAATTCTGCCAAAAGCGCAAAAACTGCGAATCTTTGCAATACTACGTGGGTTCCTTTGTCTGCTAAAAATGCCAGCGGTGATGAGGTTGAAATGGCAGAGATTTATAATGTAAGCTATTCAACCTATAACGGCTCATTGAATTTCAACGACGACGGCAGTTTTACTTTTTGGATGACTCCCGGTTCGCCTGATGACGGTACACATTCGGGAGTTTATGAACTTGCTGATGACTCAACTATTAATATGTATTTTGATGACGGTACATCTACTACCTTTAGCGTTGACTATGAAGGTAATACCATTATTTCTATCGAACTAAACTATAATGATTATACAGTTACTTTTACTTCTTCGGATAATTCATAAATATTTTATAACCAAAATAAAACCGCCTTGCTTTATGCGAGGCGGTTAATTTATTGATTATGTGATGTAGCTTCTTACATTTCCCAGTTATGCCATACGTTCTGAATATCGTCGTTATCCTCAAACATATCGAGCATTTTTTGCATTTTAGTAACAGTTTCCTCATCTTCTAGCTTCGTATAAGTGCTTGGCACCATTTCAAGCTCAGCAGAAACAAATGTATATCCAAGCTTTTCAAGGTCGTCTCTTACTGCACTAAAATCTTCAGGTTCGGTATATATAGTGAAAACATCTTCGTCAGCTTCAAAATCAGAGGCACCGCACTCTAGTGCGTCGCTCATAACTGCGTCCTCGTCTTTTTCAAGCTCTTCACGCTCAATTACAAGAACGCCTTTCTGAGAGAACATAAAGCTTACGCAGCCCTGTGTACCCATATTACCGCCAAATTTATCAAAGTAATGTCTTACTTCACCTGCTGTTCTGTTACGATTGTCTGTGAGCGCCTCAACAATAACAGCAATACCGTTTGGTCCGTATCCTTCATATGTAACTGCCTCGTAATTTGTTGAGTCAGCGTCGTTTGAAGCCTTTTTAATAATACGTTCAATATTATCGTTAGGAACGTTTGCAGCCTTAGCCTTAGCAATGCAGTCCTTTAGCTTTGAGTTAACAGTAGGATCTGCGCTTCCGCCCTCTTTGATTGCAACTATAAGCTCTCTGCCGATTTTAGTAAAAACTTTAGCTCTTGCTGCGTCGTTTTTACCTTTTTTCTGCTTGATTGTACTCCATTTGTTATGTCCTGACATAAAAATTCATTCCTTTACAATAAAAATACATTTAACTTGTTTAGTATATCATATCAGCATAGTTTATGTAAACATAAAAAGTTGTTACAGTTTTGTAATAAATCCATTGTCAAACAAGAGTTATGGTGCTATAATACTTCTATATACAGATTATAATGTTATGAAAGGAGTATTCTATGATAAAATCAATGACAGGTTTTGGAAGATGTGAAACTGTTTTGAACGGCAGGGAAATTACCGTTGAAATTAAAAGCGTGAACCACAGATATTTTGAATTTTCCTGCCATACTACTCGCGGATACGGATTTGTTGAGGATAAGCTCAAAAGCTATGTGAACTCAAGAGTTTCAAGGGGAAAGCTTGATATGTATGTTTCAATCGGAACTTCTGACAACACGCCTGCTGAGGTTACAGTAAATCATCAGCTTGTTTCGGGTTATCTCAACGCTATGAAAGAAATCAAAGATACTTATGGAGTTGAGGATGATGTTACGGTTGTTTCTCTTTCACGAATTCCTGAAGTTTTGACTGTTCACAAGACTGCTGAGGACGAGGAGCAAATTACAGCTGATGTAATTTCTGCAGCTGAGGAAGCGCTTTCATCCTTCATATCAATGCGAGAAGCAGAAGGAGAAAAAATGAAAGCAGATATTCTCAGCCGAGCCAATACAATTCTTTCAATTGTAGGCGAGATTGAGAAACGTTCTCCGCTGACTGTAAAAGAATATGAAAACAGACTTCTTGAACGAATAAAGCAGACGCTTGCTGACAACAGCGTTTCAATTGATGAACACAGAGTTCTCACGGAAGTAGCAGTATTTGCCGACAAGGTTGCTGTGGCAGAAGAAACCGTAAGACTGCGCAGTCATTTTGAACAGCTTAATCAATTCCTTGAATGTGAAGAGCCGGTAGGCAGAAAACTTGATTTTATAATTCAGGAAATGAACAGGGAGGCAAATACAATCGGCTCAAAGGTACAGGATGCTCTCCTTGCTCACAAAGTAGTTGACATTAAGAGCGAGATTGAAAAAATCCGCGAACAGGTTCAGAATATTGAGTAAACGAGGCGGAATATGAAACTGATAAATATAGGATTTGGTAATCTTGTCAGCTCTTATAAGATTATTGCTGTTGTGATGCCTGACTCAGCGCCTGTTAAGCGAATTGTACAGGAGGCAAAGAGTACGGGTATGCTTATTGACGCAACCTGCGGACGAAAGTGCAAGTCGGTTATTATTATGGAACATAACCATGTTGTTCTGTCTGCAATTTCCTGCGAAACAATACAGAACAGAACTGATGAAAGTGAGGAGCAGAGGGATGAATAACGGAAGGCAGGGCAGACTTGTTCTCTACACAGGTTCTTCGGGAGTTGGTAAGGGAACGCTTTTGGCTGAGCTTATGAAGCGTGACCCGAGCATAAAGCTTTCAGTCTCAAATACCACCCGTGACCCGCGCAAGGGCGAAATTGACGGTGTGCACTATAATTTCGTTACCCAAAAAGAGTTTGCAGATTTGATTGATGAGGATGGTTATCTTGAGTATGCTGAATATTGCGGTAATTACTACGGCACTCCAAGACAACAGGTCGAGGATATGCTCAAAGAAGGCTACAATGTTTTTCTTGAGATAGAAGTGCAGGGTGGACTTCAGGTTATGAAGAAGCATCCCGATATTCTAAGTATCTTTATTTTGCCTCCTTCAATGGAGTCTCTTGAACGCCGATTAAGGCGCAGAGGCACAGAGGATGAGGAGACCATTCAAAAACGCCTTGCACAGGCAAATTGGGAAATGAGTTTTAGAAACAGATATAAATACAATATTATAAACGGAGATATTGATATTGCAGTAAAGCAAATCCTTGACATTCTTCACAAGGACTTATAAAAACATATTATTATAATTATTACAGTATATATTAAGGAGAAATATTATGCATAGAGTAGATGTTGATGAATTATTTGAAGGCAAGCAGAGCAAGTATGCACTTGTAGTGGGTGTTTCAAAGAGGGCAAGACAAATTACAAAGGTATTTGAGGATAAAGGCACCGTGACCGAGGAAAAGCCTGTTCTTCTTGCGATTGATGAAATCAGAAACCATCAGATTAATTTGATTGAGCCGGAAGATGACGAGCTCTGATTCGGTTGCTTTAATTGCGGTAGAAAACACAACCTATTCTTTTGATAAGCCGTTTTCCTATGCCATACCCGATGAACTCTGCAAGAGTGTTAGGGCAGGGGTAAGAGTAATTGTGCCCTTTGGCAGAGGTAACAAAAAGCGTCAGGGCATTGTACTGTCTCTGTCGCATTCACCGCACGATAAGCTTAAATATATTCTTAGCGTGACCGACAAAGAGCCTGTTTTGTCAAATGAAATGCTTGGTCTTGCGCAGTTTATGAAGGAACACTATTTCTGCACCCTTTATGACGCGGTTAAGACTATGCTTCCGGCAGGCATAAATTATCAGCTGTCAACTGTTTACGCAGCCAGAGACAGCAAGGATTTTGAAGAAAACAACCTTTTGCCTGAGGAGCAGAGAATTTATGATTTTCTGTTCAAAAAACGTAAGCCTGTTAAGTCTGATACAATTCTTAACGCTTTCGGCCTCAGTGACAGTCGTATTCTTGACGAAATGGTATCTAAGAATGTGCTTTTTCGTTCTGATGAAGCATTCAGACGTGTATCTGATGCTGTTATGAAAATGGCGTCACCTGTTCCGGATGCTGATGTTTCCGGAATAAGGCTTACGGAAAAGCAGAAGAATGTATTTGAACTAATACAAATGACAGGCGGGATATCTGTTAAAGAGCTCTGTTACTTTACAGGTGTTTCTTCTGCGGTAGTAGATGCGCTTGTAAGTAAAGGACTTATTTTCATTTATGATGAAGAGGTTTTCAGAATCAAAAGCCGCAGTCACAGCAGTATTCCTGAACCTATTGTACTTTCTGATGAACAGCAGAAGGCTTGTGACAATCTGTATGCTGAATATGCAGACAGCAATCCTCATATCAGCCTGCTTTATGGTGTAACGGGTTCAGGTAAGACCAATGTTTTTATGAAATTGATTGAGCGTGTAATAGATGAAGGCAGGGGTATTATAGTAATGGTCCCCGAAATTTCACTCACACCTCAGTTTGTTTCACTGTTTTCCGAACGTTTTGGTGATGAGATTGCAGTGTTTCACAGTGCTTTGTCACTTGGGGAAAGGCTTGATGAGTATAAACGTGTCCGCAAAGGGATTGCAAAAATTGTAATCGGCACACGCAGCGCAGTGTTTGCACCGTTCGAGAATTTGGGACTTATAATAATTGATGAAGAGCAGGAATACAGCTACAAGTCCGAAAGCTCTCCGCGTTATCATGCACGTGAGATTGCAAAATACCGTTGCAGTTGCAACGGAGCTCTGCTTGTTCTCAGTTCGGCAACACCAAGCATAGAAACCTTTTATTATGCGATTAATCACCGTTATTCGCTCAATATGCTTACTAAGCGTTACGGCTCGGCAACCTTGCCAAAGGTTATGACAGCTGATATGAATGTGGAAGCTCAAAAGGGTAATACAACAGGTTTTTCAGAGGTTCTTCTTGAAAATCTTGAATATAATCTTGAGCATAATAAGCAGTCTATTTTGCTTTTGAACAGGCGCGGTCACAATACCTTTGTCACCTGCCGTTTTTGCGGAGACCCCGTGACCTGCCCTAACTGTTCAATATCTCTGACATACCACAGCGCAAACAACAGGCTTATGTGTCATTATTGCGGATATTCCGTACCATATACTGATGAGTGTCCAACCTGTCACGGCAAATCTCTTCGCTTTGGCGGAACAGGCACTCAAAAGGCAGAAAAGGATATTGCAGAGCTGTTTCCAAATGCACGAATTTTGCGTATGGACACAGATGTAACATCTTCAAAATCATCGTATGAAAAGATGATTTCTGCTTTTGCAAATGGTGAATATGATATACTTGTGGGAACGCAAATGGTGGCAAAGGGTCTTGATTTTCCTAACGTAACTCTTGTAGGCGTGCTCAACACAGACCAGATGCTATATGCTGACGATTACCGCAGCTATGAGCGCTCGTTTTCATTGCTTACTCAGGTGGTTGGCAGAAGCGGACGGGGAGCTTCAAAGGGGATAGCAGTTATACAGTCTTATACTCCTGATAATCTGATTATCTCAATGGCTGCAAAGCAGGATTACAATGCTTTTTATAATACAGAAATCGGCATTCGCAAAGCAATGCTCTATCCGCCTTTTGCAGATATTTGTTTAATTGGTTTTGTGGGTGAAAATCAAGCGGCTACACTCAAGGCGGCGAACGTTTTTTTGCAGTCGTTTATAAGACTTGCACGTGATGAATATCCTAAACTTCCGCTGAGAATTTTGGGACCTTCACCTGCACTTGTTGTTAAAGTAAGCAATAAATATCGGTATAAGCTTATTGTAAAATGTAAAAATAATCGTGAATTTCGAGCAATGCTTTCAAAGCTTCTTTTGGAATTCGGAAATAATAAAGAATTCGGCGGCGTAACAGCGTATGCAGATATGAACGCACTTATCTGCTGATTAAGAAAGGATAATGTATAATGGCTATAAGACAAATTGTCAAAGAAGGCGATGATGTTCTGACTAAGAAATGCAGACCCGTGGTCAAGTTTGACGAACGTCTTGCGATTTTGATTGATGATATGATTGAAACCTTGCATCAGGCTAACGGAGTGGGACTTGCAGCTCCGCAGGTCGGAATTCTTCGCCGTGTTGTAATCATAGATGTAGGTGAAGGCGTGATTGAGCTTGTGAATCCGCAGATTATAGCTTATAGCGGTGAACAGGAAACACTTGAAGGGTGTCTGTCGTGCCCCGGCGAGTGGGGAATCACACGACGTCCTGATTATGTAAAAGTGAAGGCTCAGGACAGAAACGGCAATGAATTTACCATAGACGGCAAAGAGCTGCTTGCCAAGGCGTTTTGTCACGAAATTGATCATCTCGACGGTATTCTTTATAAGGAGAAGGCAATCCGTATGTTGACTCCAAAAGAAATTGAAGAGCTTGAAAATTAATGTGATAGGTTAGCGAAACTTTATTTTATTTCTCAAGAGGAATATTATGAAAATTATTTATATGGGCACACCTGATTTTGCTGTGCCTGCACTTAAAAAACTATATAATTCAGAACACGAGGTTGCTGCCGTATTTACTCAGCCCGACAAGCCAAAAGGCAGAAAGCAGCTTATGACTCCGTCTGATGTCAAAGTGTGTGCACAGGAGCTTAATATCCCTGTATATCAGCCGATTACATTCAAAGACGGTAATGCTCTTGAAATTATCAATACTATAAATCCTGATGTAATCGTTGTTGCAGCTTATGGAAGAATTCTTCCAAAGGCTGTTCTTGATGCACCGAAATACGGTTGTGTTAATATTCACGGCTCTCTTCTGCCAAAATACAGAGGAGCTGCACCCATTCAGCAGTCGGTGCTCAACGGTGATAAAATAACGGG
>CAYQXN010000040.1:10759-15664 GCA_964421585.1 uncultured Ruminococcus sp. | reverse complement strand
TATGCAAATATTTTAGCTCCTATACTGAATAATATAGGAAATGTTCTGTATGTAATTGTTGCATTAGCCGGCGGTGTGCTGCTGCTTTTCAATGCTCCTAATATAAGCATTTCGGGACTTGCAATCAGTATAAGTATTGTTGTACCGTTTTTAAATATGACAAAGCATTTTGCAGGCTCTATTAATCAGGTATCAAATCAGGTAAATGCCGTAGTTATGGGAATGGCAGGCACAGCGAGAATTTTTGATCTGATGGATGAGCAGGAGGAGCAGGACAACGGCTATGTTACTCTAGTAAATGTTTGTGAGAAAAACGGCGTATTAACTGAGTGTGAGGAAAGAACAGGCTTATGGGCTTGGAAACATCCGCATCAGGAAAGCGGACAGGTTACTTATACAAAGCTTACGGGAGATGTCAGACTGTTTGACGTGGATTTTGCATACGAGGAAGGCAAGACGGTTCTTCACAATGTAAGTCTTTATGCAAAGCCGGGGCAGAAGGTAGCGTTTGTCGGCGCAACGGGTGCAGGAAAAACTACTATAACTAATTTGCTGAATCGTTTTTATGATATTGCCGATGGTAAAATCAGATATGACGGAATTAATATAAACAAGATAAAGAAAAGCGACTTGAGGCATGCTCTCGGTATTGTGCTTCAGGATACAAACCTGTTTACGGGCACAGTTATGGAAAATATCAGGTATGGAAAGCTTGACGCAACTGATGAGGAGTGTATTGCCGCTGCAAAGCTTGCAGGTGCAGACGACTTTATCACCAGACTTCCGGACGGTTATCAGACCGCTCTTTCAGGAAACGGGGCAAATCTTTCTCAGGGACAGCGGCAGCTTTTGTCTATAGCTCGTGCCGCAGTTGCCGACCCTCCTGTTATGATACTGGATGAAGCAACCTCTTCAATTGATACAAGAACAGAGGCAATAGTTCAGCGAGGTATGGATGCCCTGATGAAAGGCAGGACGGTATTCGTTATTGCACACCGTCTTTCTACCGTTAAAAATTCTGATGTTATCATCGTGCTTGAACACGGACGTATTATCGAACGCGGAAATCATGATGATTTGATTGCACAAAAAGGTCAGTATTATCAGCTCTATACAGGTGCGTTTGAGCTGGAGTAACGGCTGTTTTGGGGAAGTCCCATATTGAATAAAATATAGGAAAGGTATAAACAATGGATTATTCAAAGATACTGTCAGAGCAATTTAATATAAAGGAAGAATATGCAGCAAATATAATTGCTTTGCTTGATGAGGGTAACACTATACCGTTTATTGCAAGATACAGAAAGGAAATGCACGGCTCGATGGACGACCAAATCATACGTGAATTTAGTGAAAGACTTGAATATCTCAGAGGACTTGACAAGCGCAGAGAAGAAATCCGTGCTCTTATTGAAGGTCAGGAAAAGCTGACTGATGAGGTTGCGTCTGCACTTGATAAGGCATCTACTATGAGCGAGCTTGAAGATATTTATCGTCCGTTCAGACCAAAGCGCAAAACAAGGGCTTCTGTTGCAAAGGAGAAGGGTCTTGAGCCGCTTGCCGAAACAATTCTTTCTCAGGAAAGAGACTTTAATCCTTCTGAGGAAGCTGAAAAGTATATTAATGAGGAGAAGGGTGTAAATACATCCGAGGAAGCAATTCAGGGTGCAATGGATATTATTGCAGAGCTTGTATCAGACAATTCCGAGGTGCGCAGAAGAGTAAGAAATTTTGCACATAGTCTGGGCACATTATCCTCATCAGCGGTTGATGCAGACAAGGAAAGCGTATATACGATTTACTATGACTTTAAGGAACCTGTCAAAAAAATAGCGGGTCACAGAATTCTTGCCGTAAACAGGGGAGAGAAGGAGGGCTTCCTCAAGGTCACTCTTGAGCTTGACAGTGAAAAACCGCTTAACTCTATATTCAGAATGATGATAAGGGACTCAAATTCGTTTTGTTCGGATATTATCAGAGAAGCCTGCACAGACGCATATCAACGTTTGATTTTTCCGTCCATTGAACGTGAGGTGAGAAATGAGCTTACCGAAACAGCCTCAGAAAGCGCAATGAAGGTATTTGCAGTAAACCTTAAGCAGCTTCTTATGCAGCCTCCTGTCAAAGGAAAGGTTGTACTGGGACTTGACCCGGGCTATCGAACAGGCTGCAAGGTTGCAGTAGTTGATGATACAGGCAAGGTGCTTGACACAGCTGTGATATATCCGACTCATTCGGACAGAAAGATTGCAGAGTCAAAGCAGAAGCTCCTACAGCTTATAAATAAGCATAATGTTGACATAATTTCTATAGGCAACGGCACAGCGAGCAAGGAAACCGAAATGTTCACTGCCGACGCTATTAAGGAGACTGACCGTAAGGTCTATTATATGGTTGTCAGTGAAGCAGGAGCTTCGGTTTATTCTGCCTCAAAGCTTGCCGCAACAGAACTGCCCGAGCTTGACCTCACTCTCAGAAGTGCAGTTTCAATTGCACGACGTTTGCAGGATCCTCTTGCTGAGCTTGTTAAAATTGAGCCAAAGGCAATCGGAGTAGGTCAGTATCAGCACGATATGCCGCAGAAGAGACTTGGCGAAACGCTTGACGGTGTTGTTGAGGACTGTGTAAACTCAGTTGGCGCTGACCTTAATACTGCTTCTCCGGCATTGCTTTCCAGAGTGTCGGGGCTTAGCAGTACAGTATGTAAGAACATAGTGGCATACAGGGAGGAGAACGGCGCTTTTACATCGCGTGCCGAGCTTAAGAAGGTTGCAAAGCTGGGACCTAAGGCGTTTGAGCAGTGCGCAGGATTTCTTAGGGTGCCTGAAAGTAAGAACCCTCTTGACAATACGAGTGTACATCCTGAGAGCTACAGGAGTGCACAGGAGCTGCTGACTATTGCTGAATATTCTGAAAAAGAAATAAAGTCGGGAAAATTCCCGGATATTGCCGCACGTGTGCAGAGCATAGGAAGAAAGCCGCTTGCCGAGCGACTTGGCATAGGCTTGCCGACACTGGATGATATTGTTAAGGAGCTTTCAAAACCGGGACGAGACCCGCGTGACGAAATGCCTGCTCCAATGCTCAGAAGCGACATTCTTGACATAAAGGATTTAAAAGAGGGAATGGAGCTTAAGGGCACAGTCAGAAATGTAATAGATTTCGGTGCATTTGTTGATATAGGCGTACATCAGGACGGTCTTGTTCATATCTCTCAGATTTGTGACAAGTACATCAAGCATCCGAGTGAGGTTCTCAAGGTAGGAGATGTTGTTACGGTTAAAATTTTATCCGTTGATGCTGACAAAAACCGCATATCACTTACAATGAGATTTTAGTATTAATATATATTTAAAAAATGCAGTCCTGTTTTTTCAGGACTGCATTAGTTTATTGCAGAATATTTTCAAAATTATAGAGAGTATTGAATAAGCCCTAGGATCTTTCAATTCCGTTGTATGGAGTTACGTACAAAGTTCTGTTGCTCACATAAATTACCATTCCGGGCTTTGCGCCGCTAGGCTTGCTGACGTTGCGCACAAGCGTATAGTCAACAGGCACCTGACTGCTGTTCTGAGCCTTGCTGTGATATGCAGCAATTCGTGCAGCCTCAAAAATGGCCGTTTCACTGATTTCACGTCCGTCAGAAACTATGATGGCGTGTGAACCGTGAATATCCTTTGTGTGCAGCCACATGTCATTTTTATCGGCAGTTTTCAGAGTAAGTTTATCATTTTGCCTGTTGTTTCTGCCTACCCAAATTTTAAATCCGTCACTTGAAGTAAATTCAATCGGCGGCAATGCAGGCGGCTGCTTCTGTTTGCTCTTACGACTGTGAAGATAGCCTTGTTCTGTAAGCTCCTCTCTGATTTGCAGAAGGTCTTTTTCAGTATCGGCGCGCATTACGGTGTCAAGTACGGAATCAACATATTCAAGCTCAATTTTACCTTTTTTTATCTGTTCTGTGAGCATAAGCTCTGCATTTTTGGCTTTTTGATAATCCTTGTAATATTTCTGGGCATTTGCTGCAGGTGATATTGCAGGATTTAGTTTAATTCTAAGCGTTGCATAGTTTTCATCATAAAAATTTTCAACGTCAACAAACGCTGCTCCTCGCTCAATTCTATAAAGATTAGCTTGCAAAAGATCTCCGCAAATTCTGAGTTGTTCACGATTTTCGCATTGCTTAAGCTCAGTCTGTTGTTTGTTGATTTTTCGTGCAAGCCGCTCGCTTGTGTTTGAAAGCAGCTTGACAAGCCCTTGAGATTTGACTCTCATACGTTCGCGGCTGTCACGTGCGTCATAATAGTGGTCAAGCAGGGAAGAGAAGCTGTCAGATTTTTCAATCTTTGCAAGGCGGCCGTACTGCTCAATCGGCAAAAAGCTGAAATCAATCGGTTTACCGTCCTCGCGATAAATTATGTGAGGCTGACCTGAACAGGTTTCTGTAATTCTTTTTAGCTTGGTAAGCTCGGAAATCAGCTTGTCATATAGTACGCCTTCAATATGGTTTGTTGCACCTTCAAGCACATTGTACTCAATTTCTCTGCAAATAATGGGTGATACACCCTGTATTGTCTGCAAAAGAGCCTTGTTTAGCGGTGTTTCTTTGTCAATGTTCCTGATTTTTTCGGCTATATCCAACGGTTCGGTGCATAAAATATTTAACTTGTCCTGAGGTTCGGGAAGCTCATATTTCAGGTTTGGAAGCACCAGACGGCGGCTGCTCATTGTGAGGTCAACGCGTTTGAGCGAGTCGATAATCATGCCCTCGGAGTCAACAATAATTATATTGCTGTACATACCCATAATTTCGCATACGACTGTAATCATCACGACGTCTCCAAGCTCATTGACGCACTCAAAATCAAGGAAGATTACACGGTCGCAGTCCATTTGACGAAC
>CAYQXN010000040.1:0-10749 GCA_964421585.1 uncultured Ruminococcus sp. | reverse complement strand
CCTCCTATACGCTTGCGCAGCAGCATACAGAACATAGGCGGCTGCGCAGGATTTTCGGGAGTGTCAGAGCAGAAATTTATGCGCGGAGAGTTTGCCCGTGAAGAGAGCAGCAGCTTTTTGTTGCCCTGAAAGGTTCTCAGAGCAAACACAAGCTCGTCTCGGTTAGGCTGATAAATCTGCGAAACTCTTGCACCGAGTGCAACAGTTTCAATTTCGTTTTTTATGTGTCTTAAAAAAATACCGTCAAGCGCCATTTTTATTTTCCTATCTTTACAAAATTTCTAAGTTTAGTTTATTTATGATATTTCCCGTTGCTTGAAATTTCAAACGCGCGGTAAATCTGCTCGCAGAGAATCATTCTTGCCATTTGATGCGGAAAGGTCATTCGGCTCATTGACAATCTCAAGTCTGCTCTGCTCTTAACTCTGTCGCTCAGACCATAGCTGCCGCCTATTACAAAATCTATTGTACTTTTACCGATTATGCTTGCATTGTCAATAGTTTTTGACAATTCTTCGCTTGACATAAGCTTGCCCTCAATGCACATTGCCACAACATAGTCTGAGGGATTGATTTTTTGAATAATACGTTTGCCCTCGGCTTCAATAACCTCAGAAATTTGTGACTCATTTGGAGTATTGTTTCTGATTTTTTCTTCAGCAAGCTCAATTACCGAAAATTTGCAAAAGGCAGTCAGTCTTTTTGAGTATTCGGCTATTGCGTCCGAAAAGTATTTTTCTTTGATTTTACCGATACATATAATATTTATTCTAATCATTTTCTTAAAAAATAACAGATTGCACCCTGGTTTCAGGCGGTGCAACGTCTAGTGTATAGTCGCTTCTGAACTTCATTCCTGATTTTTCAAGAGTTGAAACTGAGGTTGAAAGAGCAAGAGAAGGTGTGTTGTTTTGTTCGCTCAAATGTCCCAGCATCAGTCTTAGTGTGCCGCATTTTACAAGCTCTGCAAGCTCATTTGCGCAAGTCTCGTTTGAGAGATGTCCTTTGTCGGATAGAATTCTTTTTTTCAGAGGAAAGGGATAGTCGCCGTTTCTGAGCATATCAATATCATGATTTGATTCAAGAACTACAAAGTCGCTTTTCATTGCTGCATTGTGTACCTCTTGGAGGATAATTCCCATATCTGTTGCAATCAATGCAGATTTTCCGTCGGGAGCTGTCACACGGTAGCAACAGCTTTCCGCAGCGTCGTGGGGAGTATCAATTCTCTGCACAAGCATATTACCTATTGCAATTTCATTTTCAATCAGCCTTGCTGTAGTTTCAGGAGCAATTTTGCCGTATTGCTCCAGAGCGTTCAGTGTGCCGAGACTTCCGTAAACATCAAACTTATAGCGTTTTGCAAGCACTTTGAGCGCGCTGCAATGGTCGGTGTGCTCGTGAGTGATAAAGACAGCACTGATGCTGTTCATACTAAGTCCGTTTGCTTCCATAGCATATTCAATTTGCTTGCACGACCTGCCCGCGTCAATCAAAACGCCCTCTGAGGTTGTGCCTATGTAGTAGCTGTTGCCTTTGCTTCCGCTGAACAGCGGTACTGCTCTTGCCAAAAACATCATTCCTATCTGGTAATGCACTATAGTTTAGTAAAAATCCATTGTCAATAATATCATATTTTTCAGTCTTTTACAATAAGGGATGAAAAAAGCATTCCAAGCCATACTCCTGCGATACAAAGAAGCACGCTAAGCAGAGCATATATTATTGCAGCGGTATAGCTGCCGTCTTGAAAAAGGTTATAGGCTTCAAGAGAAAAAGTTGAAAAGGTTGTAAAGCCGCCGCAAACACCTGTTTTCGAAAACAGCATAAAATTATCCGATATTTTTTTCTTGCTGCCACACCAACTGCAAAGCCAATTATAATTGCTCCGATTATGTTAGTAATGAAGGTAAGAATCGGAAAATTTCCTCTATATGGAATAAGGCTGATTGCATATCTCAGCATTGCACCCGGCATACCGCCCAGACCCACATACAAAAAATTCATTACTCTCACCCCGATATTAACTACAGATATTATTTAAGTATATTTATTATAAAACATATTTTGACAATATGCAATGCTGTTACAATCGGTTTATGAACAGTAAAAAGAACCTCATTCAAATTTAATTAACGGATTTGATCGGGGTTCTTTTTTACTTGATATTAATTTAGAAATATAATTATTCTGTATTATGAAGTATAAAAAATTATTGTTCTTTGACTGTTAATATCTCTTGATTTTTTTAGTCTGAGTTTTTTCAAACTCAGTTTCACGCACCTTTAGGCTGTAAACCTTTTTATATGCGGGAACAGATAGGTTATAGCCGTCAATAATCTTTTGTAATTCTGACTGAATATCCTTAATTTTCTTTTTATTTGCATATTCAAAATCAGGAAAAATAACAGCCTCAATTACACTCTCGTTTTCACGTACTAATATTTCCTGAACGAGACGGGTTTCGTTTATCTTATTTTCAGTTTCTTCGGGCGACAAATAATGTGTCATTTGTTTTAGGATAAGGGCATATCACTTATTGCTGCGTTGAAAACTATTATTGAGGCGAAAAGAATGTTGACTGAAGCTGTTGTTAATATTATAATAAAACCGTGTAAAACTTATCTATCAACACTAAATGAAAAATTTTTGAATTTTAGGAGTGTCAATTATGAAAAAGAAATTATTATTTTTACAATATCCAAAATGCACTACCTGTAAAAAGGCAAAGAATTGGCTTGAAGATAATGGATTTGACTATTCTGACAGACATATAAAAGATAACAATCCAACCTATGATGAGCTTAAATCGTGGTATGAGCAGAGTGGCTTGCCTTTGAAAAGATTTTTTAACACAAGCGGACTTTTGTATAAGTCTATGGGGTTAAAGGATAAGCTGCCTTCAATGAGTGATGAAGAACAGCTTAAGCTCCTTGCAACAGACGGTATGCTGGTAAAAAGACCGATTATCGTTTTCGATAACGCCGTTTTAACAGGCTTCAAAGAAAAAGAGTGGGAAGAAAAATTAAAGAATAATTGATTGGATATTTAGATAATAAATTCAAAAAAATTATTATGAATTTCTTTTGAATGACTGCTAAATATAACAAAGCTTTTAATTTGAGGCATTTCAAAATCTAATAACGGTATTTCTGTTAGACTTCCGTTTTTCAGTTCTTCAATAATCAGACTTTTCGGCAGAAAGCTGTAAGCTTTGCTGTTTTCAAGATATGGAATAATATTGGCGCTTCTGTCAATTTCAAATGAAAATCTGTGATATTTAGGAAATAACTCTCTGATATATTCTCCGATTCCCTGAAAGGTAAAGTTACAGTACAGATAATTAATTGACGGTAAATCTTCGGACTTTATTCCGCCTGAAAACTCTTTGTTGTTGCGGCTGGTTACAAGCACCATTTCATCATTGCAAAACGGTATGCACTCGACTCCATTTTTAGTGTAATTAACATATGTGAAAGCAAAGTCAATTACACCGTCGTCTAGCATTTCAATCAACGGCATTGAATGAGCAATTGTAACCTTTAATGCGGTTTTGTCATTTGTATGATTAAAGCTTTTAAGCTTATTCTTTAAATGACAGTCATATATTGTGTTGGTTGAGCCTATGTTGATTTTGTTCGGATATTTTTCGCTTGTGTTTATATCGTTAACAGCCGATTGTTCCAACTCAATAATTCTGTGTGCATAGTCAAGAAAACGTGTTCCCTCTTCGGTGAGGTGCACGTTTTTTCTTTCGCGTTCAAACAGTCGCTTGCCGACTTCTTTTTCAAGTTCTGCAATTCTGTTAGTAACGGTTGATTGGGCTACAAACAATGCCTCGGCCGTCTTTGTAAAGTTTTTGTACTTGGAAAGTGTGATAAAGGTTTTAAGATTTTCTGTGTTCATACATACATCTCCATTTAATCGAATAATCAAATTAAAATGATTTAAAATATTCGTTTTACAAATTATAGCATATATGTTATCTTAAAATCAATACAGGTACTTGTAAAATGAATTGTAGGAGGAAAATATGAACAGCATTGGCACAAAGACTATTGAAACTGACAGATTGATTTTACGAAAATTTGCATATGATGATGCCGAGAATGTACTGAGTATATGGGCGAGCAAACCTGAAATTCAACATATGTATTCAGAGCCGATTTACACAACAAGGGAAGAGGTTATCGTACTTTTGGATAAATTTATCAGCGCATATGAAAGCAATAACACATATCGCTGGGCAATAATTGAAAAGAAATCACAAAAATGCATAGGTCAGATTGCTTTTTATCTTGTTGATATAAAAAATCATTTTGCAGAAATTGAATATTGCATAGGCTTGAATTTTCAGAGAAGAGGCTATATGACCGAGGCAGTAAAAGCGATAATAAAATACGGCTTTGAAGAAATCAAGCTTCACAAAATACAGATTTCAACTAAATCAATTAATTTACCTTCAAAAAGAGTAATTGAAAAATGAGGGTTCACATATGAGGGTACACTTCGCGATTATTTTTATTTTGACGGCAAGTATATTGACAGGCTGTATTTTTCTATGCTTGAGAGTGAATATTTTGAGGAGGATTGAATGTGAATATTCAAAGTTTATTTGCCGACAGAATTGGAGGCAGAGAGTTTGGCAAAAAAAACGAAATTTATAAGTTTGCACTTATTAAAAAATGGAAACAAGAGGCGCAAAGCAAATTTCCAAGTGATTTTAAGCTTATTGATATGGGCGTGGGCGAGCCTGATATACAGGCTGATAAAGCAATTTTAAGTGTTCTTTCAGAAGAAGCAGGGAAATCTGAGAATAGATTATATGCCGACAACGGTATTGAAGACTTTCAAATTGCTGCAATCAAATATATGGACAACGTGTTTGGAGTAAAAAATCTTTCTGTTAAAAACATAATCCATGGAATTGGAAGCAAGTCTATTCTTGCAATGCTTCCGACTTGTTTTATCAATGAGGGAGATTATGTTATTCAGACAGTTCCCGGTTATCCCATTATGGCAACATATGCTGAGTATTTCGGAGGTAAGGTTTATAATCTGCCTATAAATGAAGGAAATAACTTTTATCCCGATTTTTCTAATGTTCCAAAGGAAGTTTGTGAAAAGGCAAAGTTGCTTTATATAAACTATCCTAACAATCCAACAGGACAGGTTGCAACAAAAAAATTTTTTTGAAACGGTCGTTGCATTTGCAAAGAAAAATAACATTATTGTTGTTCATGACGCGGCTTATGTAGCATTAACCTATGACGGTGTAAAGCCGTTGAGTATTCTCTCTGTTGACGGTGCAATTGATATCGGAGTTGAGGTTCATTCGCTTTCAAAGTCATTTAATATGACGGGCTGGAGATTAGGTTTTATAGTTGGCAATGAAAAAGTAATTTCAGCTTACGGTACAGTCAAGGATAACACTGATTCCGGGCAGTTCAGAGCAATACAAAAAGCCGGTGCTTATGCACTTGAGAATACGCAGATAACGAAAAAGAATATAGAAAAATATTCACGAAGACTTGATTTACTTGTTAGTGCATTGAAAAGAATTGGATTTGACTGCAAAAAACCAAGGGGTACGTTTTACTGTTATGTAAAAATTCCTTACGGAACAAGGAGTGGCAAAGCCTTCAGCAATGCAATGGAGGTTGCCGAGTACATTTTGCTAAATGCAAATATATCTGTCGTGCCGTGGGATGACAGCGGAAGCTATCTGAGGTTTTCTGTAACTTTTTCCGCTGATGAAGGAAATGAAGAGGTCGTAATTGCAGAGACAGAGCGCAGACTGAAAAAACTTGATTTTGTGTTTTGAAATGGTGATATTATGATAAGGATAAAAATTGCAGATTTTACGGATATAGAAAGTATTACATCATTAAGAGCTGAACAACAGATTGAGGATTGGAATAAAACGGCAGCAGGCAAAGAGTTTTCAAAATATGAAAAAAACTTTTCTGAAATAACCAAAAATCATCTGTTAAAAAATCTGAATATAACAGTTTATTTTGCAATTATGTACTATGATGCCCTGCCGATTGCAATATGTGCATTGGAAGAAGGAGATGAATTACCTCAGATTACTGTTTGCGAACGGCCAAATTCACGCTCCGGCAGTCTTGTAAGCGTCTATACCAAATCTGATTACAGAGGAAAGGGCTATCAGCAAAAGCTGTTAAATTTGCTTCTTAATTTTGCTAAAGAGCAAGGCTTTACCGATATAACTCTAACGACCAATACAAATGACGCCAAACATATCTACAAAAAATTCGGTTTTAAGTACATTTCTGATAAGTATTATTTAAAAATATAAAAATTACACGTCAAAACTATCGGTTAAACGAGGTTGTGATGTGTAATATGATTGATTAATCTTTATGTAAATTCTATTCTTGAGTATGCAGAAATGTCCAGCTTGTTATCCAGAATTTTGAGGTCATTATTTAAAATCAAGATTTCCTTTTGTTCTTTAGTGAGTTTTTTTATAAAGTATTCAAGCTGTGATGCAGCCGCCCTGCTTTCACTTTGCCACACCGCTTCAATTTTTTGAGCGGTATGCGTGCGTGTATATTTTGCAGACCTTTCGTTTTTGCCTTGGTGTTCGCTGAATCTGCGTTTAACATTTGTTGTAATTCCTGTGTATATAGTGTTGTCGGCGCACCTGAGCATATAAGTGTAATACATTTCAAATCTCCGTGAAATACATTTTATAATAATTTCAATATTATACTAAATATACTATAAAAATATCAAAAAATCAATTTGTCAATTTTTTGTTATACTTAGCAACCTGTTCTTGTGCTTTGGATAAGTTTGCAAAGACAGGTCAAAGGTATGCCCATTCAAAGGCGTCAGCCTTTCTGCGGTATGTTACTTGTTCGATAAAAATATGTTCAAATATCTCCATAGCCTTTTATTGGCTGTTAGCTTAAAACAAAAGCTCTGACTATACTTTGAGTTGTTGTCAGAGCTTTTTTATATAAAATATTATTCAATAATTACACCGTGACTTCCCCTTGAAGTATAAACACTTTCAAAAGCAGTACGGTCATATTCCACAGTACCGTTAAGCGGGTCGGCAATTATTACAGTGTCCTCGGTATATCCGACAAGCACTCCTGCATGGTCGCCTTGACTCCATTCAACATAGCTGCCGTCATCTGTGTACCAACCGTCAATTCCAAAACGTTCAGCCATATCAATTGTTATCCACACAACAATCGGAGTATCTTCAGCCACCAATTTATATAAATCTTCAAACGAGTATCCCGTTATGTCTTTAGCGGTTGCAGAGCTTCCTGCGTCAGATAAATAATCGTTTGCTGCTGTTACAATAGCTCCTGTTCCGCACACGTATCCATATACTGTTTCCGGATCTCCGATAAAATAATTGTTCAAATCTCCGCCGTGATAAACCCCGTATTCGTCATAATACATATCAGCAGGGAGTGTTGGCAGATATTCTGTTGCCATAGTAACCTTGTCAACGTCATATCCATAATAATTCAGAACCATTGTCAAAGCAGTGATTTCACAGCCTGTGGGTAATTCAGGCATTTGAAGCACGCAATTAAAATCAGATATAACATAGGACTGAGGTGTGCTTTCTTCAGTTACCTGTTCAATCTCATAATTTGTTGCAGTTGTATCAGTTGTAACATCGATTTGATTTCCATTGTTTTCCTTAGAATTATTCGAAAAGCAGAATATAAGAACAAATATGAAGGCAGCGGCTGTCACAATTATAGCAAGAGATAAATATAAGAATTTTTTCATGCAAAACCTTCTTTTAAGAGGATTTTTTTAATGTATAAACCTCGTCAGAAGACGTAGCAACAACGGGGGAGTGGGTAACAATAATAACACACTTGCCCTCCTTTGCAAGCATTTTAAAAATACTTATGATTTCTTCCTGTGTTTCGCCGTCAAGGTTACCTGTGGGTTCATCAGCAAGAATTATATCAGGATTGTATGAAATGGATCTTGCTATTGCGACTCTCTGCTGTTGACCGCCCGAGAGTTTTAAAACGCGTCTGTTTGCTTCATCCTCGGAAAGTCCTACTTTTTTTAGCAGTTCAAGGGCATACTCCTTTTTATCCTCATTTTCAAACTTCTTACCTGAAATATTCATGGATAATACAACATTTTCAATCGCAGTCAAATGAGTAAGCAGATTGAAGTTTTGAAATATAACGCCAACGTATTTGCTTCTGAATTGATATTTATCAATTTTTGCAATATCTTTGTCTTTTAGATAAATACTTCCCGAAGTGGGAGCAGCAAGACTTGAAAGTATTGACAGCAGAGTAGTTTTGCCTGCACCTGATTTACCGATGATTGAATAAACCTTTCCTTCATCAAATTCAAGACTCAGATTTTTCAGAACCATAGGGGAGTTGTTGTCA
The DNA here is from genome assembly GCA_964421585.1 of uncultured Ruminococcus sp. GTDB lineage: Bacteria > Bacillota > Clostridia > Oscillospirales > Acutalibacteraceae > Ruminococcoides. The sequence goes on along the minus strand of CAYQXN010000040.1, from coordinate 2,335 downwards.
TAACGGTAGCATATATTATCTAATTTTAGTAAACTCATTGTAATACCTCTTTTCAAAATCAAGTACGGTTAGAAAGAATTTTAAGCGGTTCATATCTCATTATGCTTATCAGGGCAGCTAAGCTTGAAATAATTGTAAGGAACAGCCCAACTGCAACAAGCTCAAGAATAACAAATATGTTTGTGGCGCTTGTAACGCTGTCAACGTATTCTGCACTGCCTGATGACGGAGCAAATCTGTCAGTTTTATCTATTTTTCCGCCTGCGTTATCAAGCTGTTGACCGTTGCCATCGGGTGCGTCAATATCTTTAAAGCCGAAGTTTTCCATGAGGGTGTCATTTGACTGCTGTGAGCTTGAAATCTGGTTTTCAAGGAGTGCATTCGTAACAGGAACAGAAACGCTTGCGCCGATTGCCGTGCCTATTATAATTGCTATAAATGTCACAATGAATATCTCAGTCAGAAATTGCAGTGATACCCTTGATTTTTTCATGCCTATTGCAGTCAGAACACCAACCTCATATTTTCTTTCTCTAAGATTAAAAATATTGAGTGTAATAAGTATTACGCCGCCTACGGCAATTACAATGATAAAGAACCACATAGCGGTTGTGCTCAATGTTTCCAAAGGAGTGAGGCTGCTTTCAAATGCAGAAATATCTGAGGAGGATACTGTGTATTCCTCGCTCAAACCAAGTTCATAAACTTTTTCGGCAAATGTGTTATAATTATCAACGTCAGCAAATGTATATGTAAATGAAATTGTGCTTGTCAGTGCCGCGGAGGTTTCCTCGCCGTTATCGTCGGCAGCAGTGTTTCCCGCGTTTTCCGATTCATCTGTAATGGCGGCAAGAGCCTCGTAGCTTATATATATGTTGTTTGCAGGATCACTCATTACAAATCGGTTATTGCTTTCTTCCGATGAAGCTGAGTTTGTATATATGCCGCAAATTGTAAGCGTGTATGTTTCATCCTCATAGTTCGGATTGCATAGTGTGATTGTATCGCCGACCTCAAAGTCATTATATATGGCAAGTTCATCACTGATTATACAGTTTAAATCTGATGAGTCTTCGTCAAACATTTCACCGTCGCTGATTGAATAGCTGCCGTCTGTGCCAAACATTGTAAGCATAGCGTCATATGATGAATAGCCTGTGATTGAAAAATCACCTGTTTGCGTTATTACTGTTGGATCATCTACGATTGCAAAATCCTCCATTTTACCGCCCATTCCGCCTCTTTCGCTATCCGGCATATTGTTATCAGACGAGGCTGCCGTTGATTCCTCAGCTTCATCATCACTGCTTTCTTCAGTGCCGTAAGGCAGAATATTTCCTGTTGTGTTCAGTGCAAGAGAGCCTGAATAGTAATATGAGTCGCCGTCCTGAAGGGCTTCTGTATAGTTCAGATAATCATCAAGAGTCAGCGTTGAACCCAGAGCGGTAAAATCAAACTTACTTCTGTCAAAGCCCTTTTCAGGAATGTCGGAATTGTCAATATCTTCCTGTGAGCCTCCGTTTTCAATGTTTTCTCTCATATCTTGCATTGCCGTTGTACGGTCGTATGAAATTTGTGCCGTTACTGTTAAATTGCTGAGAGTATCTGTCTTTGCGGTTTCAGCGGCTTCTCTGATTGATAGAGCTACACAGGCTGATACTGCAATAACAAGTACAATAATGCCAATCAGCACATTTCGAAGCTTGTTACGAGTTATGCTTTTAAAAGCGTTTTGGATTATATACATTTCTGAATCCTCCATAGTTTTAATGGCAATAATCTTGCTTTTAATAATTTACTTAAGAAAACTTAAATAAACCTTAAATTTAATATCAAAAGATAATATTAAGATTAAAAAATCGTTTAAAAAATTTGTAGCATTTTGTTCCTCTGAGAGGTGTTATATGTGAAAGGGGGTTGCAATATTGCAAAAAGGAATATGTAAATTATGATGAATATTCGGACGTGGCAATGGAGGTCTTGCAGTATCAGAAAAAGTATGATGAAACTGATTTTGGTGATATGTGCTTTACGGCAATTGGGGAATTACATTTCCTGTTGAGAACAATACCGATACTACTGTAGCAAACTATAATTCTTATTCGGAAAATATGATCGAAAACGTTCAATCGTCAGATACAGAATCACCATATGAAGTTGACGTTCTTGAGCCGGTGACAAAGGATGATTATTACAACAAAATTTATAATTCGGTAAATTATTATAACACAGTAAACGGAAAATATAAATATAACATGGACGACAGCGGAGAACTGACAGTAGAATATGCACTGGATATGTTGAGTGAAAACGGCTATGAACACGTTATAGGAAA
>CAYQXN010000039.1:0-15772 GCA_964421585.1 uncultured Ruminococcus sp. | reverse complement strand
AACTTTACTTTTGAAAAATCTTTTTTCTTCTTTTTTGTTGCTTCTTCAATAGCCCAATCAAAATCTTTTTTTGAAACAAAATCAGGAAGTCTGATAATTGATATAAAGTTTAATTCTTCTTTTTTATTATAATCAATTCCGTCATGGTTCTCTTGCCACCAAAATCCCTCTAACGGCGGAACAACATATTCAAAATAACCGTCTATTTTATGTGTCCCCTTATAACTCATTTTTATGGTGAAGGCAATGGCGTATAATAAACCTATAGAATTCTTGTATTCTCCGTTTTCATCATTTGGATTGCCCTTTCCTTTTACTGCAATATAATTCATTTTAGGAATATTTACAATAGCATGTTTATTTTTAGGCATATAAAACTCTTTATATTCTTTCTTATAATCAAAAGGCATATTATCATCAACTTTCCGTGATTCAATTCATTTCAATACAAAAGCATTAAATTTCCAATCCGCTTGTTGTTTTCAAAAATTCATTCAGCTTGCCCAGAATAATATCGACGCCGCCCTCGCTGTCGCTTTCAATATTAAGCGGCATAATCGGGTCGTGAACAGAAAGCCTGAGCAAAAACCATCCGTTGCCGTTGCCCTCATCAAAAGACACTCTGATTCCCTCTCGGTTATCATCGGCAACATTCCAGCCGTCCTGCTCCTCGGCATATTTTGTAAGGTCAGCAATAATTCTTTCTCCGCACGCTCTGAAATCCTTTTCTGAAATCTTCATTCTGATTTCTCTGCTCTCAACAGGCTCCTTAAGTTCTGCGGTAAGCTCATCAAGACCCTTGCCCTCTTTTCTCATCTGAGCCGCCTTAATAATTATTTTTGTGCATAAATATGCTCCGTCATCAAGAAAATAATTCTCTCGCATTGCAGCGTGACCCGAGGTCTCAATTGCAAGAGGGCAGTTTATGCCCTGAGCGTTCAGCTCAAGCGCCTTGTCTATAACATTCTTGTAGCCTCTGCGATAACGGTAGTGCTTGCCTCCAAGGTCACTTTCAATAAATTCCTTAAGTCCGCTTGACGTGATTGAATCGGTAACAATTGTTCCTCCTTCATTTCCCTCCAGCGAAATTGCAGCCGCCACAGCAACCAGTCGATTGCGGTTTATTTCATTACCCTTTGAATCAACAGCGCCACCGCGGTCAACATCAGTATCAAAAATCACACCCAAGTTTGCTCCCGATTCTCTGACTGCCTCGCAAATTGAAGCCATAGCGTCAGGATCCTCAGGATTAGGCACGTGGTTCGGGAACATTCCGTCAGGCTCAAGGTAACGGCTGCCGTTTGTGTCTGCACCAAGAACAGCAAGTACCTTATCCGCATAAAATCCGCCTGCGCCGTTGCCTGCGTCAACAACAATCTTAAAGCCTTTCAGCGGATGCTCATAATCCTCTGCGTTTACTTCCTTTTTAATCTTATCGCACAATCCCTTTGCATAGTCGCTCATATAGTCAACGTCGGTAATCCTTCCTCCTGCAACAGCGTCAGGATGCTCGTCATTCTGAGCATATTCCAGAATTTCTTCAATATCAGAGCCTTCCAGACCGCCCTCACGCGTAAAAAATTTCAGTCCGTTTCTGTTGAACGGATGATGACTTGCAGTAATCTGCAAAGCTCCGTCACAGCCAAGATCCACAGTTGTCATAAACATAGACGGAGTAGAAGCAAGTCCGCATCTCAGCACATTTGCGCCGCTTGCCTTAAAATACTCCGTGCAAAGCTCCATAATGTGCGGTCCCGAAATCCTGCTGTCACGTCCCACAGAAATAGTAAGCTCATTTGGCTTCTTATTCACCTTTTTTGAAAGCCAAAGAACAAAACCGTCAGCTATTCCCGCAATAACATCATCAGTAAGGTTTACGCTCTGTCCCTCAACTCCTTCACTTGCAACGCCGCGAATATCCGTTCCGCTTTTGAACTGTTTATAAAAATAATTTAACATAAAATGCCGTCCTTTCGTGTTTTCAAACCTATTATACCGCATAAGTAAAAAAATCTCAATAATTCCCATAATTTAAGTTTGTCAAAACACAACTCACTTTTTTGTTCAAAAGAGAAATAATTGTTTAGTATGACGAAAGTGCACAACGAAGTTTGTCGCATTGTAAATTCTTTAAAAGCATTATTGTAGCATTATGCACAAATAACTGCAAATATTTTTGGCTTTTATTGACATCTTATTGTTTAATTTCATAAATTCAAAAGATAAAAATTGTTGACTTTTCCAAAAAATTGATTATAATAATAATTGTCAAGTAAATAGTCCGCTTGACTATCGGCTGATTTCCAATTAGCCTTACTCGAGTAAAATTGAATTTCAAAAGGTCGATAACCTAATCATGATTTGCCAAATGGTAAATGGCGCACGAAAACTTTATATTATTTAAAGAATTGAAGGAGGAAACATTTATGACACCAATTCTTAGCTTACACAACATTGATGTAACAGAGTTCCTCGCCGTGCTCGATACCTGCGAGGGCAACGTATATCTCGTTACAAATGAAGGCGACAGATTAAATCTCCGCTCAAAGCTTTGCCAGCTTGTAGGTCTTACAAGACTTATTGAAGGCGGCAAGATTGCAGAAGCAAGCATAATCTGTGAGAATAAAAACGACGAGAGCAAGCTTTTCAGATTTAACTTCTACGGCGAAACAGGTAACGCTCAGGTAGGTTAATCTGAATATAAAAATAACATCCACGTTTTCACGTTAATTTCAAAACTTCTAAATCCAAAGGCAGCTGCGTTTTACGCAGCTGTTTTTGGTTTATACATATTTATTCAAAAAAGCTCAGCACAAAAAATCACCCCGCCTGTTAAACATTATATCGCAATGTCTAACAAATGGGGTGCAGTTCAGTTTCATCGGTGTGTTTTTCACAAAAATATACTTTCACAAAACTTTTCTCATTCATTATCTGTAATTTTCATTGCAAGTGCCGTAATATCATCTTCCCTGCCATCGTTCCTGCGCCTTATTGCCTCGTCAACCACTTCTCTTGCAAGGTCCTGACAACTTCCCTCATTCCACGACTTTATCAGCTTTTCAAGCCATTTTTCATCACCATTCACTACTCCGTCAGACACCATAACCACCATATCTCCTGTTGAAAGCTTAACTGTATCGGTTGAAAACTTAATATTATTCAAAATTCCTGCCGGCATTGACGGCATTTCAATCGACAACACACGTCCGCCCTTTTTAATAAACGTCATCGGAGCCCCTGCCTTGCACAGAGTAACCCTGCCTGTATATAAATCAATGCTGGTTAAATCAAGTGTTGACAGCGACTCATCTTCACTCTTTATCATCAGAGCGGAGTTTACAATCTGCAACGAACTGTCCGCCGACAGGCCCGACCTTAGCAGTCTGCCCATTACAGACACAGCCATATTTCCGTCAACCGCAGCTCTCCCGCCCGTGCCCATACCGTCGCACACAATGGCATATGTCTTGCCGAAGCCGTCATTAAAGTAATCAATGCAGTCGCCGCAAAGCTTGCCGTTATTTGCAATATGCTGGTCTGATCCGATTTCAACATCATACACAGGCATTTCACACATCGCAATTCTGGTTCTTCCGCCCTCGTTTGTAACGGCCGGCAAATCGAACCTGCGTCCGCAGCACTTTGATATCTCACGCATAATCATTCCCTTTGACAGATTTTTGTCGGATTTATCAGACAATTCAAGCTCCACACTCATTCTGCCGACATCAGATACAAGACAAATACATTCAACGGGAATTGCTCCAAGCTCACTCAGTGCAGCAATTATCCTGTTGGAAGCCTCACTGTCACACCTCATTGTGTTTTTAAACTCATTTGCAAGATCACTCAGAATATCGCTCACTCCCGAAAACTGACCTGCGACCACTCCTCTAACATCGGCAACTCTTCGCTGAGCTTCCAGACAGGACAGATATTCCCGATAATTTACGTTCATGCTATCTGCAATTTCACCCTTTTTACAGCATTTCTTTACAAACTGATTGTCAACATCCTTGTCGCTGATTTTCCCCTGCTTCTCCAACAACTCTTCAAGACGATGAAAATCATCTATTGTCACGCCCCCCTGATGCTCAAAGCAGTACATTTTCAAACCGCAATTTGAACACACCTCATCTGCCACATTCTCACATACCCAATTAAAGGTTGGAGAATAGAGCTTTCTGAGCTTTTCAGACACCTGCTCCACATCGTTTTTTACGTTATAAATTGCCTTCGAAGCAAAGCCAAGCCGCATAACTATGTTTTTTCTTAATGTTTCACCAATAGAAGCATTTCTTTCATTTGAGAATACAGGCGATATAAAGTTGCCGAGCTCTTTCGGCATCATCATAAGCACAGCACCGCCGGCGACGCTTTCAATCAGGACTCCTGCCATAGAAGCGCTGTCACCAAATGCCAAACTCATCACGCAGTTTGCAATTACAAAAGAAATCGCACAGCCAAGCTTGCCCAGAGGAGCAAACAAGCCTGCAATCAAACCGCCAAATGCATAGCCGCCGCAGATAAATCCCTGCGCTCTGTCAGAAATGCTGAAAACTGCACCCGTGGCAATTCCGCTGACCGCACCTCCCGTAATTCCGCCATACCTTGCGCACAGCATAACAATCAGTATAGCAATAATTCTGCCGAGAGATATATTCTGATATGCAATACTGCCAAATGCAAGAATCAGCACACAGCCCGTCATCACAAGGCTTGCTGTTTCCTGCTGAGTGTAAGCGGAAATGCCTCTTTTCTCATCCGACAGCTTTATCGTAACACTGATAAAGTAAGCGGCTGCCCCTGCAATCACGGCCTCAATAACACAGTCCGCAAACGAGCTCAGCGTGCTTGTGCTGACAAACAGAAGCGCAAGTCCCGTAGCAAATATCGGCACAAACGCCACCAAAGGAGCAAACAGTCTGCTTCGACTTATACGGCTTAGGTCACTAAGCAGCCACCTAAGTCCTCCGATTGCGACAACAACGGCTATGTATCTAAAGCTGTCAGAGGGATTCAGAAGTATATATCCTAACGCCGTACCTATCAGCGACGGCAAAAGATATTTTTTAGGCACAGCCGCGGCATATGATGCCCCGAATGGTGCCAGCTCACCAAGCACCGCACCTCTTGACACCAACACACCGCACAGCAGATATACCACGCTGGCAGCACCTGATTTTATATATGTATTTCGGGATACTGTATCCCTTCTCTTTGCAATACTTCTTGCCTCCATAATAATCAACGTCCTTTTTTAATAAATCTGTAACCTTGTTTATAATCATATTATAGAATTTCATCCGCAATCGTTTTGTCATTATGTGAATGAGAAATTTTAAAATCTTTTGTAAAAAACAGCACTCGGCTGTGTCAACATAGCTGATAAAAGTCAATTGCCGAAGAATTTCTGATTTAACTGGAAACACAGAACCCATTTTGTACATACAAAGGATTTTTCAAGTATAAACAAAGTTTTTTGCACTTAAAATATTGTCTGTAAAACAAATTTGAATTATAATGGTATCGGATATAAGAAAAAGAGGGATAAATTTATGATTATAATGTCAGTTGACCTCGGAAAAGCAAGAACGGGCATTGCAGTCTGTGACAAAACGGAATATCTTGCTTCACCATACAAGGTTATTTTTGAAAAATCACCGCTTAAACTGCCCGAAAAAGTAGCCGAGGTCGCAAAAGAAACAAAAGCCGAGCAGATTGTGATAGGTCTGCCAAAAAATATGGACGGTTCCGAGGGTGAAAGCGCACAAAACGCAAGAGCCTTCGCCAAACAGCTTGCAGAGCTTACGGGTATTGAAACAGTAATGCAGGATGAACGAGGCACAACTATTACGGCGCACAATTTTCTCAACACCACCAACACACGGGGCAAAAAGCGCAAAAACGTTGTGGATGAAGTTGCGGCAACAATTATTTTGCAGGATTTTCTTGACAAAAAACACAATAAGCAAAAAGCGGAGAATATTTAATGAGAAACCTTATATTACGCAAAATATTTTCTGCGTGGAACTATATCAGAATTTTTGCCAAATGGGTAATTATAGCCGGTATCACAGGTATAATCGGTGGTCTTATCGGCACAGCCTTCAGCTATTGCATTTCATTTGCAAATCAGATTAGCAGTAATAATTGGTGGGTTATTCTTCTGATGCCCCTCGGCGGCCTATTGATTGTGTCAATGTACAAGCTGTGCAAAATTGAAAATGACCCGGGTACAAATCTTGTAATTGACTCAATCCGCACCAAAAATTATACACCGTGGATAATCTCCCCTCTTATTTTTGTAAGTACAGTCATCACTCATCTTGTCGGCGGTTCAGCAGGACGTGAGGGCGCGGCTTTACAGCTTGGCGGAAGCATAGGCTCGGTTGTGGGACGTTCACTCAGGCTTGACGAAAAGGATATGCACATAGCAATAATGTGCGGAATGAGCGGAGTTTTTTCGTCGCTGTTCTGCACACCGATTACAGCCGCTTTCTTTGCACTTGAGGTAATCAGCGTTGGTGTAGCCTACTATTCTGCTCTTGTGCCGTGTCTTGTATCATCAATTGTTTCATACTTTATTGCAACTCACCTAGGCGTTGAGCCCCTGAGATTTAATATAGAGGGGTTTATTCCTGAACTCAGCTTTTTGGCAATTGCTCAGGTAGCAGGACTTGCGGCTGCCTGTGCAGTAATCAGCATTGTGTTTTGCGTGGCAATGAAAAAGGCTCACAAATATGCTAAAAAGTTGGTAGCAAACGAATATTTCAGAGTTATAGCAGGAAGCGCAGTGATAATCTTGCTTACATTTGCTGTCGGCTGCCGCGACTACAACGGAGCAGGCTCTCAGATTATCATTGATGCAATAGGCGGAATAGCCAAACCCGAGGCATTTTTATTCAAAATAATTTTTACGGCTGTTACAATAGGCTGCGGCTTCAAGGGCGGTGAAATTGTGCCTACAATTTTCATCGGTTCAACCTTTGGCTGCATATTCGGTCCTATTTTGGGACTTGACCCATCGTTTGCAGCTGCAATAGGACTTATATGCTTGTTTTGCGGAGTAATCAACTGTCCTCTTGCCTCAATCCTTCTAAGCATTGAAATTTTCGGAGCAAACGGACTGATTTTCTTCGCTGTAGGAGCAGCGGTTTCATATATGCTCAGCGGGTATTACGGACTCTACAGCAGTCAGAAAATTTTATATTCAAAGCTCAAGGCAGAGTATATCAATATAAATGCAAAATAAAACTAATTCTCAATAAAAATATCACATCAACAAATAGAATACTGCAAATAAAACTACCCGAGTTGAACTTTTACATTCAACTCGGGTAATTCACCTTATTATTGCACTGTCACTCCCAGAAAAGCTCGTCAAGTGTTTTTCCCAATACCTTGCATATTGAAATGCACAAATTAATTGTAGGATTATAATCTCCCTTTTCAATTGCGCTGATTGTCTGGCGTGACACACCAACTCTGTCGGCAAGCTGCTGCTGAGAAAGGTCAAGCGCAGCCCTTGCGCTTTTTAATCTTAAATTCTTCATTCTTCCTCAACTATTATTCTATTGATAATCATTTTTATAAGCATAGCAATTGAAACCACGATAAAAAACGTTCCCACTCCCAAATTTATAGCGTCATCAATTGTAAGTATGCCTTCCTTTATAAGACCTTCCTCACTAAGCATTCTGCCGATTGCTAACCAACAATTTGTCACTCCCATAAAAAGCACAAAGACAAACCAAAGCACCATTTTTTTACCGGTTGTGCCGAAAGGTGAAAAATAAGCGTCCTTAAAAATACATATATCCACAAATACAGCAGCAACTAAAAATACTCCAAATAACATCTGAGCGCTTAATTCAGCCCAATATATCTTCAGTTCCCACAAGGCAGCACATATTATCATATAAAATACGCCCGACAACAGCGCCGATTGATATGCAATCCCCTGCGCCTGTCTCTGCCTTTCATCATACTTTCTGCTGCTAGAATTACAGCAATTCTTTCTCACAAACAAAAATATTATTGCAAGAATCGCTATAAAACATATGCCGAAAACTGCAACAAATAAAACACCGTCATTCACAACAAAAACCTCCTTATTATTCTTTACTTGTTCTCTTATCAATTGCCGACTTCACAATAAGCAGACCTGTAAGATAAATAAAACAGCAATTACCGGGTTAATTGAATTATAATTCAATCCATCAAATCCGGCAATTCTCTTTCCATAACTAAACCTCATCTCCGTACTATAAATTCAGCTATCAAAATTTATGCAATTAATATGTAACGGAGAATTCCGATACCACCCAATTCAAGCCGATAATTGAAACAAGGTGCCGACCCCTTGCAATATTATAATACAACTAAGATTACATTTTGTCAAGTTTATTTTACAAATAGTTTTATATATTTGTATTTTTTCCATTGCTCAATTAATTTACGCAAAAAAAGCGCTTCCAATTTTGGAAGCGCCTAAGCAATAATTTATACGATTAAAATAAATGTTTCTCTATACTAAATTACTTAAGTGCTGCAATTGCAGCTTCAATAAGTGCAATCTGCTCTCTTTCCTTTGCAGCCTGACCCTTAACCTTTTCTATTACAGCTTCAGGAGCCTTGGAAACAAAGCCCTGATTATTCAGCTTTCCTTCACTCTGAGCAAGACGTTTCTTGACCTGCTCAAGCTCCTTGTTAAGCCTTACCAGCTCCTTGTCCTTGTCAACAAGCTCTTCCATAGGAATGTAAATCTTAGCGTCGGCAGTTACAACTGTTACTGCGCCCTCAATATCAAAGCTGTCTGCAACTTCAACCTCACTTGCTGAAGCAAGCTTCTGAACAAACGGTGCGCCGTTCACGAAAACCTCAGGGAACTTTGTTGCAACATAAACCTTTGCCTTTCTTGAAGGCGGAACGTTCATCTCTGCTCTACGGTTACGGATAGCACGGATAGCTTCCATAATCTTCTCCATTTCAGCAACAGACTCAGGGAAATCAAGCTCAGCATTATACTCAGGGTACTTTGCAAGCATAACAGTTTCACCCTCGTGAGGGATAGTCTGCCAGATTTCTTCTGTAACATAAGGCATAAACGGATGCAAGAGCCTTAGAATTTGGTCAAGCACATAGAGCAGAACCTGTCTTGCGTTTTGTGCGCTCTCACCATCGCTGTTAAGTCTTGCCTTAGTAAGCTCAATGTACCAGTCGCAGTAGCAATCCCAGATGAACTCATAAACCTTCTGAACTGCAACACCAAGCTCGAATTTTTCAAGATTTTCGTTAACTTCCTTTGCAACCGTGTTCAGCGTTGAAACTATCCACTTATCCTCAGTAGTAAGCGTGTCGGGCAGCCTATTCTCAACATCATAGTCATCAATGTTCATATGAACATAACGAGAAGCGTTCCACAGCTTGTTTGCAAAATTTGCGCAAGCCTCAATACGCTTTTCCGAGTAACGTATATCATTTCCCGGAGAATTACCCGTAACAAGTAAAAATCTGAGCGAGTCAGCGCCGTACTTGTCAATAACCTCAATAGGGTCAGGTCCGTTTCCGAGCGATTTTGACATCTTGCGTCCAAGCTCGTCACGAACAATTCCGTGAATGAAAACTGTATCAAAGGGAGCCTTGCCCATATGCTCACAGGCTGAGAAAATCATTCTGGCAACCCAGAAGAAGATAATATCATAGCCTGTCACGAGTGTATTTGTAGGATAAAAATATTCAAGCTCAGGCGTTGTTTCAGGCCAGCCGAGTGTTGAAAACGGCCAAAGTGCCGAGCTGAACCAGGTGTCAAGAGTGTCCTCGTCCTGATGCAAATGTGTGTGGCCGCACTTAGGACATACTGTAGGCGTCTCATCCTTTGTAACAACAACTTCTCCGCAGCCGTCACAATACCATGCAGGAATTCTGTGGCCCCACCACAACTGACGAGAAATACACCAATCCTTTATATTCTCCATCCAGTGGAAATAAACTTTTTCAAAACGTTCCGGAATAAACTTAGTCTCTCCGTCCTTAACAGCCTTAATTGCAGGCTTTGCAAGCGGTTCCATTTTTACAAACCATTGCTTTGAAACCATAGGCTCAATCGTAGTGTGACAGCGGTAACAGGTACCTACATCATGTGTAAGCTCCTCAACCTCTTTGAGTGCTCCTATTTTCTCAAGGTCTTCAAGAATGGCCTTTCTTGCCTCCGTTGTTGTCATTCCTGCGTATTTTCCGCAGTCAAGCACCTCCGGTTCATTCTCGGCAAGCTTTCCCTCGGCTTTCAGCTTGCTATATTCTTCAACATCCTTTGCGCCTGTGAGATGACCGTCATAAGTAAAACAGCGTACAATAGGAAGATTGCAGCGCTGACCTACTTCAAAGTCGTTAGGGTCGTGAGCAGGAGTAATTTTAACAACGCCCGTACCCTTTTCCATATCTGCGTGTTCATCACATACAATAGGAATTTCCTTGTTGAGCAGAGGAAGAATTGCATGACAGCCGTGCAAGTGCTTATAACGCTCATCATCTTTGTTGATTGCAACAGCAGTATCTCCAAGCATTGTTTCAGGACGAGTTGTTGCAATTTCAAGAAATTCGCCTGTTTCCTTAACCTTATAGAGCAAATGCCAAAAATGACCATGCTGTTCCTTGTATTCAACCTCGGCATCGGAAATTGAAGTGCAACAGTGAGGACACCAGTTTACCATTCTGTTGCCGCGATAAATTTTTCCGCTTTTATAAAGCTTTACAAAGACCTCGTTAACAGCCTTTGAACAGCCTTCATCCATTGTAAAGCGTTCACGCTCCCAGTCACAGCTTGAACCGAGCTTGCGGAACTGACGTGTAATTCTGCCGCCGTACTCCTTTTTCCATTCCCAAGCACGCTCAAGGAATTTTTCTCTGCCGAGAGCCTCCTTGGTTATGCCTTCCTTACGCATAGCCTCAACAATTTTTGCTTCTGTGGCAATTGAAGCATGGTCAGTACCCGGAAGCCAGAGCGCACTGTAGCCCTGCATCCTTCTCCAACGGATAAGAATATCCTGCAATGAAAGGTCAAGCGCATGACCTATATGAAGCTGACCTGTTATATTTGGCGGCGGCATAACAATTGTGTATGGTTTTTTATCCTTATCTGCCTCCGCATGGAAGTAGTTGCCTTTCATCCAGAAGTCATAAATTTTGTCCTCAAACTCAGAAGGATTGTAAGACTTAGCAAGTTCCTTTGCCATAAACATTACTCCTTGTAAATTTCTATTTTTACTAAGTCAGGGATAATCCCCTCACATATACTTTTATATTATCTCACTTTGGCGATAAATTGTCAATTACAGACAGATAATTTATAATAATTTTGTATTGCACTTTTTTAGTTCATTTTACCGTTTGTATTTTTATACTAAACACCATTTGAAAGCGTGATAGAGTTTTTGAGCAGATTTATTACTATACGAACACTGACTTACAGGAATGCCGACGCCCTTAAGTGAGCAACCAAATCTATGATTTGGTTTTGCAAACTTCTGCAAATCCCAAGTGCGCAGTATGAAGTACAGTACAAAATATGCCGAAAAATATCCGCTTCTTTGAGGGTATTCAGTATTACAAAAAAGGACCGATGCATTGACGCATCAGTCCCTTATATGCATTTATAATCATTATCTGTCTGTAAGCGGAATATAATCCTTGACGCTTGATATACTCTTGTATGCAGGACGAATAATCTTGCCGGCATTTACAAGCTCTTCAAGTCTGTGTGCGCTCCAGCCTGCTATACGAGCTGTAGCAAACATAGGTGTATAAAGCTCGCAGGGAATGTTGAGCATACTGTACAGCAGTCCGCTGTAAAAGTCAACGTTAGCCGCAACACCCTTATAGATTTTGCGCTTTTTGGCAATAACCTCGGGCGCAAGCCGCTCTACTCTCTCGTAAAGGTCAAATTCCTCATTATAATTTTCCGCCTCAGCAAGCTTTTTTACAGAATGTTTCAGAATTACCTGACGGGGATCGGATATTGTATATACTGCGTGACCCATACCATAGATAAGACCGTTTCTGTCAAATGCCTGCTTATCAAGAAGCTTTTCAAGATAATCAATAATCGCGTCGTCATCCTTCCAGTCCGAAACATTCTTCTTGAGGTCTTCAAACATATAATAAACCTTAACATTAGCACCGCCATGCTTGGGTCCCTTGAGTGATGACAGCGCAGCAGCTATTGCAGAATAAGTATCCGTCCCCGACGAAGTAACCACATGGGTTGTAAACGTCGAGTTATTACCGCCGCCGTGTTCCATATGAAGAATAAGTGCCATATCAAGCACCTTTGCCTCAAGCGGAGTATATTTTCTGTCAGGACGGAGCAGTGATAAGATAACCTCGGCAGTTGACATTGACGGGTCAGCACGGTGAATATACAAGCTCTTGTCACGCAGATAGTGGTTATAGGCGTGATAACCATAAACCGACAGCATTGGAAATACGGAAATCAACTGGATACACTGTCTGAGAACATTGCTGATTGATGTATCGTTCGGATTGGTGTCATAGCAGAAAAGGGTTAATACACTTCTGGCAATTGAGTTCATCATATCCTCACTGGGAGCCTTAAGAATAACATCACGAACAAAGTTCTGAGGAAGCGTTCTGTACTGCAAAAGAAGATTCCTAAATCCGCTAAGCTCCTCAGCGTTCGGCAGTTTTCCAAATAAAAGCAGATATACAACCTCTTCAAAGCCGAAACGGTTATTCTCAAGCAAATCCCCTACAATGCTATTTACGTTGTAGCCTCTGTAATAAAGTTCGCCGTCACACGGTACAACCTTTCCATCTACCACCTTATTCTGAATAATTGTAGAGATATCAGTAAGACCTGTCAGCACACCCTTGCCGTCAAGGTCACGCAAACCTCTTTTTACATCATATTTCTGATATAAATCAGTATCAATCTTTGAGTTTTCAGTCATCATCTGAGCAAGCTGATTAATTTCCGGCGTAACAGCCGAATATTCCCAATTAATCTGAGCCATAGTATCACTCCCTTTTCATTTAACAATAATATAAGTATAAAATCAGTGCTTAAAAGCACTTTAACGAATGTATGCAAAGGATTAAATTAAAAATCAATAGTTATTTTAATATTATAACACATTTTTTCTAAAAAGAAAATACATAATTATATCAGAACTGTCACTTTATTTTATGAAAAGATTTAGCTAATATATGGACAATAATTTATTAAAAAGAAAACCGTGATGCCAAAATCTGACACCACGGTATAATAAAACTATCTAATCAGCTGATTTTTGCGCCTGCGGGCATATCGTCAACAAAAACAACCTTAATGTCATCACCACAGGTTGCAGCAAGAATCATACCACAGCTTTCAACTCCGCAGAGCTTTGCAGGCTTTAGGTTTGATACAAGAATTATCTTCCTGCCCACAAGCTCCTCAGGCTTGTAAAACTTAGCAATGCCGCTTGCAACAGTGCGTTCCTTTGCACCGTCAAAAATTGTAAGCTTCAAAAGCTTTTTAGCTTTCTTAATCGGCTCGCAAGCCTTAATCTCGGCAACTCTCAAATCAACCTTACAGAAATCATCAATGCCAATCTGTGCAATACCTTCAATTTCTTCCCTTAACTTCTTTGTCTCCTCATCATCGCCGGAACTGTTTTTTATAATACTGTTAAGCTCCTCAATCTCCTTATCAACATCAATACGAGGGAAAAGTACCTCACCCTTCTTTACGGTAATGTCGGCAGGAAGAACACCAAATTTATCTGCATTTTCGTAAGATGCACATTTTTCGCAGGCACCGATTTGCTCCAGAGCCTTTGGCATTGTTTCAGGCATAAATGCCGAGAGAAGCGTTGCAACAATGCGAATTGCGTCAAGCAGATTATAGAGTACAGATGCAAGTCTTGCACGCTTTGTCTCGTCCTTTGCAATAACCCACGGAGCCGTCTCGTCTATATACTTATTTGCACGGGAGACAACCTTGAAAATCTCTGCCAAAGCATTGTTAATCTGTGTTTTGTCTATAAAGTCATCAACCCTTGATTTTAGTGCAGTTACCGTACTGATAAGATCTTCATCAAACTCCCCGCTTTCACGCTCTGTCGGAAGCGTGCCGCCAAAGTACTTTTCAACCATTGCAACAGTACGTGAAACAAGATTGCCGAGTCCGTTTGCAAGGTCGGAGTTAATGCGGTTAATCATAATCTCATTTGAAAATGAGCTGTCTGAGCCGAGAGCCATCTCACGCATAATGTGATATCGGATTGCGTCTGCACCGTAACGCTTGCCGAGAATAAACGGGTCAACAACGTTGCCGAGCGACTTTGACATCTTCTGACCATTAAAGGTAATCCAGCCGTGTACAGCAAGATGCTTTGGAAGAGGTTGCTCAAGAGCCATAAGCATAGCAGGCCAGATAATTGCGTGAAAACGCATAATATCCTTTGCAACCATATGAACATCAGCAGGCCAGAATTTATTGTAGTCGCTGTACTGTTCATTATAAAAGCCAAGCGCAGAAATATAGTTAGACAGTGCGTCAATCCATACATAAACTACGTGCTTGTCATCAAATGAAACAGGAATTCCCCACTTAAATGTGGTTCTTGAAACACATAAGTCTTCAAGACCTGGTTTTATAAAATTATTTACAAGCTCAACAGCACGGGTTTTTGGCTGAAGATAGTCTGTCTCAGTCAGAAGCTTTTCAATTCTGTCTGCAAACGGAGACATTTTAAAGAAATATGCCTCCTCCTTTGCTTCCGTTACCTCTCTGCCGCACTCAGGGCATTTGCCGTCAACAAGCTGACTGTCAGTCCAGAAGCTTTCACAGGGAGTACAATACTTGCCCTTGTATTCTCCCTTATAGATATAACCCTTGTCGTACAGCTCCTTAAAAATTTTCTGAACAGTCTCAATATGATAATCATCAGTTGTGCGGATATAACGGTCATAGCTGACGTTCATAAATTCCCACAAGCCCTTGAAAATCTCAACAATTTCATCAACATATTGCTTTGGCGTAACTCCCTTTTCGGCAGCTTTCTGCTCAATCTTAAGGCCGTGCTCGTCCGTACCTGTAAGGAATATTACGTCATATCCCTGCATTCGTTTGTAACGTGCAATTGAGTCGCAGGCTACAGTTGTATAGCAATGTCCGATATGGGGGTTGCCCGACGGATAATAAATTGGTGTGGTGATGTAAAACGGTTTTTTGTTACACATAATGTAATCCTCCTAAAGCAAATGAGCTATGACAAACCATTTATGATAAGTTGTCTAAAATTTATTATACCAATTTCAGGCAAAAAATGCAACAATCATAATTAAGTATTATACATCAAATCCCGCAAAGTAAATTCTCAAACTTATTGCAACCAGTTTCTCAGGCTTATTGCAACTCTTTTCGTACTGTTGCATTTACTTTGAGAATTTACGATAAATCCCGTAACACACTTCTAAAGCATTGCAGCGCCATCAACAATAATCTCCCTGTCCCCGTTTACATCAGCATTTCTTAATGCAAGGCTGTCAGGACCGCTTATATAAGCAAAATATTTCTGCTTTTTAAAACATTAAAAAAATTTTTACACTTTAGTGTACAATTTATAAATCATTATTCAAATTCTATTCAAATAAGCCCCCGGCAGTTTATAACACGGAAAGCCCGGCTATTGGCAATTTCCCCTTAGTTAAATCGAGTAGGAGGGAATTTCACCCTCCTCTCACACCACCGTACGTGCCGTTC
>CAYQXN010000038.1:0-15955 GCA_964421585.1 uncultured Ruminococcus sp. | reverse complement strand
ATACCACATATATGCAAATAAGCACGGCCGGAGCTGTGCCTTTTTCGACAGGCTGTGAGACTGTAATCCTTTGGATATACAGTCTCTTTTATCAAAAAAATAAATTTGCTCACTTTTTAATTACATAAATTATAGTTTATATAACCTCACAAAACAAATCGTAGGGATACCCACCGTGCATCTCATTAAGAAATGTGCAATCTTTTGAAACTACCAATGGTCTTCCCTACGTGTTGCACGCAAAATAAAACCAAAGCTGAATTGAAATTTAGCCAATATAAAATATTATCAGGAGAACATTATGTCAGAAATCAAAACAAACGTTATGAGAATACTTGAAAAGGAAAAAGTTGAATATATCCCCCACGAATATCCCCACGGCAAGGAAGCTGTGGACGGCGTTACCGTAGCAAAACTTATGGGGCAGAACCCTAATTATGTGTTCAAAACATTGGTTACAAAAGGCACGGGCAGGGATTACTATGTATTTGTTGTTCCGGTTGCGGAAGAGCTTGACCTCAAAAAATGTGCAAAATGCGTGGGCGAAAAGTCGGTTGAAATGATTCCCGTCAAGGATATTAACAAAATCACAGGATATGTTCGCGGCGGTTGCTCACCTGTCGGAATGAAAAAACAGTACAAAACCACTTATCACTGTTCTGCAAAAGATATTCCGCGCATAATAGTGAGCGCAGGCAAAATTGGCTATCAGATTGATCTTGCTGCTGCGGATTTAGTAAGAATTACCAACGGACAATACGCTGATATAGTAAAATCGACAAATTAATTGCCTGATTTTCACAAAAAACTAAACGCATAAATATTGACACTATCTGATATTGGTGTTACAATATGACAAGCAGTCATATGACAACGTATCATATATAATAGGAGTGTTTTTTATGATAAAAAAGACTTTTTACAATCTCCCTGACGAAAAGCGAAACAGAATTGTTGAAGCAATTATGAATGAATTTGCAAGCGCTGCCACTGAAAAGGTAAGCATTAACCGAATAATCAAGGCGGCAAATATCTCACGGGGAAGTTTTTATCAGTATTTTGACGACAAAGTTGACCTCGTTGAAATTCTGATAAAAGCCTTTATAGATGTTGCCCTTAATGAGTTTCACGAAGCAATGGATGAGTCTGACGGAGATATTTTCTATACGTACTCCAAACTTTTTGATGCTGTTACAAAATTGACTAATGACATTAAGCAAAAATACATACTCAAAAATTTATTTAAAAATCTAAAGGCTAACGACGACCTTATTTCTGATTATCTGATAAACCGTTTTGAAGGCTTTGACGAGCTAAAAAACTGCTGCAAAAAAATTAACAAAGAAAATCTGAGATATAAAAGTGAAGAGTATATAGAGAATCTATCTCAGATTCTCGTTCAGATTCTTAAAAATGCTGTTTTCAATGTTTTTGTAAAAGACGCTGATATTTCCAAGGTTAAACAAAGCTTTGAATGTAAAATTGAAATTATTAAAACAGGCGCAGTTATAAACACATTTAACTGATTTTAATTCAAAAAAAATATAAAGCACACACAAAGGAGTAATCTATGTTATCAAAATTCAGTGTAAAAAAACCGATGACCGTTTTTGTATGCGTGGTTATTGTTATCGTGTTGGGTATAGTATCGTTTACAAGAATGACCCCCGACCTCTTCCCTAATATGGACTTTCCGTATGCAATGATAATGACAACCTATGCAGGGCAAACTCCGGAAACGGTTGAAGCAACCGTTACAAAACCACTGGAACAGTCAATGGCTACGATAGACGGAGTAAAGGAAATTACCTCCAATTCTGCCGAAAACTACTCAATTCTTATCATCGAATTTGAGGACGGCACTGATATGAATACAGCCACAGTAGATATGCGTTCCTCACTTGACACTATCTCTGACATTTGGCCTGATGAAGTCGGTACTCCGTATCTGCTCAAAATCAATCCCAGTATGCTCCCTGTAGGAATGACGGCTGTTGACTTTGAAGGTATGGAGCAGGCGGAAATTTCGGACTTTGTAAGCGACGAGCTTCTGAGCAGACTTGAAGGCATTGACGGTGTTGCCTCTGTTTCTACAAAAGGTATTCTCACACAAACAGAAAATGTTGTTATATCTCAGGACAAAATCGACAAGCTAAATAAAAAAATAAATGACGCCCTCGATTCTCAGTTTGCCGACGCTGAGGATAAATTAAATGACGCCAAAAATGAACTTAATAATAATATTTCCGCTGCACAAGACGGCGCAGGCACAATTTCTTCCTCAATTGATGATATCAACACTCAGCAAGAAGAGCTTTCCGAACAGCTTGCACAGGCACAGTATGAAGCAGATAACGGTAAAACCGAGCTTTTGTCTGCAAAAATGCAGTTACTCGACCAAAAAAGCTCGCTGACTTCCACAAAGGAAACTCTTGAAGCCTCATATCAAAACCTGCTTTTACTCAAAGACAGCTATTCCCGCCTTAATGAACAAAAGCAGACGCTTACAGACGCTATCTCTTCTCTTACACAGCTCAACGATACATACACTCAGCTTTCAGAGGCAATGAAATATCTTGAGCCCGAGAGTGCAGAATACAAGGCTTTACAGCAGCAAGCCGAACAGATTGATGAAGCGTTAAAGGAATATAACATAACATCCGACGGACTTACCGCCGCTATTGAGACCTCGCAGTCGGCGCTTGATTCAGTCAATGAAGGGCTTGCGCAAATAGAAGCAACTCTCAGCTCTATGGGTATATCGGCAGACAGTCTTGATGATTCACTCAATGATATGAGCGAGAAGATTGCTCAGATTGATGCAGGTATTGCACAACTTGACGCCACAATCAGCGAGCTTGATGAACAATCTGTTACAGTGAGCGAGGCGCTTGCCACAATCTCAAAGCAACAGTCAAGCGCTGATTTTCAGCTCTCCTCTGCCCTGTCCACTCTCATATCAAAGCAATCCGAGGTTACAAGCGCAGTTACACAGCTTGAATCGGCACAGGATGAAATTCAGACGCAGGTTGACGCGCTTTCCGATACTAAGAAACAGGCAAAAGAAAGTGCCGATATGAACAACACAGTAACAATTGAAACAATCTCCGGTATTCTGGCGGCACAGAATTTCTCTATGCCGGCAGGCTACGTAACCGATGATGAAAATAATCAATTTATGATTCGTGTAGGTGATGAAATAAATGATGAAGAAGAGATGAAAAAACTCGTTCTCTTTGACACGGGGATTGACGGAATAGGCATTGTTAAGCTTGACGATGTTGCAGATGTTTTTGTAGTCGATAACTCAGATGAAATCTATGCAAAAATCAACGGCAGCGACGGTGTTGTTCTCAGCTTTTCAAAGCAGAGTGATGTTGCAACCTCAGAAGTATGCGAAAATATCAACTCAACGCTTTCGAAGCTTGAGAACGAATACGAAGGTCTGCACTTTACAAATCTTTACAATGAGGGAGACTACATTGACATTGTAATTAACAGCGTTCTGCAAAATCTTCTTATGGGTGCTGTCCTTGCAATTATTATTCTTTTCCTTTTCCTGCGAGATATAAAGCCTACTGTCATCGTGGCGTGTTCAATACCGATAAGCGTTATCTTTGCAATAGTACTTATGTATTTCAGCGGTGTAACGCTTAATATGATTTCGCTTTCAGGTCTGGCAATAGGCGTTGGTATGTTGGTTGATAACTCGGTTGTGGTTATTGAAAATATATATCGACTGCGCGGTCTCGGATATTCAGCGGTGCAAGCTGCCGTAAACGGCGCAAAGCAGGTTGCCGGCGCAATAACAGCCTCAACTCTGACTACAGTCTGCGTATTCCTGCCTATTGTATTCGTTGAGGGCATCACACGACAACTGTTTGTTGATATGGCGCTTACCATAGCCTACTCACTGTTTGCAAGTCTTGTAGTAGCGCTCACGCTTGTTCCTGCAATGGGTCAGAGAATGCTGCGTAAAATTAAAAGCCCCAAGAATATCGGCAATGGCAGAATAATGAGGACTTATGAAAAGTCATTGCGTTTTCTGCTCCGTCACAGGATTGTTACAATCCTTGTAGTTATAGCAATTCTTATAGGTAGCATTGTCGCCGCACTTGCAAGGGGCTTCAGCTTTATGCCAAGTATGAGCAGCACTGAAATTGAAATAGACATCACACTTGATGATAATGCAACCTTTGAAGAAACGATTGACGTTGCCGACCAAATCAACACAATTCTCAACAATTACGATGAATTTGATACGGTCGGCGTAATAGTCGGCTCCACTTCAAGCCTTATGGGAATGACAGCAGGAGAAGGTTCCGACGACGCAGGCTCAGTAATGGCTTATTGTGTACTCAATGAAGAATATGAAAAACTGAGCGAAAGCATTTCGGCAGAGATAGAGAATGAGCTTTCAGATATTGACGGAGAAGTAACTGTAAGCGGCGGTTCCTCTGCTTCTACAAGCTCGCTTCTTGGTGACGGCAGTATTCAGGTTGTTCTCTATGGAGAAGACCTATATACACTGAAATCAACCGCAACAGATATTGCCGAAACACTTAAGAATGTTGACGGAATTGATGAAGCAGATAGCGGTGTTGGTGCAACCACTCCTGAAATTAAGGTTTCTGTCAACAAGCAGAAAGCAATAGAAAAAGGACTTACGGTTGCCCAGGTATTTCAACAGATTGCCGCTGCAATCTCTGACGAAACAACATCCACTACTCTCACAAATGATGACGGCACTTCAATGGACGTCGTTATAGTTAAGGATGAAATTAAAAAGGTATCTGCCGACGATGTGGAAAATATTGAAATTACCTATACAAATTCATCAGGAGAGGAAAAGACAGTTAAGCTCTCAAAGCTTGCCGATATCACCAGATCAGAGACAATGGATGTAATCACACGCCAAAGTCAAAAACGTTATCTTACAATCAGCGCCACAGTCAAAGACGGCTGGACGACAACACAGGTTGCAAATAACGTTAAAGCTGCTCTTGATAAATATGATCTTCCAAGCAGTTGTTCAATCGAGTATTCCGGCTCTGATGAAATAACAATGGAAGCTGTTTCTCAGCTTATGCTTATGCTGCTTCTGGGTATTGTTCTTATTTATCTGATAATGGTTGCACAATTCCAAAGCTTAAAATCACCGTTTATTATTATGTTCACAATCCCGCTTGCTTTTACAGGCGGCTTCCTTGGACTTATCATAACCGGGCTTGATGTAAGCGTTGTATCGCTCATCGGTTTTGTAATGCTCTGCGGAATTATTGTAAATAACGGTATTGTGCTGGTTGATTATATTAACCGTCTGAGACTTGAAGGCAAAGAACGCAGAGAAGCTATTGTTGAAGCAGGCAAAACCCGTATGCGTCCAATCCTAATTACAGCGCTCACAACCATTCTGGGACTTTCCGTAATGGCGCTTGGAATCGGCACAGGTGCAGAAATGATGCAGCCAATTGCGATTGTATGTATCGGCGGACTTATATATGCAACCTTTATGACGCTCTATGTAGTTCCCGTAATATATGACTTGCTCAATAAAAAGGGACTGAGAAAAATTGAAGACAGTGAAATTGAAACTGTTGACGAAACTACATAAATGTTGTAAAATAATAGTATCTTATAATTTTGAGGTGTTTTTATGGTATTGGTAACAACAGAAACAATTTCAGGAAAAAATTGTGCAACACTTGGTCTTGTAACAGGCAACACTATACAGTCAAAGCATATGTTCAGCGATATGGGACAAAGCTTTAAAACTATGGTAGGCGGCGAGCTTAAATCCTATACGGAAATGATGGCAAAAGCAAGAGCCGTTGCCACTCAGCGTATGATAGATCAGGCTGTACAGATGGGTGCAGACGCAATTGTAAGCGTAAAATACTCATCAGCATCGGTCATGCAACAGGCTGCCGAGGTGCTTGCATACGGAACCGCAGTAAAATTTATTTAACAGCAAAATTCTTATAAATTCTCAGGGACAGAAAACAGTAGATTTTCTGTCCCTTTTTTTAATTTACAACTCGGAACCTAAGTGATATAATGATTGAGTTACTCACAATATTGTATAAAACGTGCTTAATACTAAATACCATTTAAATATGAGATAAGATTTTCGAGCAGATTTTGCGCTGTACGAATACTGGCCCGCAGGAGGTTTGGCACCTTTAAGTAAGTATCCAAATCTTTGATTTTGCTTCGCGAACTTATGCAAAGCTCGATGACGCAGTACGAAGCACAGTGAAAAATATGCGCAAAAGATACCCCCTTTTTAATGGTATTTAGTATAACTATTTATATCGGAGGGAAACAAAATGGATTGTACATTCACTGCTGACAACGGCATATTCAACTATCGTGTCGGTGCAATTATATCAGACGGCAAAAGGATGCTTATGGCAACTAATCCAAACTCAAAGGAGCCGTTTTACTATTCTGTCGGCGGCAGAGTAAAATTTGGTGAAACACTTAAAAATGCTGTCTTACGTGAACTTAAGGAGGAAACGGGAATCAAATGCGAAATTGATAGAATGGTTTGCATACACGAGAATTTTTTTAACAATGAAAGCGGAATACCTTTTCACGAAATCTCAGTGTATTTTCTAATTAAACCTGATAAAGAGCTCCTTGGTATCAAAAACGGCTATAAAACCCATGATGGACCTGACGGAGAATACCTTGAATGGATTGACCTTGATAACTCAAATGATAAGATAATATATCCTGAATTTTATAAAACAGTTGATTTTTATTCTGAAAAGGAAGTAAAACATTTTGTTACCTTCGACTTAAATTAATGAAAATATCATTAAAACATTATTACATCTCAACGGCAAAAGGACTTGTTCAATAACTGAACAGGTCCTTTTATCAAAATGGTAATATTACAGAAAGAATTAATTTATACTTTTATCCTGAGAGGTTATCAATATTTAATGAAAGCCAATTTTATCAGCCATTATAAATGCCCGTTGACAGATAACGCTCACCTGTGTCGGGAAGCAGAGCAACAATAGTCTTTCCTTCATTTTCAGGACGCTGTGCAAGCTGAAGAGCTGCCCAAAGTGAAGCTCCTGATGAAATACCTACAAGGATACCTTCAGTCTTTGCAATTTCATTGGACGTTGCAAAAGCATCCTCATTCTTTACAGCCACAATTTCATCATAAATGCCTGTATCAAGAGTATCGGGGACAAAACCTGCGCCAATACCCTGAATTTTATGAGGTCCGCCGTGACCTTCTGACAGAACCGGCGAAGTTGCAGGCTCTACTGCAATAATCTTTACATCAGGTTTCTTGCTCTTAAGATACTTACCAACACCACTGAGTGTGCCGCCTGTACCTACACCTGCTACAAATATGTCAACTTTGCCGTCAGTATCATTCCAGATTTCGGGACCTGTTGTGTTGAAGTGCATCTCTGGGTTTGCAGGGTTTACAAACTGACCCAGAATAATTGCACCGTCAATTTCATCTTTAAGCTCATTTGCCTTTGCAATTGCACCGCTCATACCTTTTGTGCCGTCTGTCAGAACAATTTCTGCACCGTAAGCCTTAAGAAGATTTCTTCTCTCAATACTCATTGTTTCAGGCATTGTAAGGATAGTTCTGTAGCCTTTTGCTGTTGCAACAGAAGCAAGACCGATTCCTGTGTTACCTGATGTAGGCTCAATGATTGTTGAGCCCTTCTTAAGAATACCCTTTTTCTCTGCGTCTTCAATCATAGCTTTTGCAATTCTGTCCTTAACACTGCCCGCAGGATTAAAATATTCGAGCTTAGCGAGCACTGTAGTCTTAAGTGTGTACTTATTTTCAATGTTTGTTAGCTCAATAACCGGAGTGTTTCCGATAAGCTCTGTTACGCTCTTATAAATTTTTGACAATTTAATCAGTTCCTTTCTAATAATTCAATATTTTTTCAGATAGAATCAAATGCTTCCTGTAAATCATAGATAATATCATCAATATGCTCTGTACCGATTGAAAGTCTGATTGTGTTCGGCTTTATACCCTGTTCCTCAAGTTCAGTCTCATTAAGCTGTGAATGAGTTGTAGATGCAGGATGAATGGCAAGAGATTTAACGTCAGCAACATTTGCAAGAAGTGAGAATACCTTAAGGTTGTCAATAAACTTCTTAGCGTCCTCCTCGCTGCCTTTGATTTCAAAGGTAAAGATTGAACCGCCGCCGTTAGGGAAATATCTGTCATAAAGTGCTTTGTATGGTGAATCAGGAAGCGACGGATGATTTACGTTCTCAACCTTAGGATTATTTACAAGATATTCAATAACCTTTTTTGTGTTCTCAGCGTGACGCTCAACCCTGAGAGAAAGTGTTTCAAGTCCCTGAAGGAAGATGAATGCGTGAAACGGAGAAAGTGTTGCTCCTGTGTCTCTGAGAAGGACTGCACGAATAAATGTAACAAATGCAGCGCCCGGAGCAGCCTGTGTGAATACTGCGCCGTGATATGATGGGTTTGGCTCTGAGAACTGCGGGAACTTGCCTGATGCAGCCCAGTCAAAATTGCCGCTCTCAATAATTACACCGCCGATTGCTGTGCCATGACCGCCTATAAACTTTGTTGCTGAATGAATAACAATATCTGCTCCGTATTCTAATGGTCTGAGAAGATACGGAGTAGCAAATGTACTGTCAACAACAAGCGGAATATTATTTGCGTGAGCAATTGCCGCTACCTTTTCAATATCTATAATATTTGAATTAGGATTGCCGAGAGTCTCAATATAGATAGCCTTTGTGTTCTCATCAATAGCGTTCTCAAAAGCGCCCTCTTCATCCGGATCAACAAATTTTGCTGTTACGCCGTAAGTTGGCAGTGTGTGTTCAAGAAGATTATACGTGCCGCCATAAATTGTCTTGGCTGCAACAACGTTGTCGCCTGTTTTTGTGAGAGCCTGAATAGCATATGTAACTGCTGCTGCACCTGAAGCAACTGCAAGCGCTGCCGAGCCGCCCTCAAGAGCAGCAATTCTCTGCTCAAAAATATCCTGGGTTGGATTTGTGAGTCTGCCGTATATATTACCGGCATCTCTAAGTCCGAAACGGTCTGCCGCATGCTGGCTGTTATGGAACACATATGATGTAGTCGCATAAATCGGAACAGCCCTAGCGTCTGTTACAGGGTCAGCCTGCTCCTGTCCAACATGAAGCTGAAGCGTCTCAAATTTTAATTTTCTTTCTTTTAATTCACTCATTATAAATTCCTCTTTTCGTAATATTATAGTGGATTTTGAATTCAACTTTGTTTGGCTATATTCCTGAAAGCCTTATCAACTCTTGGAATCTAAGGAAATACTGCAAATATTAATTAACACAAGCTTCATATTTCCTTATCTCCTATTGGTTTAATAGGTTTTCTTTACTTATATAATACCACATAATCTTTTTTTGTCAATAGTTTTTTTATAATTTATATTATAAATTTTTATTATCACATACCGGTAAATATCAGAAACAGCACAGGTATAGTAAATACTGCAGAAATCTGCGACACCAACGCCATACTTGCTCCTGTTTCGGGAGGCTCGCCGTATGCCGACGGAATAATGACTGTGTTAAGACCAAGAGGCATTGCGTGCGCACACAGAGTTGCAACAATAATTTCGCTTGGCGTATTCAACAATTTCAGAACTACTACGGCAACAGAGGGAAAAACTATCAGCCTCAATGCAGTTACAACATAAGTTCGCCATTGTCCGAACAGTGATATAAAGCTGTATCCCCCGATTACAAAACCCGTCAGTATCATTGCAATTGGAGCCATACAGTCAGCCGCACTTGAAATTATAGTAGTTACAAGTTCAAACTTGGGCATGTTAAGCAGTCCAAGTATTGCTCCGATAAAAAGCGAAATAAAAATCGGATTTATAAATGACTTAAGCGAAAAACTCTTACCGCCGTTCGGCACAAGCCATGCAATACCCACTGAATATGTGAACAAATTAAGAGGAAGTGTAAACATAAGATAATCAAAAAGCTCAATGCTGTCTGCGCCATATATTCCGGACACCATCGCCGTACCGACAAAGCCAAAATTTGATACTGACAAAGAATATCTGTAAATTTTTTTTAGATATTCGGTTTTTCCGAGAAATTTTGAAATTATGCTTCCTGCAATAATGCAGAATACAAGTATTACGGCACTGTAAGCAATAAAAATCCACTTTTCACTTATATTCTTAACGGTACAGTTTGTTCGGAAGGTATTAATTACAACTGCAGGCATCAGTATGCGGTTTTCAAGCTTTGAGAACACCTCCGAGGTCTGCTGCGGAAGCAGCCGGCATCTGCAAAGAATGAAACCAATGAGTATGAACGAAAACAATACCGCAATCTGAAAAATAACCGAAGTGAATATTTCCACGGTTATACCTCCTAAAATTTATATGTAAGACCGAAAATAATTATCCCGCATATATACATCTAACACACTTAATTACCAAAACACCCTCAACCGTTTGGCTGAGGGTGCCTGTCAGAATTTGATTACTTACAATCGCATTTGAGTTCAAAACTCTGACAATCTGTACACTGACATACTGTTGGGTTTGCTTCGTGTGTGCCCACCTTGATTGACTCGAGAGAGCAGAAATTTTTTGTACTGTTGTGGTTTTTACAGTTAGTTACTGTGCAGGCAATACTTTGATTTGCATAAGAATTGTTGTCCATTTTTCATTCTCCTCATATAAATTAATCTTCTCGTTGAAGATTTGAATATGCGGTATCTCCGCTCCGCAATACCGCATAACATCTAATATACGATACTGCATTTTTATTATTCCGTTACGCTATGAGATTATGCACAAATTTTATTTTTTACAATAAGATATAGTGAGGTGAATTACAATGAATGTTTTATCTGCTATTGTCCTTCTGGTGTTTGCTGTTATAGGCATAGTTGCATCTATACGTGATATTTCGTACTATGTTTTCAGATACAAAAAAGACAATACGGTGATGTTTATAACTCCTATAAACGGAAAGTGTGAGAATGCAGAATTTATGCTCAGAAGTGCGGCAGCAAAAGTAAAATGGGTAAGCAGAGGTAAAAATGACTATGTAATTTGTCTTGACTGTGATATGGATGACGAAACCAAAAAAATTTGTGAAAATATTTGCAAAGATTACGGATTTGCAAAAATGATTAGCAAAACAGAATTCATTGAATCGCTTTAAATCAGAGAGTATCAGAAAAGCATAAATGCTTTTCTGATACTCCGCTATTTTTAGGATTTACTTTTATACAGAAATTAATAAAAATAATATAACGTCAGCAGATA
Source organism: uncultured Ruminococcus sp. (assembly GCA_964421585.1). Classification (GTDB taxonomy): domain Bacteria; phylum Bacillota; class Clostridia; order Oscillospirales; family Acutalibacteraceae; genus Ruminococcoides. Next base: position 4,640 of record CAYQXN010000038.1, on the reverse strand, counting down.
CATAGCAATTACAAATTTTAGTTCGGCAATCTAATGACAACACAAAGCAAAAAGAGCCGATTCACTATCGACTCGACCCTTTCTGCGTTTTATTGTTTATAATTTTACAGATGTACTAAAAAATAAAAAATCTTCAAACAAGACAAGAACGACTATTCCGCCTAAATTAAACAAAACTATATCAAAAATTATTCTTCAGCTTCTGCCTTTGCTTTTTCAATAATCTTCTGTGCAATGTTTGATGGCACATCCTCATAGCGCGCAAACGAAAGTTCATATGAACCTCTTCCCTGCGTTGCCTGCCTGATAAAGGTTGCAAAGTCTGACATTTCAGCCATAGGCACTTCAGCTTCAACTGCCTGTGTGCCGTTTTCAGCAGGAGACATACCAAGCACTCTTCCGCGGCGTTTATTGACCTCGCCCATTATATCACCCATATTAGCATCAGGCACATATACCTTAAGACTGCCTATCGGCTCAAGAAGAACAGGAGACGCATTTGGAATTCCGTTCTTATACGCAAGGCTTGCCGCCGTTTTAAATGACATCTCGGATGAATCTACAGGATGATATGAACCGTCATAAAGCGTTGCCTTGATACCTACTGTTGGATAACCTGCAAGAACACCCTTCTTTATTGAGTCACGCAATCCCTTTTCAACAGCAGGGAAGAAATTCTTAGGAACAGAGCCGCCGACAACACGCTCGCCAAATTCAAGACCTTCGCTGTCACAGGGTTCAAACTCAATCCACACGTCGCCAAACTGTCCGTGACCGCCCGACTGCTTTTTATATCTGCCCTGAGCCGAAACCTTCTTGCGTATAGTTTCTCTGTAGGCAATTTTCTGTTTTTGCAGCACTGCGTCAACATTGTACTTTGATTTTAATCTTGAAATCACTACATCAACGTGTTGCTCGCCAATTCCTGAAATGAGCATTTCGTGCGTTTCGTGATTTGTTTCAAACTTAATGGTAGGATCTTCATCGGCAAGCTTTGCAAGAGCCTGAGCCAATTTATCCTCATCACCCTTCTTGGCGGGATAAATAGCCATTGTATATGAAGAAACAGGATAATCAATTCCGTCAAGTATGACCTTGCGAAGCGGTGAACAAAGCGTATCACCCGTCTTGGTTGAAGCAAGCTTTGGAATTGCGCCGATATCGCCGGCACTTATGTACTCAGCGTCACTCTGCTTCTTGCCGCAAACCGTAAGCACTTTTGTTATTCTTTCTTGCGCACCCGTACGCATATTAACTACAGGTGCGTCAGAACCGATTTTGCCCGATACAACCTTAATATATGAAAGTCGTCCGATAAACGGGTCTGCAACTGTCTTGAACACAACTGCGGCAGCAGCAGCGTTTGGATTAACAGCTACCTCAACAGGCTCACCGTCAAGGTCAACACCGATTTCCTCACTCTTATCAGCAGCGGACGGTGCAAGCCAAGTAAGACTGTTAAGAAGCTGGTCAATAGCAAATGTATTGTGTGCGTCACCGCAGAATACAGGATAAATTGAACCGTCCTTTACACCCTGACTGACGCCGAGTATTATTTCCTCAGGGGTGAACTCCTCGCCCATAAGGAATTTGTCAAGCAGCTCCTCGCTTGTTTCAGCAACAGCCTCCTTAATTGCTTCTCGCAAACCCTCAAGACGATTGCCCATATCAGGAAGCGAAGTTGGTTTTACTGAACCGTCGGCGCTGTATTCATAAGCTTTGTAGTCAAAAAGATTTACATAGGTATTAGCCTGACCGTCAACAATATATGGAACAACCACAGGACACACAGCAGGACCGAATGTAGCCTTTAGACTTTCAAAAACGCGGTAAAAACGGGCGCTCTCATCACAAAGTCCGTTTACAAAAAATACTTTTGTAAGACCTCCTTTAGTGGCAGCCTCAACTGCTTTTTCGGTACCTACATTTACTCCATCCTTACCTGATACCACTATAAGCGCAGTATCGGCAGCTCGGATACCCTCTGCAACACCGCCTGCAAAATCAAACAGACCCGGAGTGTCAATCAGATTAATCTTTGTACCTTTCCATTCAATCGGCGCTACAGCCGTCATAATTGACGACTTACGTTTAATTTCCTCACTGTCAAAATCAAGCGCTGTGTTTCCGTCCTCAACTCTGCCTAATCTCTCACTTGTTTTAGAAAGAAAAAGCATAGATTCTGCTACAGAAGTCTTTCCGCAGCCTGCGTGACCTGCAAGTGCAATATTTAAAATCTTTTTTGCATCATATTGTTTCAAAATTGAAAACTCCTTTCATTTGGTAGATTTTATATATCAATCATTTTGCATAATTATTTAATTATTTACTAAGTTATTATATCATAATTGTATAAAATATACAACCGATTTTTAAGAAAATAAAAAAATTCACCCTTTATCCAAATAGACAAAGAGTGAATTGTGCAATTTGCATATCATTTATTATTTATAACAACAATTAGACTAAATTTTTAGAAATGATTTGTACATTTCAACAACATCAATCAAGAACTGCGCCCTGGGCGCCTGATGATACAAGCTTAGCATATCTTGAAAGATACCCTGATGTAATTCTGGGCTGACGCGGCGTCCAGCTTGCCTTACGTTTTGCAAGTTCTTCGTCTGATACAAGTACATTGATTGTGTTTGCAGTAATATCAATTTCAATCGTATCGCCTTCCTCAACAAGAGCAATAGGACCACCTACCGCTGCCTCAGGAGAAACGTGACCTATAGCAGCACCTCTTGTTGCGCCCGAAAAACGACCGTCTGTAATAAGAGCAACACAGTTACCCAGACCGCTTCCCATAATAGCAGAGGTAGGATTGAGCATTTCTCTCATACCGGGACCGCCTTTAGGACCTTCATAGCGGATAACAACAACATCGCCCGCGTTAATTTTGCCGTCATAGATTGCATGCAGAGCATCCTCTTCGCAGTCAAAAACTCTTGCGTTACCCTTATGGTGCATCATTTCCTCGGCTACAGCGCTCCTCTTGACTACGCAGCCGTCGGGAGCAAGATTACCTTTGAGTACGGCAATGCCGCCTGTTTTGCTATATGGATTTGAAATTGGTCTGATAATGTCGGTATTCTTAATTTCGCAACCTTCAATATTCTCTGCGACAGTCTTACCTGTGCAGGTAAGAAGATCTGTATTAATTAAATCAAGCTTTGTAAGCTCGTGTATAACAGCATAAATTCCGCCCGCCTCGTTGAGCTCCTCAATGAAGTGCTCGCCTGCCGGAGCAAGATGACAAAGGTTAGGAGTTTTAGCCGAAATGCCGTTTGCAATATCAAGATGCAAATCAATGCCGCATTCGTGAGCAATTGCAGGAAGATGGAGCATTGTATTTGTTGAACAGCCAAGAGCCATATCAACAGTAAGCGCATTTTGGAATGCCTTTTCTGTCATAATGTCACGCGGACGAATATCCTTTTCAATAAGCTCCATAATCTTCATACCGGCATGTTTCGCAAGCAGAAGTCTCTGTGAATATACAGCGGGAATTGTACCGTTGCCCTTAAGAGCCATACCGATAACCTCTGTAAGGCAGTTCATTGAGTTTGCAGTAAACATTCCTGAGCAGGAGCCACAGGTAGGACAGGCATTATTTTCATATTCGCTGAGCTTTTCTTCGTCAATTTCACCGACCTTGTAGCGTGAAACAGCCTCAGAAACAGTTGAATAGCTGATTTTCTTGCCGTCAACACGACCTGCAAGCATAGGACCGCCGCTTACGAATATTGACGGAATGTTAAGTCTTGCAGCAGCCATAAGCAAGCCCGGAACATTTTTATCACAGTTTGGTACCATAACAAGACCGTCAAATGCGTGTGCCTTTGCCATAGCCTCTGTTGAGTCGGCAATAAGCTCACGTGTAACAAGAGAGTACTTCATACCCTCGTGTCCCATAGCAATGCCGTCGCAAACAGCAATTGCAGGGAATACTATCGGCACGCCGCCTGCAAGAGCAACGCCCATCTTAACAGCCTCAACGACCTTGTCGATGTTCATATGACCGGGAACAATATCATTTTTTGAGCTGACGATACCGATTAAGGGCTTTTTGATTTCTTCATCAGTAAGACCTAAAGCGTGCAAAAGTGTACGCTGTGGAGCAGCATTAACGCCGTCTTTCAAAACTCCGCTTTTCATATGTATATCATCCTTTCAAATGGAATAATGTATTAATTCAGCTTTTAGACTTATTACATTGTACCACTTATAGCTACAATTTTCAACCCGTACAATTATAAATTTTGCAAGTCTTTATTTAGATAATTAAGCTATTATTTCCAAACCATAAATGACCCCATTTGCTAAAAATTATACCGTAATTTCTAACAAATGGGGGTGTGTCAGTTTTATATGCCGTTTGGCAGCTCTCTGTCAAGTTTTAATAATTGGTTATAAACCAGGAGTGAAAATAATATAAAATTACGCCAAAACACCAGTATAAAAGCCGTTTTTTATCCAGGCTTTTCATGTCGGGACTTTCGGGACGGATACGGTGTACCCTGTTTTACCCTTATTTTCCCTGACTTCGTTAATCCAAATGGGTTTCATTGTTTCACATAACCTTTCATAAATCAGCGTATTCTGATTTGGTTTGTCGTAAAATCTGTCGTAAAAAT
>CAYQXN010000037.1:0-16651 GCA_964421585.1 uncultured Ruminococcus sp. | reverse complement strand
TTATTATTATTAATCAATAATCAGAAAATTTGAACAAGTAAAGGGGCGGACGTTTGTTCGCCCATATTTTATAATAATAGCCAATATAAAGATTTATAGTTGTCTTTTTGTTATTAGGGCTTATCATAAAGGTGTCAATATGTCCAAAAACGAGACTTTTTACAATACAATGCTAAATTTTGCAGACATACCCGGCATATTTCAAGAAATTTTAATGCAGGATTGTGAAAAAATATCTTTTTTGGATATGCCGGATATTTTTATTAACAGGGTGGTATTTTGAATAAGAGTGAAAAGAGACAAAGGATAATAGTCTGTATTTTACCGTTTCTTCTTGCCGTTGTCTGCATTGGAGCGGCTTGGTTTGTAATAAATTTTGTTACCCTTCCTGAATGTTTCTTTCATAGGGCAACGGGCTTGAATTGTCCGGGTTGTGGTAACACAAGGTCTATTATCGCATTGCTGCACGGTGATATTTTGCTTTCACTCAGGGAGAATGCGGCAATTATTGTTGCAATAATAATCAGTGCTATATTGTATATTGAACCTGTAATGAAAGCGTTCGGCAAAAAGGATTATCGCTCGCCAATCAGAAATAAGTACTTTTTGATTGCCATTGTATCTGTTTTTGCCGTGTATTGTGTGGTGCGCAATTTTATCCCGGCAATTGCACCGATAGACATATCAATATAGAAAATTTGAGGTAAAAATGAAAAAACAATTTCTTGAAACAGGAAAAATAGTAGGTACGCACGGCATAAAAGGTGAGGTCAGAATTGACCCGTGGTGTGATTCACCCGAATTTTTGTGTTGTTTTCGAAAGCTATATCTTGACGCTGACGGCAAAACGTTTGCGGAGGTAAAGTCACGTCCTCACAAGAACATTACTCTGGCAAAAATCAAAGGTATTGATACAATTGAAGACGCCGAGAAACTCAGGGGAAAAATCGTATATATTAACCGTGACGATGTTGAGCTTGAGGAGGGTGTTAACTTTGTTCAGGACTTAATCGGTCTTGAGGTGCGTGATGCAGACAGCAAAGCTGTTTACGGAAAATTATCCGATGTAATCTATACAGGAGCGAACGATGTGTATGAGATAACAGACAGCGAAGGTAAAAAATATCTTGCTCCCGTGATTGATGAGGTTATCATTGAAACCAATATTGATGACGGATATGTTCTTATCCGTCCGATGAAAGGAATTTTCGATGATGAGAATTGATATAATAACGCTGTTTCCTGAGATGTTTGAGCCTGTGATGAATGAGAGTATAATCGGCAGGGCGCAAAAGAGCGGAGTGGTGGAGATTGTGTGTCATCAACTGCGTGATTATGCTTTTGACAAGCATAGAAGAGTTGATGATACTCCATACGGCGGAGGAATGGGTATGCTGATGAAGGCTGAGCCTATTGCGCTGTGCTTTGAGGATATATGCAGGCAGGTTGGTTCAAGACCGTATTTTGTATATATGTCTCCGCAGGGAAAAACTCTTAATCAGGACAGGCTGAGAGAGCTTGCGAGGGAAACAGAAAACATCTGTATTCTCTGCGGTCATTATGAAGGCGTTGACCAGCGATTGCTTGATGAATTCATTGACGAAGAAATTTCAATAGGAGACTATGTGCTAACGGGCGGAGAGCTGCCTGCAATGGTGTTTGCAGACGCTTTGTGCAGAATGGTTCCCGGTGTGCTTTCAAATAATGAGTGCTTTACCGAGGAAAGCCATTTTAACGGACTGCTTGAATATCCGCAGTACACCAAGCCGTCGCAGTGGCGAGGTATTGAAGTGCCTGAGGTGCTTCTCAGCGGTCATCACGCCAATGTTGACAAATGGCGCAAAGAAAAGAGCCTTGAGATTACAAGGGCAAAGCGTCCTGATTTGCTTGAAAGCAAGGAATGATTACATGTGCTTGTAATGCACAGATACCATTTGTTTGAATAAATTCTGATTATTCGGCAATACTAACAGCATTACTAATAAATTAGTCAAAATGTACACGCAATCTGCCCCTGTATGGTGATGACTTTGACAAATAAAATATCTGAATTTAGGTCGATTTGTAAAATTGCACAATAAAGAGGTGGAAAATTTCGCCTCAAGTGAAATTTCAAACGAAAATGATTTAATTTATTGACCTTCTCTGAAAAAAATATTATAATACATATTAACAAGCTATACAGGCTATAAAGGCGTTGCTGAATAATCATTCGGCACTTCTAAAAATGGTTAATTTTATGTCAGAGAGGGTTTTCGATATGTATGTAAAGGAAGTATTAGTTCAGAACAAAGCAGGCTTGCACGCTCGTCCGGCTACATTTTTTATTCAGAAGGCTAATGAGTATAAATCTACCATTTTAGTCGAAAAAGAGGAGCGCAGCGTTAACGCAAAAAGTCTTCTTGGTGTTTTGTCACTCGGTATTATAGGCGGTACAACAATTAAGATTATTGCTGACGGTTCAGATGAGAACGAAGCAGTTGAGGGACTTGTTGCTCTTGTAGAGTCAGGATTCTCAGAATAATTCTTTAATAGAAATATATTTGAATTGGGCGGATTTATCCGCCCGTTTTTGTTTTATTGAATAGGCGTGATTATAAAATAGAGAAATGTACAAATGGTGAGAAATATTTTCGTCAGAAAAAGGCATTTTGAAGTAATACCGGTGTACTTCAAGAAAAAATAACGCAGTATGGTTTAAGAAGCTATATCGGTTGGGCGTTTTGTTATTTTAGAATAAAGAGGTGATTGTTTGAATCAAAAAATATCTGAGCTTCGTAAAAAGGCTATGTCTTTGCCGCTTTTGCCGGGTGTATATATTATGCACGACAGGAGCGGAGATATAATCTACATCGGCAAGGCAAAGACGCTGAAAAACAGGGTGAGTCAGTATTTCGGCTCTCAGAATAACCACGCAGAAAAGGTACGCCGAATGGTGGATAACGTTGATGATTTTGAGTATATCATTACCGACAGCGAATTTGAAGCGCTTGTGCTTGAATGCAGTCTTATCAAACAGCACACGCCCAAATATAATATTCTTCTAAAGGATGACAAGGGATATTGTTACATCAAGGTAAGCGACGGCGACTGGAAAAAGCTTTCGTACGCACTGCAAAAAAGAGATGACGGTGCAGAGTATATAGGTCCGTATATGAGCAGCTATTATGTCAAAAATGCAGTTGAGGAGGCTAACAAGATTTTTATGCTTCCAACTTGCAGCAAAAAGTTTCCCCATGACTTCCGTAAGGGGCGTCCATGTTTGAATTATCATATAAAGCAATGTATGGCTCCCTGTACCGGACGAGTAAAGCTAAAGGATTATCAGGAGAGCGTATCTCAGGCGCTTGATTTTTTGCGCGGCGGCTCCTCAAATTCAATTAATCAGCTTACTGCACAAATGGAGGAGGCTGCCGAAAATCTTGAATTTGAACGTGCAGCACGAATTCGTGACAAGATAACAGCTGTCAAAAAAATGGGCGACAAGCAAAAGGTTGTTGCAAACAAGGTTCTTGACCAGGATGTAATCGGCAGCTTTTCCGACGGAGGAAAAACCTGTTTTCAGGTATTCCGTTTTGAGGGCGGCAGGTTGTTTGACAGGGAGAGCTTTGTTTTTGACAGCGGAGAGCCTGAGTGTGAAAATGAGGAATTTATACTCAGATACTATACCATTCGCAACGACGTGCCCAAAAATCTTGCAATTGATAAGAGTTTTGACGGTATTGAGGCAATAGGAGAATGGCTTAGTCAAAAGCGCGGCAGCAAGGTGAATATAACAGTTCCTCAGCGCGGAGAACAGGCGCAGCTTATTGCTATGTGCCGTTCAAATGCCGCTGAGACGCTTGCCCAGAAAAAGGACGCGACGGTTCGTGAATACAGCGTTCTGGAGGAGCTCAAAGAAGCTCTTGCGCTTGAAAAACTACCTGAATATATTGAGTCTTACGATATTTCAAATCTGGCAGGAACAGAAAATGTTGCAGGAATGGTGGTTTATAAAAACGGCAAACCGCTGAAGTCGGCATACAGAAAATTCAAGATAAAAGGCTTTGACGGGCAAGATGACTATGCGTCAATGGCTGAGGTCCTCACCCGCAGATTTGAGGAATATTATAAGGCTGATGACAGCGAAGAGGGCTTTGGCAGACTTCCCGATTTGATTTTGCTTGACGGCGGCAAGGGACAGGTGGCCGCGGTAAAAGCTGTATTTGAAAGAATGAATATTAATGTGCCGTTGTTCGGTATGGTCAAGGACGATAAGCACCGCACAAGGGCAATCACCGGTGACGGCGGTGAAATTGCCATAAGCTCAAAGCGAGCTTTATTCGCCTTTATAACAAGAATTCAGGACGAGGTGCACAGATTTGCAATCGGGTATCACCACAGCAGGCGAAGCAAAAATACTTTTAAAAGCTCGCTTACTTCAATTGAAGGAATAGGTGAGGTAAGAGCAAAGAACCTGCTGAAATACTTCAGAACAATTGACAATATTTCTAAGGCAGATTTGACTGAGCTTGAGGGCGCTCCTAGAATGACAAAGGAGTCGGCGCTTGCTGTTTATAGACATTTTCATCCGAAAAATGATGATAAGGAATAATCTGTTACATCTGCAATATTATTATAAATATGATTATTTGTGTCCGAGTTCTTTGACTTGGTTTATAGTTTATGAGTAAACCGAATATTTATAAGATTTGCACTATAATGAAGTATTCATATGTGTTCGGGATTTTATAATCATTTGCCACACTTGCTATGATTTGGTCGGTGTCTTGTATGTACGTTAAAAAAGATTGTTGTAAAATCAATAATTATGTGTTATACTAACAAAAGAAACTAATATGCAGAAGTGTTTTTCTCTGCAAAAGGAAGTTGCTATGCGAGTTATTACAGGAACGGCAAGGGGCAGACGTCTTGAAACTCTTGAAGGTGAAGATGTTCGCCCGACTACTGACAGAATTAAGGAAGCCGTATTTTCCATAATCCAGTTTGAGACGGAAGGCAGGACGTTTCTTGACCTTTTTGCAGGCTCAGGTCAGATGGGAATTGAGGCTATCAGCAGAGGAGCTAAGGAAGCTTACTTTGTTGACAGCTCCAAAAAGTCAATTGCAACGGTTAAGCATAATCTCGCTGCAACGAGATTTGAGCTACAGTCAAAAACGCTGCAAATGGATTATCGTAGTTTTCTTGCAATGAATTCTCAGGAATTTGATATTGCTTTCCTTGACCCTCCATACAGAACGGGAATGTTGCAGGACGCGCTTGAGCTTGTTGCGGAAACAATGCGTGATACGGGAATTGTTATAGCAGAAAACCCGCTTGATGAAGAAATTTCGCAGAATTACGGGAATTTTGTACTTGACAGACAATATCGTTATGGTAAAATAAGAATAAGTACATTCAGACATAAGGATTTTTTATAATGAACAAGACAGTAATCTGTCCGGGCAGCTTTGACCCGGTTACATTTGGTCATCTTGATGTAATCAAACGTGCAGCCAGAATGTTTGACCGTGTTATTGTCGGAGTGCTTGTGAATTCTGCAAAGCTGCCGAGCTTTTCAATTGAGGAGAGAATGCAGTTTTTGCGTGAAACAACAGCTGATTTGAGCAATGTTGAGATTGTAAGCTTTGAAGGCTTGCTTGCCGAATATTGCAGACAGCACGGTATAGACGCAGTCGTCAGGGGGCTGAGGGCTGTATCTGATTTTGAGTATGAATTTCAGATGGCAATTACAAACAAAAAGCTTAATCAGCAGCTTGAAACAATATTTCTTACTGCTGATGCTGATTCAATGTATCTAAGCTCAAGTATGGTGCGCGAGGTTGCGTCTATGGGCGGAGATATAAGCAATTTTGTACCCGAATGTATTCACGACAGAATTGTTAAGCGGCTCAAAAAATAATTTTTAGGAAATATAAGGAGTGGAAAAAATGAAAGTTGATGATTTAGTCCTTCAGCTTCAGGATTTGGTTAATGATGCAAAGGCTGTGCCTTTCTCAAACGGCAAGGTTATGGTGAGCAGCGATGAAATTTATGATATTCTTGACCAGATTCAAGACGCTATGCCTGCCGAGGTTCGTCAGGCAAAGAACATTGTTGCAGACAGAAAGCAGATTCTTGCAGAAGCAAACCGTGAGTCTGAGAATATTATCAGAGCCGCTGAGGAGCGCAAGAAAGCTATGCTTAACCAGAATGAGATTGTTCGTGAGGCTCAGGCAAAAGCTAAAGAGATTGTTGATGATGCAAAGCAGAAGTCAGCGGAAATCCGCAAGGCTGCAAATGTGTATGTTGACAGCATAATCAAGCGTACAGAAGAGGGAATTTCAACTCAGCTTGAAGAAATCAGAAAAACACATAAGAATATTCTCAAATCTCAGGGCGCAAAGCAGGACTGAGTTTTTGAATACTTATACTTTTGCTGAATAATATAATAATGCAACCAAAGCCGACTTGTAATCAGGTCGGCTTTGGTGTATCTGTAGCATAATTATTTTTTGTACGGTTGATGCTTAAGAGAGGTTGTAACATATATTAAAGGGATTTAAAGCGGTTATTTTATCAGTGATCGTTTTTTTGTTGGTATCCTTTAGTATGTGGAAAGAAATCCCGATTGAACCGGGGATGAAAAGGCTTTAGTAAAAGGTTTACCGTAGGTAACAAAAACAATTAAGAACAGCTTATGGATTTTAATAAGCGCTTATTATAGTGCGTTTAACCTGTTTGCGGATGGTTTTGATTTTTAAAGAGTAGAATGATGGTATATCACATTAAATATAAATTTCTTAAAAATATTTTGTAGAAAAGTAAACTTTAAGTAAAAATATCAAATAAAATTGCATTATAACTTGTTATTTTTTTGCAGATATTGTATAATAGATAAGCTAGGAATTATTTGCTTGAGAATTCGGGCAATATTATTTTCGGCAAAGGAGGAATTATAGATGACGAAATCATCCCTTAATACTTTCAAAGGGACAATTGCTCAGGAGCGTCAGCTTAAAAACGTGATTGAAACGCATAAGGGTATGCCGGGTGCGCTTCTGCCCGTGCTTCAGGAAGCGCAGGGAATTTACGGCTATCTGCCAATTGAGGTTCAGCAGATGGTTGCAGACGGTTTGTCAATCTCACTTAGCGAGGTATATGGTGTTGCGACCTTTTATTCTCAGTTTAGTCTTACACCAAAGGGCGAACACAGAATAAGCATATGCCTTGGAACTGCCTGCTACGTAAAGGGCGCCGATAAGATTTTACAGGCGCTTGAGGATAAGTTGGGAATTAAAAGCGGCGAGTGTACTTCCGACGGTTTGTTTTCAATTGATTCATGCCGTTGCGTAGGCGCTTGCGGACTTGCGCCCGTAATGATGGTTGACGATGATGTTTACGGAAAAATGACCGTTGAACAGATTGACCCCATTCTTGACAAATATATGAATAAGAAGGGGGGAAGCAAGTAATGACGCTTGAAGAATTGAATAGAGTTAAAAAAGAAAAAGAAGAGCTTGTAATGGTTCGTAAGCTTGTTGCCGAGCAAGGCGAAAAGCTTGCCAAGAAAACAGGTTACCGCAAGCAGGTGCTTGTTTGCGGAGGTACAGGTTGTACTTCTTCAGGAAGCAAAAAGGTTATTGCGGCTCTTGAGAAATCACTCAAGGAAAACGGCTTGGATAAAGAGATTCTTGTGGTACGTACAGGCTGTTTCGGATTATGTGCCTTAGGTCCGATTATGATTGTATATCCTGAGGGTGCGTTTTATTCTCAGGCTACCCCTGAGGGAGTGGAGAGAATTGTTAAGGAGCATCTTAAAGAAGGCAAAATTGTAAAAGAGCTTCTCTATGCGGAAACAGTGCACGAGGACGGTTCAATAATTTCGCTGTCCGAAACAAAATTTTACAAAAAACAGCTCAGAGTTGCACTCAGAAACTGCGGTGTAATTGACCCTGAGCAGATTGAAGAATATATTGCGCTTGACGGCTATCAGGCTCTTGCAAAGGTGCTTGGCACGATGACGCCTGATGATGTTATCAATGCTTTGCTGGAATCAGGACTCCGAGGCAGAGGCGGCGGCGGTTTCCCCACAGGAAGAAAGTGGTCGTTTGCCAAAGCAAGTGCGGGTGATGAAAAATACGTTTGCTGTAATGCTGATGAAGGTGATCCCGGTGCATTTATGGACCGTTCAATCCTTGAGGGCGACCCTCAGTGCATTATAGAGGCTATGACTATTGCAGGCTACACTATAGGGGCACATAAGGGTTTTGTGTATATTCGTGCGGAGTATCCTATTGCTGTTGAGCGTTTGCAGATTGCAATTGATCAAGCAAGAGAGTATGGATTCTTAGGCGAAAATATTCTTGACTCAGGTTTTGATTTTGATATTGAAATACGTCTTGGTGCAGGTGCTTTTGTCTGCGGTGAGGAAACCGCGCTTATGACATCAATCGAAGGCAACAGAGGCGAGCCGCGTCCGAGACCGCCGTTCCCGGCAGTCAAGGGCCTGTTTGGAAAGCCTACAGTTTTGAATAACGTTGAAACCTATGCTAATATTCCCCAGATTATTTTAAGAGGCGCAGATTGGTTTGCTTCTATGGGCACTGCAACCAGCAAAGGTACAAAGGTGTTTGCTTTAGGCGGAAAAATTACAAACGTTGGTCTTGTTGAAATTCCAATGGGTACAACTCTGCGTGAAATTGTAGAAGAAATCGGAGGCGGTATTCCGAACGGCAAAAAGTTCAAGGCTGCTCAGACGGGCGGTCCGTCAGGCGGATGTATTCCTGCTTTACATATTGATACCCCTATAGATTATGATAACCTTATTGCTCTGGGCTCAATGATGGGTTCGGGCGGTATGATTATACTTGATGAAGATACCTGTATGGTTGACATTGCAAAATTCTATCTGGAATTTACTGTCGATGAAAGCTGCGGCAAATGTACTCCTTGCAGAGTCGGCACAAGAAGACTTTTGCAATTTTTGGAGAAAATCACCTCAGGCAAGGGCGAAATGGAGGACTTGGAAAAGATTGAAGAGCTTGCCAAGCATATGACAACCTCCTCGCTTTGCGCCCTGGGTCAGACTGCTCCCAATCCTGTCCTGTCAACAATGAATTATTTTAAGGATGAGTATATTGCGCATATCAAAGATAAAACCTGTCCTTCAGGAGTATGCAAGGCACTTATGCGCTATGAAATTATTCCTGCAAAATGTAAGGGCTGCACATTGTGTGCAAGAAACTGCCCTGTTGGCGCTATCAGCGGAACTGTTAAAAAGCCGCATATTATTGATCGGGATAAATGTATTAAGTGCGGATTGTGCATGAAGAACTGTAAGTTCGGCGCAATCAATACAAAATAGGGAGGGAACAGAAATGGAAACAGTAAAATTAAAAGTTAACGGTATTCCTGTGGAAGTTCCCAAGGGATATACGATACTTCAGGCTGCAAAGACAGCAAAAATTGAAATACCGTCTTTGTGTTATTTAAAAGATGTAAACTGTATCGGCGCTTGTCGTGTATGCGTTGTTGAGGTCAAAAACAGAAGGGGTCTTATTGCGTCCTGTGTTTATCCTGCCGAAGAAGGTATGGAGGTATTCACCAACACGCCAAAGGTAAGGGCGTCAAGAAAGACTACAATAGAGCTTATTCTTTCGACGCACCACAAAAAATGTCTTTCCTGCGTAAGAGGCAACAACTGCGAGTTGCAGAAGCTTGCTTTTGACTACGGAGTTGACGAAGACAGATTTAGGGCTGAGGAGCCTATATATGCAATTGATGATAAATCTCCGTACATTGTCCGTGATAACAACAAATGTATTCAGTGTATGAGATGTGTTGCAGCCTGCAAGAAACAGGCAGTTTCTGTAATCGGCCCTATAAGGAGAGGTTTTAAGGTTCACGTTGGCTGCGCCTTTGAAAAAGGTCTGGGCGAATCTCCGTGCGTTGGCTGCGGTCAGTGTATTGTAAGCTGCCCTGTCGGTGCGCTTAATGAGAAGAGCCAGATTGAAGAGGTTTGGGAGGCTATTTCAAATCCTGATAAAAAGGTTATTTTCTATACTGCACCGTCAATCAGAGCAACTCTTGGCGAAAGCTTTGGTATGCCTATAGGCACAAATGTTGAGGGTAAAATGGTTGCTGCAATACGCAGGTTGGGTGCAGATAATGTGTTTAATATGGATTTTACAGCCGACCTGACAATTCTTGAGGAGGCTAATGAGCTTGTTGAGAGAATTCAAAGAAAGGAAACGCTTCCGATGTTTACTTCATGCTGTCCGGGTTGGGTAAAGTTTGTGGAGCATTATTATCCGGAGTTTATCCCTAATCTTTCTACCTGCAAGTCGCCTCAGGCTATGTTTGGAGCCGTGCTCAAGAGCTATTATGCTCAGAAGTATAATATTGATTCCAAGAATATGTTTGTAGTCAGTGTAATTCCTTGTACTGCAAAAAAGTTTGAGGCCACAAGAGAAGAGCTGCGTACCTTTGATTTTGATGATGTTGATGTAGCGCTCACAACAAGAGAGCTTGCAAAGATGATTAAGGGTGCAGGCATACGTTTTGATGATATGGACGACGAAGAATTTGACGAGCCGTTCAGAACTGCTTCGGGTGCAGGTGCAATCTTTGGCGTTACAGGCGGTGTGCTTGAAGCAGCCTTAAGAACAGCCGCAGTTATGCTTGACGGCAGGTTTAAGAAGATTGAATTTAAGGAGGTGCGCGGTCCCGAAGAAATCCGTGAGGCTGCTTATGAGGTTGCAGGGGTAAAAATCAAAGTGGCGGTTACCTCAGGTCTTGGCAATGCTAAAAAGCTTCTTGAAGAAATCAAGAGCGGTGGAGCAGACTATCAGATGATAGAGGTTATGGCTTGTCCGGGCGGTTGTATCAACGGAGGCGGACAGCCCGTTCAAAGCGACAGTGTTCGTAACTATGTTGACCTGAAAGCCATTCGCTCGAAAGCTCTTTATGATTATGATAAGGCAGATAAAATTCGAAAGAGTCACGATAGTCCTGTTATTAAGAGGGTGTATGATGAGTTTTTTGACTCTCCGGGCAAACCGAGAGCTCATAAGCTTTTACATACAAAATATGTTGATAGGGGAAAGTATTAATTTTTTACGAATTTTATAATATGATTTAAAATATTGATTAATTCATATTTTATATTTCCCAAAATTTACAAGAGACACTTCAAACGGAGTGTCTCTTGTTTATAAATTTATTGAAAAAGCGCTATATAAATTATATAATAGAATATAGCAATTAATTTTAAGGAGCTGGCAGCAATGAATAGTTTTATTTATGATATTCCGGTTAAGGTTTATTTTGGTGAAAATCAGTTAGATCATCTTGGCGAAGAGCTTTCCAAGTACGGTAAAAGGGTTCTGCTTACCTATGGCGGAGGCTCAATTAAGAAAACGGGACTTTATGATTCTGTGGTTGCAGAAATTAAAAAGGCAGGACTCGAATTTTTTGAGCTTTCGGGTATTGCCCCTAATCCGAGAATTGATTCCGTTCGTGAAGGTGCAGAAATTTGTAAAAAGGAAAACATTGACGTGCTTCTTGCAGTTGGCGGAGGTTCAACCCTTGACGCAACCAAATGGATGGCGGCGGGAGCCTGCGTTGACCACGACCCGTGGGATTTCTTCAGCAAATGGTCTCCTGTAGAAAATGCTCTTCCCGTATTAACAATTCTAACGCTGTCTGCAACAGGCTCGGAAATGGACTGCGGAGGTGTTATAAGCAATCCTGACACTAAAGATAAAATCGGAAGAATGGAACCTCCGCTTCTCCCAAAGGTTTCGTTCCTTGACCCTACATTAACCTACACTGTAAGTCCGTATCAGACAGCCTGCGGTGCGGCTGATATGATGAGTCATATTATGGAAGTCTATTTTAATATGGATAAGGATTTATATATGCTTGACTGCTTTATGGAGGGAATGATGAAAACCATAATCAAATATGCCCCTATTGCTATGAAAGAGCCTGATAATTATGAAGCAAGAGCAAATCTTATGTGGACTTCATCATGGGCGATTAACGGTTTTGTTGACGGCGGCAAACAACAGGAGTGGAGCTGTCACCCTATGGAGCATGAGCTGTCAGCTGTTTATGATATTACTCACGGTCTTGGGCTTGCAATCCTTACCCCCAGGTGGATGGCATATTGCCTTGATGAAAATACAAAATCAAAGTATTATCAGTTCGGCGTCAATGTATTCGGAATTGATTCAGCGCTTGATGAGATGAGCGTCGCCCAAAAAAGCATTGAGCTTTTAAGTGACTTTTTCTTTAAAACACTTGGATTGAACAGCACCTTTACTCAAGTAGGAATCAAAAAAGAGGATTTTCCGATTATGGCTAAAAAAGCTTGTAACGGTGACGTTTTGCAGGGCTTTAAGCCTCTTAGACAGTCTGATATTGAGAAAATATTTGAAATGTGCCTGTAATACCACCTTCTGATAAAAAATATTGCTTTTTATAAATCATAACATAGAAAACAACCTGATAAAAATAATGCTCCGACTAAACACTTTGAAACAATGTTTAGTCGGAGCTTATGATGTATATCAGAACATTTTGCCTTTGTATGGCTTTGCAGGCATAGTCTCAAAGTCATAGTCGGCAAGCTCTTTAAGGGTTATGTTGCTTTGACTGCCCTCATGAATCATCAGGTTTGAATTATATCCCAGATGTACAACTACAACAGGCTTTCCTGTTCCAAAAGCATATCCGCATTCCCACGCAGTTCCGCTGTCACTGTAGCCGCCGTAGTAAAGCATAACTACAACATCTGCAAGGTCAATTGCTGTTCGGTCATTGTTAAAGGTTTGTTGTGACCATAGGCTTTGCTGAGTGTTTTCCTCTGTGCGAACCTCATGAAGCCGCGGACTGAACACATCAAAGCCGCGCGACATAAGAATTTCTTCGGCGCATTGTACAATTTCAAGCTCTTTATCATTAAAAAACGGACCGGCAAGATAAATTTTCATATTACTAACCTCTCTGTACAAATCTATGCGATTTAAGTATATCATCAAAACAGAGTGATTATCATTCCAATATAGAAAAATAAAATTTCTCATTTTACCTTAATTTACCCTCAAAAAATTATAAAAACACTTGAACTGCAAAGAACAGTATGCTATAATATAACTGCTTCAAAGGTTTAAAAAAGGACGAGTGCCATTTAAGATTTGTGAAGTTTTTTGGAAATCAGAGTTAGCTATCGCTAACTTGTAGCAAAATAACATAATTCGTTGAAGAATATTGTTTGATTTGACGAAACTTTTGTGTGTTGTTTCCATAAACCAATTTTGGTTATTGGATTTTGTAATTTTATGTTTAATGAAAGGGGATTTTTATGACTGACTTTATTCAGTGGAAAGGTTTTGAGGGTTCTATTTGGAAAAGAGAAGTTAATACTCGTGACTTTATTCAAAAGAACTATCGTCCGTACGACGGCGATGCGTCATTCCTTGAGGGACCCACAGAAGCAACAGATAAGCTTTGGGGAATTCTTCAGAAGCTTCAGAAGGAAGAGAGAGCTAAGGGCGGCGTCCTTGATATGGATACAAGCATTGTTTCTACAATTACTTCTCATAAGCCCGGCTATATAAGCGAAGATGATAAGGAGCTTGAAAAGGTTGTAGGTCTTCAGACAGATAAGCCGTTAAAGCGTGCGTTTATGCCGTTTGGCGGAATTAAGATGGCAGAGCAGGCTTGTACAACATATGGTTATCAACCCGACCCTGAGCTTCATAAGATTTTCAGTGAATATGTAACAACTCATAATCAGGGCGTATTTGACGCATACACACCTGAGATGAAGTCAGTTCGTCATAATCATATTATCACAGGTCTTCCTGACACATACGGCAGAGGAAGAATTGTCGGTGACTACCGCCGTGTTGCACTTTATGGTATTGATTTCCTTATTGCTGAGAAGAAGAAGGATTTCAATAACTGCGGCGACGGCACAATGACTGATGATATTATCCGTCTTCGCGAAGAGATTACAAAGCAGATTCGTGCACTTAATGCTATGAAGGAAATGGCAAAGATGTACGGATATGATATTTCTGAGCCTGCTTCAAATGCCAAAGAGGCTGTTCAGTGGCTATACTTTGGTTATCTTGCTGCTATCAAGACGCAGAACGGCGCCGCAATGAGCGTTGGCCGTGTGTCAACCTTCCTTGACATCTATATTCAGAGAGATCTTGACAACGGCACAATTACAGAGATTGAGGCTCAGGAGCTTATTGACCACTTTGTTATGAAGTGCAGAATGGTTAAGTTTGCACGTATTCCTTCATACAACCAGCTTTTCTCAGGCGACCCTGTATGGGCAACACTTGAGGTTGCAGGTATCGGTATGGACGGCAGATCAATGGTAACAAAGAATGACTTCCGTTTTCTTCATACACTTGAGAATATGGGACCTTCACCGGAGCCAAACCTCACAATTCTTTATTCTTCAGCTTTGCCTGAAAACTTCAAGAAGTATGCTTCAAAAATTTCTATTACTACAAGCTCTGTTCAGTATGAAAATGATGATGTTATGAAGCCTGTTTGGGGCGACGACTATTCAATCTGCTGCTGTGTGTCTGCAACACAGACAGGTAAAGAGATGCAGTTCTTCGGTGCAAGAGCTAACCTTGCAAAGTGCCTGCTCTATTCAATTAACGGCGGTGTTGACCTTAAAACTCGTGAGCAGTGCGGTCCTGCTTATCGTCCAATCACTTCTGAATATCTTGATTATGATGAGGTAATCCCTGCATTCACAAAGATGATGGATTGGCTTGCAGGTCTTTATGTAAATACACTTAACCTGATTCAGTATATGCACGACAAGTACTTCTATGAGGCTGCTGAAATGGCGCTTATCGATACAGATGTAAGAAGAACATTTGCAACAGGTATTGCAGGCTTCTCACATGTTGTTGACTCTTTGAGCGCTATCAAATATGCTAAGGTTAAGGTTATCAGAGATGAAACAGGTATCGCTGTTGACTACGAAACAACAGGTGATTTCCCACGCTATGGTAACGACGATGACAGAGCAGATGAAATTGCTATCTGGCTGCTTAAGACATTCCTTGATATGATTAAGAAGCATCACACATATCGTAATTCAGAGCCTACAACATCAATTCTTACCATTACATCAAATGTTGTTTACGGCAAGGCAACGGGCGCAATGCCTGACGGCAGAAAGGACGGCGAGCCGTTATCTCCGGGTGCAAACCCTGCATACGGTGCAGAAAAGAGCGGACTTCTTGCCTCACTCAACTCTGTTGCAAAGCTTCCATACCATTGGGCTCTTGACGGTATTTCAAATACACAGACAATTAATCCTGACGCTATCGGTCACAATGATGAAGAAAGAATTGACAATCTTGTTCAGGTTCTTGATGGTTACTTTGACCAAGGCGCTCACCACCTCAATGTAAATGTATTTGGTACCGAGAAGCTTATTGACGCTATGGAGCATCCTGAGAAGGAAGAGTATGCTAACTTTACAATTCGTGTATCAGGCTATGCAGTTAAGTTTATCGACCTCACACGTGAGCAGCAGCTTGATGTTATCTCTCGTACCTGCCACGCTTCAATGTAATTATGGGTGATAACACAAGTATAATGGGTTTTGTCCATTCACTTGAGAGCTTTGGTCTTGTTGACGGACCGGGTGTGCGTTTTGTGGTATTTTTGCAGGGTTGCGCTATGCGTTGTAAATATTGTCATAATCCTGAAACATGGAATTCCGGCGGTGAAGAATGGGATGCCGAAAGCCTATGGCGGCGTGTGTCACGGTATAAAAAATATTGGGGCAAAGACGGAGGCATTACTGTCAGCGGCGGTGAGCCATTGTTACAAATGGAGTTTGTAACAGAGCTGTTCAGGCTTGCTAAAGACAATGGAGTGCATACTGCGATTGATACAGCAGGTCAGCCTTTTTCAGACAGACCGGAATGGCTTGAAGGCTTTAAAGCATTGATGGAGGTTACTGACCTTGTCATTCTTGATATGAAGGAAATGGACGAGGAGGCGCACAAGGCTCTCACAGGCAAGTCAAACACAAATATTATTGCAATGGCAAGATGGCTGTCTGATAACGGCAAGGCAATGTGGATAAGACACGTGCTTGTACCTAATCTTACTGATGGTATTGATGACCTTGAAAATATGCACGAGTTTATTTCCTCGCTCAAAACAGTTGAGCGTGTTGAGGTACTGCCTTACCATACTTTAGGGCTTTCAAAGTGGGTAAGTATGGGCATTGACTATCCGTTAAATGATGCAAAGGTTCCTACGCAGGAACAGGTTGAGCAGGCGGAAAAAATTCTGCATACATCTGATTATAAAAAATAGCTTTATATTTTAAGGACAATGCTGATTAATTCCGGCATTGTCCTTTTAAACATCCTTGAAATTTTATTGTTAATTTTTTCGTTTGTTATAATTGTAAATTTTGATTTCTACTTTATGATTTATAATATTTAAACGATTTTATTTTTAACAATAAAACAATAAAATAATATATATGTGATAACGGAAATTCGGGTAATAAAAGTATTTTTGGCAATTACATATTATTATTAGTTAGTTAGGTGTTTCAATTTATATTTGAATTGCCGATTATATGTATGGTGCGGTAATATATAGA
>CAYQXN010000036.1:0-16735 GCA_964421585.1 uncultured Ruminococcus sp. | reverse complement strand
ATTATGCTTTCTGGAATATGAATCCTCCAGCACTATCATCTCATTCTGCTTAATATGGAACATAAGCTTTCGCACAGTATGAGACAAGCTCTTTTCCAGCGACCCGTTTATATCTTTTCTTATAAAGTCAAAAGGCTGAAAATCAAAGCTGTCATATACCAACTCTGAATGTGATGTAATAAATACAATATAACATTTTGATAGTTCTTTTCTCAGAGCTTTTGCGACATTGAATCCCGAAATTTCGGGCATATCAATATCAAGAAATACAATATCAAAATTTTCCCTTTTGTTGGCTTTTAGCAATTCTTTTCCTGAGCTGAAACAGACTATTTTAAAATCTGCGGTGTAGTGTAAGAACGAATTATGAAGAGATGATTTTAAAAATACAAGTATATCCCTGTTATCATCGCAAACAGCTATTTTCATTTTAACTCCTTGTTTTTAAAAGAAATATATACATATATTTGTAAATTTTCTCAATTTTTGTTATATTATATCACTATTGCTTTAAAATTTAAACAATAAATATAAAAATCCCCAATTATTCTACTAAATTCTTTATTTTGTGACATAATTTTGCGCTTTGTGCCCCAATTATTGCTTTTGCTGTCGAAAAATGGTATAAAAATACGAACGAATACGGTTTGGATAGATGAATGATGCTTCCATTATCTGAAAGGCACGGTGAGTGTTTTGACAATAGCTATATGTGATAGTGACTTGTACTTTATTAATTTGTTCGGTAAAATACTTGCTTCATATTTTGGCGAACAAAATTATAGGCTTGATTTATATACCAGCGGCTCCAAGTTGTTAGCAAGTGACGTTATTTATGATATAGTGTTTTTAGAACTCGAAATGTCCGATATTGACGGTATCAAGGTGTCAAAGCAGATAAACAGCAGTTCAGAAGTAGTATTTGTTACAAACAAGGAATATTTGGTTTTTAAAGCATATAACAGCACTAACTCTTTTGGTTTTATAAGAAAGAGCAATCTTAAAGATGATTTGGATGTTGTTATTAAAAGATATATGGAGCGTGACTCGGATATTGATGCTCTGATAATTGAAAAATCTTCAAAACTAATCAGAATTAAGACCTCAGATGTGCTGTTTTTTGAAAAATATAAGAATGATGTAATTATACATACCTCAAGCGGCGATTATTCTGAAAGAAAAGCGATAAAACAGATAGAGTTAGAGCTGAACAGCAAAAGATTTATTCGTTGTCATTCAGGATATATTGTTAATCTTGATACTGTAAATCTGATTGATAGTAAAGATATTACTTTGAGTACTGGACAGAAAATACCTGTAAGCAGAAATAATATAAAAAGAGTGAGGGACGCTTTTATAAAAAGAAATATGCAGGCTTTTATCTGATCATTGTGTTTTTGGTTTCCTGCCGTTTTAAGCTTGTGTCAGATGTAATTAAATTTTGAATTTTAGTATTGGACAATCGGTATGTTATATAATATAATTAAAAAAGGCAATACCGTAAGTATTGAAACATCATAATTAAGGAAACAAGAAAATGACTCATAAAACTAATCAATGTGATTTGCATACTCATTCGGTTTTTTCAGACGGCACATATACACCGTCAAAAATTGTTGATGAAGCGGTAAAGCTGGGAATAGCCGCTGTTGCTTTATGTGACCACAATACAATTTCAGGGCTTTCGGAATTTATGATTGCGGCAGATGAAAAGGATATTGAAGCTGTTCCGGGAGTGGAAATTTCAACGGAGCATAACGGAACTGAGCTGCATATCCTCGCCCTGTTTGTCAGTCCGAACGCCTATGATGTACTTGAAGATTTTCTCAACGAACCGCTAAAACTAAAGGAAGAAAGCAACATACAGCTTGTTCAAAGGCTGTGTGATAATGGTTTTGATATTGATTATCAGCAGATAAAAGATAAGATGCCCGGCGGAAACGTAAACAGAGCTAACATAGCAGCCGAATTATTCAGCAAAGGTTATGTCAAATCCGTGAAGGATGCGTTCAGAACTGTTTTGTCGTCAAAATACGGTCTGTATGTTCCTCCCAAAAGATTGGCATCTTTGGAGACAATAGAGTTTATTAAATCTATCGGAGCGCTGCCCGTATGGGCGCACCCGTTTTTAAATATGACGGCAAATCGAATTGATGATTTTTTGCCGATAGCCAAGGCTCGCGGTTTGGTCGGAATTGAGACAAGATACTCTCTGTATGATTCCGAAACCGAGAGACTTGCCACCCTGTTTGCCGAGAAAAATGGGCTGCTTGAAAGCGGCGGAAGCGATTTTCACGGTGAGAACAAGCCTGATATTAAGCTTGGAACAGGCAAAGGGAACCTGAATGTGCCCTATGAGTTTTATAAAAAATTAAAAGAACATTTGCATTAAGAATGTTTGAATAAAACTGCCGCCCGATAATGAATTTTCGGACGGCAGTTTATTTCAAATAATAATTTTTTTATTTTAATGCGTCAGGAACAGATGTAAGATGATTGCTCCGATTTATAAATATTTGTGACTTACAGAAAAATATGTTATTATATATTTAAGGCAATACCGCACAATTAACGTTCAAACCCTTAGCGCACGACTTGCTTGCATATTTTCCGTCACTTTGCCCCCGATTTTCAGCCATATGTCAGTATGACTAAAAATTGTTTGAACAAATTGACGAAAAATCTGACTGCGCAATTCGCATACTATAATTGTGCGGTATTGCCTTAATAACTTATTTTTGATTTTGGAGGTTCAGTCTATGACAAAAATAATGTTCGTCTGCCACGGCAACATATGCCGTTCGCCTATGGCAGAGTTTATTTTCAAGGATATGATAAAACGCAGCAATGCAGCTGATAAGTTTTTTGTTGCGTCAAGCGCTACCAGCTCAGAGGAAATATGGAACGGAGTCGGTAATCCCGTGTATTCGCCTGCAAGGGCAGAGCTTGAAAAGCACGGCATAAGCTGTTACGGCAAGAGGGCGGTTCAGCTAAAAAAGAGCGATTATGACAAATATGATTTGTTTGTGGGAATGGACAGTCAGAACATCCGCAACATACATAGAATTCTGGGCAGTGACCCCGACAACAAAATTTGCAAGCTGATGGATTTTACCAATAGGGGAGGGGATGTATCAGACCCTTGGTATTCGCACAATTTTGAGGTTGCCTACAGAGACATCTATGATGGCTGCAGGGCATTGCTTGACAAGCTTTTATAACTTATAATACAGCCGATATATTACTATTATTGTTCGGGGACTACAGCAAAAAATTCAAGCTTATCATCACTGTTGTTAATAAGGCTGTGAGTGTGTCCCTTTGGACAGTAGTGAACTATACCTTCTGATACTTCCTCATATTCGTCGTCGAACAGAACCTTGCCTTTACCTTTGAGAATGTATATAATCTCGCTGTTTGTTTCGTGAGTGTGCACACCGATTGTTGCACCGCTTTCAAGCACTCCGTGCAGAATTCTGTTTTTGCCGTCAAAGAACATCTTTGCAGATATGAATTTTTCACCGCCCTTGAAGTTTGGTATTACTTCTGGTTTGGTATTTTTAAAATCAATATTCATCGTTGTTTCTCCTTTAGTGCGTGCCGTTTATTTTTATATATGTTATGATTACAGCATATGATAATACGGGCATATATCCTCATAGTGCCCGTCCTTCATCAGAAATCCCTGAGGGATAACGCCAAGCTGAACAAATCCGAGCTTTTCGTACAGCTTTCTTGCAGCTGTGTTTGAGCGTACAACAGCATTGAATTGCAATACCTTAAAGCCGTGCGCTTTTCCCTGAATAAGACTGTCTTTGACCAGCTTTTCACCGATTTTCATTCCTCTTGCTGCGCTGCTTACCGCATAGCTTGCATTGGAAATGTGACCGCATCTGCCGATGTTGTTGGGGTGCAGAATGTATAGACCAAGGATTTTATTGCTTTGTGTATCTACTGCAACCGAGCAGCAGGTTTGCTCCGCAAAAAATTTGCTTCCGCTTATTTCATCAAGACATTCGGTCTGAGGAAATGCAATACCTTCTTCAACAACCTCATTCCATATTTTGTTCATTTCTTCAATATCATTTTCATAATATTTTCTGACAATTATATTCATATTTATCTTTCCTCAATTATATAGAATTTACCGCTATTTTATCACTATATACAAATATTTGCAATTAAAATCTGCAAATTGTGCTTCATACAAACAAATTTAAAAAAGGTATTGTATTTTTAAAAATATTGTTATATAATAACATAAAATGAATATTAATCTTATCAAGAGTGACGGAGGGGACAGGCCCTGTGAAGTCCGGCAACCTGCTTTTGCAAGGTGCCAAATCCTGCGGTATTACCGAGAGATGAGTAAACATTGCACCTTTCGGTTGAAAGGTGCTTATTTTTTGTAAAGGAGTTTTAGTAATGGCAAAGCATTTATTTACATCTGAGTCAGTAACCGAGGGACATCCCGACAAGGTTTGCGACCAGATTTCTGACGCTGTGCTTGACAGCATTTTGGAACAGGATAAAAACGCTCATGTTGCCTGTGAGGTAACTGCAACAACAGGAGTTGTTCATGTTATGGGTGAAATTTCAACAGACTGCTATGTTGACATTGCAGGAGTAGCACGAAAGGTTATAAACGATATTGGCTATGATAATCAGGAATGCGGATTTAACGGCAATACCTGTGCGGTGCTTACCTCCATTGACGCACAGTCACCCGATATTGCTATGGGCGTCAACGAGAGCTATGAGCTTAAAGACGGCGAGAGTGATATAGATAATCAGATTGGTGCAGGCGATCAGGGTATGATGTTCGGTTATGCCTGCGACGAGACTGCCGAGCTTATGCCTCTTCCGATTTCACTTGCTCACAAGCTTGCAAAGCAGCTTACAAAGGTGCGCAAGGACAGCACACTCACCTATCTTCGTCCTGACGGTAAAACACAGGTTACTGTTGAGTATGATGACGATACTGCTGTTCACATTGACACAGTAGTTATTTCAACTCAGCATGATGAGGATGTAACTCTTGAGCAGATAAGAAAAGACATTATTGAATATGTTATAAAACCGATTATTCCTGAGGAGCTTTTTGATGAAGCAACAAAGATTTTTGTGAACCCTACAGGCAGATTTGTTATAGGTGGTCCTGTTGGCGACGCCGGTCTTACGGGAAGAAAAATTATCGTTGATACCTACGGCGGATTTTCACGTCACGGCGGCGGTGCATTCAGCGGCAAGGATCCTACAAAGGTTGACCGCAGCGCAGCATATTACAGCCGTTATATTGCCAAGAATATTGTTGCAGCAGGACTTGCAAAAAAGTGCGAAGTACAGCTTGCGTATGCAATAGGTGTTGCTAAGCCTGTTTCGATTATGGTTGATACATTCGGCACCTCAGAATATTCGAATGAGCAGCTTGCAAATGCTGTTGAAAAGATATTTGACTGCCGTCCTAACTCAATAATCAGACAGCTTAGACTTACAGAAACAAAATATCTTCCGCTTGCAGCCTATGGACATATGGGCAGAGAAGAGCTTGACGTTGCGTGGGAAAAGACAGACAAAATTGACGAGCTGAAAAAGGCTCTTGCGTAAGCTAAAATATTATATGTTTTTGAATCATATTTGCAAAATTCGCCCCGCAATAAATAATTGCGGGGCGAAAAAATGGCTTTTAATCACATATTTTGCTTTTAACGTATGATATAACTGTCACGCTGAATTATGTTGAACCGAATTATAATCTATGATTTTTAATATCAGTTCTTCCTGCAAGATAATCTAATGAAACATCAAACAAATCAGCAATTTTTATCAGAATTTCAAGCTTTGGTTCCCGAGTCATTAATTCATAGTTTTGATATGTTTTTTCGGTAATATCGCAATATATTGCAACCTGACATTGTGTGAGCCCTTTTTCTTTTCGGCATTCTTTCAAGCGTTTAGCCAAAATATTTCTCATAATTCATCACCCACAATTGTTCTTGACAAAAATAGTATAATGAATTAGAATATATAATATACCAACGATTGTTGGTGTCGTGCTTTAAGGAAGGATGATATCAATGGCAGAATTTTGCTTTGAGTGTTGGAACAGGATAAACAAAGCAAATGACATACCTAAAAGATATATTATTTCTGAGAACTTGAGTTTATGTGATGGCTGTGGTAAGTATAAGCACATTGTTGTTATGGAACGCAGATATTATATGCGTAAGCCTAGATTTGCCGTTTTACCTATAAAGTTTATTTGCACGTTTGTGCTTCTATTATGGCGTTTTTATATTTCACTCTATTTGTTTTATAAACGTAAAAAGGAAATAAATAAAGTCGATGATTTTATAATAAAAAAGGACTGATAGTCTGCTATATATTCAATACGAAGATAATATAATTAAAGATATCTTTTGCAGATAAAGGGACACGAAACAAGCTCGTGTCCCTTTAAATAATACTATTTTTTAGATGTTAGCTTTTCAACCATTTTGTCAACTGTGCTTTCAATATCAGAAGCATTTTCAAATTTAACGGTAACGTCCGCATATTTTTTATACAGCGGAACACGCTCTGCAAAAACATCATCAAGCGTATCTCCTTTACGAAAAGCAATACCGCGTGTTCTGATGTTTGTTACCCTGCGTTTGATTTCGTCAAGCGGGACATCAATATACAGTACAGTTCCGCTTTTTTGCAGATTCTCCATGGCTGTTTCGCTGAGCACCATTGAACCGCCGGTGGCAATTACCGTGCAGTCACAATCAAGACTGTTTCCTGTTTCTTCTTCAAGCTCAAGAAAATACTCAAGCCCGTTTGTGTCAAGAATTTCTTGCAGGGACATACCTGCTTTACGGCTGATTATAAGGTCAGTATCGACAAATGAATAGCCAAAAGCCTTTGCAAGCAGAACGCCAAGCGTACTTTTGCCCGAGCCGGGCATACCAATAAGAATTATATTTTTCATAATTACAATATACGAATATTAAGTGAATCTGTGCTTGAGGTCGGATAGGTTCTGTTTGATGACAGTACAACTACAGTGTCGCCCTTTTGCACAAGTCCTGTGCTGAGCGCCTTGTCCATTGCCTGTTTTGTGATTGCGTCAGATGTGCGTTTTTCCTCGCCGACAAGTGCTGTTACACCCCAGTTAAGGCACAGTTTGCGGCATACAAGTGTGGAGGTAACAACTGCAATAACGGGAACCTCAGGTCTGAAATGCACCATTGCCCTTGCTACCTTGCCTGTAGCACTTTCAACCACAATTGCCTTTGCTCCGATTTCATCTGCTATCTCCTTGGCTGCTTTACATATGCTGCCGCGAATTGTGTTTTTATCGCCAATTCTGTGCTTTTCAATATATTTATGAAGTGCCGTGAATTCGCCGTTTTGCTCAGCCTCTGTACATATTGCGTCAAGCGCCATAACACTTTCTACAGGAAATTTACCCGCAGCGGATTCTGCCGACAGCATAACGGCGCTAGTTCCGTCATAAACAGCATTGGCTACATCGCTGATTTCAGCACGTGTAGGACGAGGTGAGCTTGTCATACTTTCAAGCATCTGAGTAGCGGTGATAACATATTTACCTCTTGCTACGCATTTTCTGATGAGCATTTTCTGGATTTCAGGCAGTTTTATGAAAGGAATTTCAACGCCCATATCGCCTCTGGCAACCATAATTCCGTCAGCATAGTCCATAATGGCGTCCATATCATCAACACCGCTCTGATTCTCAATCTTTGCGATAATTTCTACATACTCAAATCCCAGGCTGTCAATAAAATCTCGCAGAGTACGAACGTCCTCGTGAGTGCGTACAAATGAAGCGGCAACAACGTTAGCACCGTGCGTCAGACCGAATTCAATATCTCTTCTGTCTTGTGCGCTTACATAAGGCATATTAATGTGATAATTAGGAATATTTATGCTTTTGCGGCTTTTGAGAACACCGCCTTCTTTAACTGTGCAAATAATTCTGCTATCGGTAACATCTTTGACAATAAGTGAGATAAGTCCGTCATCAAGCAATAATTCTCTTCCTTTTGCCGAATCTCCTTCTGCCAGAAAGATATCAACCAGCTTGGGAAATGAAAGACTTACTCCGTTGTCATCTCCGTCAACGCTGTCCTTATAAAGTGAAAACTCCTTGTCCTTTCTAAGAATTGTTTCTCCCTTTGCAAAGGTGCCCACTCTAACCTCAGGACCTTTTGTATCAAGCAAAATGGCAACATTTTTTCCGCTTTCCCTGATAGCTGATTTGAGAGTATCAAACAGCACCTCAAGGTCGTCATAATTACCGTGCGACATATTTATTCTGGCTACATTCATACCTGCGTCAATCATTTTAAGCAGCATTTCTTTTGTGTTGCATGCAGGCCCGATTGTGCAGACAATTTTGGTTTTTCTCATAGATTCTCTCCATCCGAGTTTATTGTTTTAGGCAAACATATTTTTTACTTTTTTATATTATATATTATCTGACAATTAAATTCAATCATTATTTTGTAAAATATTCCATAACCTATATAAATTTGGATAATATGCTTTCCCGTTACTTTCCCGGTTAAAAAACGTCAAAGTTATTCTTCAGAACTCTAAAATACATATTTTCTTCATTTATTTGTGTTGTGCATAAAACAACGGTAGAAATACATAAAACAATCACAGTATAGGGTACTTTGAAATAAATTTTCGTTTGTTAATCACCTCTATTTCAAAAAAATTTCATGAGTAAATCACACGTATGTGTGATTATATTTTTGTAATATTAATACAAAATTTTTTAATATTATATTCTGTTATTTGCTGTATATTTTAATATTACATGTTATATATTATGAGTTGAACATATAGTTTTTTATAAATATTATGAGTTGCTTTATTTTATTAACTTTTTATGGTACAATAAATATAAATACTTAAAAGGAAGTGGCGTAATGCAAAAAAAGAACAAAAGGACTTCTAATCTGATTTTCAACAGTGTACTTATTGCTTTGGTGGCTGTATCAACTCTTACGGCAAGCGTGATGGCAGGCTGTTCAGATAACAGTGAAAGCGCAGAGACAGGTGCAACCAAGGTGATAACTGAAACAGAAATTGTTACTGATGTTATTCCAATGACGGAATATGTTACAGTAACGGACGATGATGGCAATGTTATTGGAACAGAGGTTGTTGAAGTTACTAATTCATCTGACAGTGATTCCGGATCATCAGTGTCGGATAACAGTTCATCTTCAGGTAGTCAGGTATCTGCTAATTCAGTATCCTCTGCAAATTCGAAGAGTTCCGATTCCTCAACAGCTTCAGGTTCATCAAAATCTTCAAATTCGTCAAGCTCTTCAAGCTCATCCAAAAACTCAGATTCTTCAAGTTCATCCAATACCTCAAGTTCTGACAACAACAATTCAGCTTCTGATGTTTTATCAATTGACGGCAACAAGTTCCATGTCGGTGATACCGTGACCTGCAAGCTGAACATAACTACTCCGACTAAGATTGAAAATTTCCAAGGAACTATCAAATATGACGATAAATATCTTGAGTTAACCTATGCAAAGCTCGTAAGTCCTGCTTCAGGCGGCGGTATGATAAACCCAAATGTGGACGGAATAGTGAAATTCAACGGTTCCAGCGGTTCTACAGGTTATGACTATACAAGCGGCGGTACTCTGCTTGAGATTACCTTTGAGGTCAAGGCAGCAGGCAGCACAACACCTACGGTAGATTGGGTTATTGTAAGACAGCTCCAGCAAAACGGCAAGGGAACAAACTATATTAGTAACGGTAAACCTTCCGGCGGAATGAAGGCTTCCTTCTCTTACTCGTGATTTTGCATTAATGATACAATAGTGAATATTGTCCGTAGAGCTTTTGCGGCTTTTTGGGATATATATCAAGTAACGGCTTGATACAATTTTTTAATATGACTGTTCAATGCGGGTGCCGGGGTTCGGCACCCGATATTTTTTGCGAAAAACACTTGACAAAATTATGTTTATATAATATAATCTCATAAGTGTAAAGAAAAAATCTTTACAGTCAATCAGTAAGGAGCTGCTGAAAGTGGAAAAAAATATTGAAGTTTCCCTGCTGTTTGATTTCTACGGCGAGCTGTTGAAGCCGTCGGGCAGAGCGGCTATTGATTTATACTACAATGAGGATTTATCACTTGCCGAGATTGCAGCACAGACGGGTATTACCAGACAGGGTGTGCGTGACAGCATTAAAAGATGTGAACAGCAGCTTTTTGAGTTTGAAGAAAAGCTTGGTTTGTTCAGACGTTTTGGTCAGCTTGAGGGCGGACTTGATGAAATATCAGAGCTTGCACGCAGTATTTATGACAGTTCGGAGGACGCAAATATTAGAGGGCTTGCTCAAAGCATTGAGCTGAAGGCAGGTTCACTTAAAGAATAAAGAGGTTTCTATGGCATTTGAAGGACTTTCGGATAAGCTTAGCAATGCATTTAAAAAGTTAAGAAACAAAGGTAAGCTTTCAGAGAACGACGTCAAGGAGGCTATGCGTGAGGTTCGCCTTGCACTTCTTGAAGCCGACGTAAATTACAAGGTTGCCAAGGATTTTACGTCTAGAGTTACTGAGCGTGCAATCGGTCAGGATGTAATGGAAAGCCTTACTCCTGCACAAATGGTCATTAAAATAGTTGATGAAGAGCTCACAACCCTTATGGGCGGTGAAAATGCGCGAATTGAATTTGCGTCAAAGCCTCCGACTGTAATTATGTTGTGCGGTCTTCAGGGTTCAGGTAAAACCACGCACGCGGCAAAGCTTGCGCTTATGCTTAAAAATCAGAACAGACGTCCTATGCTTGTTGCCTGTGATATTTACAGACCTGCTGCTATCGACCAGTTAAAGGTTGTTGGCGGCAAGGTAGGAGTTCCCGTGTTTGAAATGGGCACAGAAAATCCTGTAAAAATTGCAAAGAGTGCAATCAAGCACGCAAAGGACTACGGCAACGACGTTGTTATTCTCGACACTGCGGGTCGTTTGCATATTGACGAAGCTCTAATGAATGAGCTCAAGGAGGTCAAGGCAGAGGTTACTCCGGATGAAATACTGCTTGTTATAGATTCAATGACAGGTCAGGACGCTGTGAATGTTGCCAAAAGTTTTAACGAGCTTCTTGACATCACAGGCGTTATTCTTACAAAGCTTGACGGCGACACACGAGGCGGTGCTGCACTTTCGGTAAAGGCTGTTACAGGAAGACCGATTAAATTTGCAGGAATCGGTGAAAAGCTTGAAGATATTGAGGTGTTTCACCCTGATAGAATGGCGAGCCGAATTCTGGGTATGGGTGATGTTCTCACTCTTATTGAGGACGCACAAAGCAAGATGGACCAGAAAAAGGCTGAGGAAGCTGCCCAGAAGATGCTCAGCAATAAGTTTGACTTTAACGACTTAAACGACCAGTTTGAGCAGATAAAAAAGATGGGACCTCTTAAGGGTATTTTGTCCAAAATTCCCGGTATGGGAAAGCAGCTTGACGGTGTTGATATTGACGACAGACAGATTGACTGGGTGCAGGCGATAATTCTTTCTATGACTCCTGAGGAGCGAAAAAAACCAAGCTTGCTTAATCCGTCGCGCAAGCGCAGAATTGCGGCAGGCAGCGGCAGAAGCGTTGAAGAGGTAAATCGACTTATAAAGCAGCTTGAGCAAATGCAGAAAATGATGAAGCAGTTCAACTCAAAGGGTAAAAAGGGCAAGAAGAGGAAGATGAGGAATCTTCCCGGCTTAGGCGGCATGCCAATGGACGGAATGCCTCCGTTCAAATAATCAGTCATTCATCCAAAATTATTTGGTGAATATATAATGCAATGTCCGAAAAAATTATAAATCTTTTATTGGGCATCGGCAGATAATTTATAATTTTATAGAGGTGGAAATTATGGCAGTAAAAATCAGACTCAGAAGAATGGGTTCAAAGAAGGCTCCTTTCTACAGAGTAGTTGTAGCAGACTCAAGATATCCGAGAAACGGTCGTTTCATTGAGGAAATCGGCACATATGATATTCTCAAGAAGCCGTCCGAGTTTAAGGTAGATGCAGAGGCTGTTAAGAAGTGGATTGCCAACGGGGCTCAGCCAACTGACACAGTTAAGGCTCTTCTTAAGAAGAACGGTGTTATCGACTGATTACGCTCAGGGAAAGGACTTTGAAAATGCAGGAATTACTTGCTATTATCGCAAAGGGTCTTGTTGATGAGCCTGACTCGGTTAAAGTTGAAGCAGACGCTCCCGACGAGGACGGCACAATCGTATATCACATTCATGTTGCAGAGGGCGATATGGGCAGAATTATCGGAAAGCAGGGCAGAATTGCCAAGGCTATCCGCACAATAGCTCGCAGTGCAGCAATCCGCAACGATGAAAAAATTATGGTTGAAATTGATTAACAAGTACATTTGATGCTGACAAAACGGACTTCGGACAGAAGCCCGTTTTTTGTTTTCAAAGTAAATTATAGTTTAGAATACATTTATTTTAATGCACAATGCATAGGAACGACCATTGGTCGTCTCAAAAAAGTCGTCTCCGGGAAATTGTATTTTTTAGCGGGATGCCCGCTTGGTATCCCTACTTGTTACACATAAAATAAACCTCAGCTAAATTAATAAAACTGTATTGAATTATATGCAACTAAATTTTTGTGCAAGTATTCTTTGTTCTTTATCAAATTATCTGCTTAATTTGGCTGTCGGGTACTCTCGATAAGCTATAATTAATTTTATATTTATTATAACAAAAACAGCTGACTCTGTATGAATCAGCTGTTTTTGATTTATTTTGAGAGGAAATTTTAAAAACTAGAGGTTAGTATAACCCATAAGGCTTTCGTCAACCTCACGCGCAACATCTCTGCCTTCACGAATAGCCCAGACAACAAGCGATTGCCCCCTGTGCATGTCGCCTGTAACAAATACGTTTTCAACGCTTGTTTGATGTTTGCTGTCAGCAGTTGCGACATTTGTTCTGGCATCAGTTTCAACCCCAAATGCCTTTGTGACATAGTCTTCTGAGCCAAGGAATCCGGCGGCAATGAGCACGAGCTCAACGTCAACGGTATATTCTGAGCCTTCAACCTCTTTCATAATCATTCTGCCGGTCTTTTTATCGGTCTCAGGCTTTAGTTTTACCAGAACCGCTTTGTTTAGGTTACCGTTTTTATCAGAAATGAATTCTTTGACGGTAGTCTGATAAACTCGCGGGTCGTGACCGAATACCTCAATAGCTTCTTCCTGACCATAGTCTGTCTTGCAGACTCTAGGCCACTCCGGCCAGGGGTTATTATCTGCTCTTTCGTCAGGAAGCTTCGGCATCATTTCTAGCTGAAGAACAGATTTTGCGCCGTGACGAATACTTGTGCCCACGCAATCGTTTCCTGTGTCACCGCCGCCTATAACCATTACATTTTTGCCCTTGGCAGAAATATATGTGTTGTCCTTAAGCTCATAATCGTTGTCAAGAAGAGCCTTTGTTGTTGATTTGAGAAAATCAACGGCAAAGTAGATTCCGTTAGCTTCTCTGCCCTTAACCTTAATGTCACGCGGGTTTGAAGCGCCGCAGGCAAGGATTACTCTGTCGTAATCTTTTAGTAGCTTTGCTGCTTTTATGTCCTTGCCGACGTTGACGCTTGTTTTGAATTCAACGCCCTCTTCTTTCATAATATCTATTTTGCGTTCGATTATATGCTTTTCAAGTTTCATATTCGGGATGCCATACATCAAAAGTCCGCCTACTCTGTCGCTGCGTTCAAATACTGTGACTGAGTGTCCTCGCTGATTGAGCTGGTCGGCAGCAGCAAGTCCCGAAGGACCTGAGCCGATAACGGCTATCCTTTTACCTGTTCTTGTATGAGGAATCCGTGCATTTGCAAGACCTTCTTCATAAGCATTTTCTATAATGCCGTATTCATTTGCTCTCACTGTGACGGCGTCGCCGTTTGCTCCGCAGGTGCAAGCCTTTTCGCATAAAGCAGGGCATACACGAGAGGTGAATTCGGGAAAATTATTTGTAAGCTTTAGTCTGTGGTATGCCTTATCCCAGCCTCCCTTAAATATGAGGTCGTTCCATTCAGGAATGAGGTTGTTGAGAGGACAGCCCGAAAATCCGCCTCCAATCTGCATACCTGCCTGGCAAAAAGGAACACCGCAGTCCATACATCTTGCGCCTTGAATTGCCTGTTCTTCGTTTGAAAGAGGCGTATGAAACTCATTGTAATTAGTAATACGTTCTTTTACTGAGTATGCAGGAGCATCCTCACGTTTATAATCCATAAATCCTGTTGGCTTTCCCATGACGAATCCTCCTTACTTATTTTTTACAATCTGATAGAATGCTTCAATTTTTGCCTGCTCATTGCTCATT
The DNA here is from genome assembly GCA_964421585.1 of uncultured Ruminococcus sp. Classification (GTDB taxonomy): domain Bacteria; phylum Bacillota; class Clostridia; order Oscillospirales; family Acutalibacteraceae; genus Ruminococcoides. The sequence continues at coordinate 2,339 of CAYQXN010000036.1, read as the reverse complement.
CCTCGTTCCTCAAACTGTGCAATTGCAGACATCATTTTCTTGTAGTCGTGAGGAATGATTTTCTTGAATTTAGGAAGATATTCCTCAAAGTTATCAAGTATCTGTTTTCCTTTTTCAGAATTTGTAGCTGCAACGTGTTGCTCAATAAGGTCTTTAAGTTCAATTATGTCATACTTCTCGGTTACCTCGGAGAAGAGCACCATTTCCTTGTTGAGCTTGGTATAGAGGTCTCTGTCTTCGTCAAGTACATATGCAATACCGCCCGACATACCTGCGGCAAAGTTTTTACCTGTTTTGCCGATGACTACAACGCGGCCGCCTGTCATATATTCGCAGCCGTGGTCGCCTACACCTTCAACAACTGCTGTAGCGCCCGAATTTCTTACGCAGAAACGTTCGCCTGCAACACCGTTGATGAATGCCTTGCCGCTTGTTGCGCCGTAGAGGGCAACGTTACCTATAATTATATTTTCGTTGGCTTTGAATTGTGAACCTTTTGGAGGATAAACAATCAGCTTACCGCCCGAAAGGCCCTTGCCGAAGTAGTCGTTGGAATCGCCGGCAAGTTCAAGGGTGAGACCATTGGGAATGAATGCACCAAAGCTTTGTCCGCCTGCTCCGTTACAGATAACCTTGTAAGTATCATCCTCTAAGGTGTTGTAATATTTTTTTGTGATTTCGGAACCGAAGATTGTGCCGAATGAGCGGTCTGTGTTGACAACATCAGTTTTGACTGTTTTATTTGTTCCTTTTGCAAGAGCGGTCTTGAATTCCTTAAGCAGAACCTTTTCGTCAAGAGTTGATTCGAGCTTAAAGTCATAGAGACTCTTTTTATTGTATTCAATCTTTTCTGACGCGAAGTCCGAATTGAGAATATTTGAGAGGTCAACCTCAGCGGCTGTGCCCTTAATGCCTTCCCTAGGTTTGATAAGGTCTATTCTGCCAACAAGCTCGTCAACGGTCTTTACACCGAGCTTTGACATATATTCTCTGAGTTCTTCTGCTACAAACTGCATAAAGTTGATTACATATTCAGGCTTGCCGATAAATTTCTTTCTAAGCTCGGGATCCTGAGTTGCAACGCCGAACGGACAGGTGTCAAGATTACATACTCTCATCATAGCGCAGCCGAGTGTAACAAGAGGAGCTGTAGCAAAGCCGTATTCCTCTGCGCCTAGGATTGCGGCAACTGCGACGTCACGTCCGTTCATAAGCTTGCCGTCTGTTTCGATTACAACCTTATTGCGAAGGTCGTTCATAATAAGAGTCTGATGAGCCTCGGCAAGGCCGAGCTCCCACGGAAGACCGGCATTGTAGATTGAGTTCTTGGGAGCAGCGCCGGTGCCGCCGTCGTAGCCTGAGATAAGGATAACTCCTGCGCCTGCTTTTGCAACACCTGCTGCAACTGTTCCTACGCCGCATTCGGATACAAGCTTTACAGAAATTCTTGCATTTTTATTTGCGTTTTTCAAATCGTAAATCAGCTGTGCCAAATCTTCAATTGAATAAATGTCGTGATGAGGAGGAGGGGAAATAAGAGATACGCCCGGAGTGGAGTGTCTTGTGGCGGCAATCCACGGATAAACCTTTTTGCCCGGAAGATGACCGCCTTCGCCCGGCTTTGCGCCCTGCGCCATTTTAATCTGAATTTCATCAGCTGATGTCAAATATCTTGAGGTTACGCCGAAACGACCTGAGGCTACCTGCTTGATGGCAGAACATCTGTCCTTGGTTTTGCCCTTTGAAAGAAGTCTTTCAAGGCTTTCGCCGCCCTCGCCTGAGTTTGACTTGCCGTGAAGTGTGTTCATTGCGATTGCCAAAGCCTCGTGTGCTTCCTGAGAAATTGAGCCGTAAGACATTGCACCTGTTTTAAAACGCTTTACTATTGAGTCAATGCTTTCAACCTCTTCGAGAGGAACAGGCTTGTCGGCAAATTTGAAATCAAACAGTCCTCGAATGTTCTGCGGGTCCATTTCTTCAGTAATCAAGTGCGAGTATTTTTTATAGAGGTCGTAGTTGCCTGTTCTTGAAGCCTGCTGGAGAAGGTAGATTGTCTTTGGATTGTGAAGATGTTCCTCCTTGCCGCTTCTGAACTTGTGACCGCCGCGGGATTCGATTTCTGTGCCGGAGCTTGTGCCGAGACCGAGAGGATCGAATGCGGAGGTGTGCAGCTTATCAACGTTGTTCTCAATATCCTTGATTGTAATACCGCCTATTCTGCTGACTGTACCCGTAAAGTATTTTTCTATTACATCACTGCCTATACCGATGGCTTCAAAAATCTGAGAGCCTTGATATGACTGGATTGTTGACATACCCATTTTTGATGCAATCTTAAC
>CAYQXN010000035.1:0-18115 GCA_964421585.1 uncultured Ruminococcus sp. | reverse complement strand
CGGTATCTATGCATTGTCATTCATTATTGAGGTTGCGTTGAATACACTTACAAAAGATGAAGTGGAAATTATTGACGGTATGCCTGAAGATGATTCTCCTGAGGAAAAAAGCTATACAAGTGAAATAGGTTATGATGATCTTGTCTTTTCAGATGCTCCGAGTATAAAAAATACAAATGATAACGGACTCAGTGATTATATGACGAATGTATCGGGACTTGATGACTTCGTTATGGGATATGACAATTCCGAGGATGAGGAACCAATACCTTATTTTACAAAGGAAGAAATGAAGAATTCAACAGATTTTTCAAAAATATTCGTCACCGGAAATTTAAGTACTGAAAATGAAAAGGTTATTATACATGGCAGAGAGTCATCATCTTCTGCTGAAACCGAACCTGAGAAAAGTTCTTCTGATGTTTCTCTAAAATCTGCGGAAGAAAAGGTTGAAAAGCTTGAAAACAATAATGAGAATTCCGATAAAGCCGAAAAGCCTGAAAGAAAAGTTGAAAAAACAAAGAAAACAGAGCCTTCTGCAAAAAAAGCTGAAATAAAAGCTGAGGTAGATAAGCCTGTAAATAGTGCTGAAAAATCCGAAAGCATTTCCGACAGTGCGGAATCAAAAAAGGCAAAACCTGTGCAGCAGTCTGTTTCTGCTAAGAAGAAAACTGTACCTCAGCCTAAAAAACCCGAAATTTCTTCTTCAGATGATGAGCTTGAACGCATCCTCGCTGAGGTGAAGGGTTATCGTAAAGATACTGAGGCTGCTCCTTTGCCAAAGGCTGAGGAAAAAGCGGTTAACGTTTCAAATGTTAATGAAGAAAAAACAAGTGATATTGACGAGTTGCTCAGAACTCTTGATGAAATGTCATAAATTTTCTGTTGACTTTTTTAAATTTTGGTGTTATTATATTTGCAATATCATAAAAGCTTAAATTAGGGACACGGATTGTAAATCACCATTTTCAGAGAGCGGATATTTTGCTGTGATTTTCGCATTTGGTCTTACCTTCTACCACCCTTTTAGGATTGTCGTTTTATTTAACCGTACATTTCCAAAGCCTGCACAGGAAATGGTGCAGCGTATGACTGCGTTAAGGTCTTTTAAGGGCATTGTAAGTACTGCTGAATTCGGGTGGAACCACGAGTAAATTCGTCCCAATATTCTGTTATGGAATATTGGGGCTTTTATATTGTATTAATTTTGAAAAAAGAGGAGAATATAAAAATGATTAACATTGAACTTAAGGGCGGAGTTGTTAAGGAATTTGAAGTCAATATAACTCCTGCTGAGATTGCAAAGTCGATAGGTATTGGACTTTACAAATCCGTATGTTGCGCGAGAATTGACGGAGAGGTTGCCGATCTGAGAACACCTTTGACAAAGGACTGTTCTGTTGAATTGCTTACTTTTGATAATTCCGATGGCAAAAAAGCTTTTTGGCATACAGCCTCTCATGTTCTTGCTCAGGCTGTTAAGAGGCTCTATCCCGACGCAAAATGTGCAATCGGACCGGCTATTGACAGTGGATTTTACTATGATTTCGAAGTTAAAAAGCCTTTTACTCAGGATGACCTTGAAAAAATCAAGGCAGAAATGAAGAAAATTGTAAAATCAGGCATTGAGCTTGAACGATTTGAGCTTTCTCCCGAGGATGCAATTGCAAAGCTTACTGAGATGAACGAGCCATACAAGGTCGAGCTTGTAAAGGAGCACTCCGATAACGGAGAGAACATTTCATTTTACAAGCAGGGTGATTTTACAGATTTATGTGCAGGACCTCACCTCCTCAATGTTTCCGCACTTAAGGCTATTGAACTTACAAACTGCACGGGTGCATATTGGAGAGGCGACGCAAAAAATGCTCAGCTTTGCAGAGTTTACGGTATAGCATTCCCTAAAGCAGCTATGCTTGAGGAGCATCTTAAAAAGCTTGAAGAAGCAAAGCTTCGTGACCACAACAAGCTTGGCCGTGAGCTTGAGTATTTTACAACAGTTGATTATATCGGACAGGGTCTGCCCATTCTTCTGCCAAAGGGAGCAAGAGTTATTCAGCTTTTGCAAAGATGGGTTGAGGATGTTGAGCAGTCAAAGGGATGTTTGCTCACAAAGACTCCTTTGTTTGCAAAGAGGGAGCTTTATAAAATTTCAGGCCACTGGGATCACTATCTTGACGGAATGTTTATTCTCGGCGACCCATATGATGAAGAAAACGAATGTTTTGCGCTTCGTCCTATGACCTGTCCGTTCCAGTATCAGGCATTTTTAAATAAGCAGCGTTCATATCGTGAGCTGCCTATGAGACTTACCGAGACTTCAACACTTTTCCGTAATGAAGCAAGCGGTGAAATGCACGGTCTTATTCGTGTTCGTCAGTTTACAATTTCAGAAGGTCACTATATTCTTCGTCCCGATCAGCTTGAAGAGGAGTTCAAAGGCTGTCTTGAGCTTGCAAAATATTTCCTTGATACTGTAGGACTTCTTGAAGATTGTACTTTCAGATTTTCACAGTGGGATCCTGAGAACCGTAATAATAAGTATGAGGGTACAAAGGAACAGTGGGATGAGTCACAGTCTGTAATGAAGAAAATCCTTGACAATATAGGTCTTGATTATGAAATAGGCATCGACGAAGCCGCTTTCTATGGTCCTAAGCTTGACATTCAGTATAAAAATGTATTCGGCAAAGAGGATACTATCGTTACAATTCAGATAGATATGCTTGAGGCTGAACGCTTTGGAATGTATTATATTGACAAAGACGGACAGAAGAAGATACCTTACATTATTCACAGAACCTCACTCGGTTGTTTTGAAAGAACACTTGCTTATATGCTTGAAAGATTTTCCGGTGTTTTGCCGCTGTGGCTTGCTCCTGAGCAGATAAGACTTCTTCCTATTAAGGGTGAAAATGCCGAGTATGCACAGAAGATTGCCGACAGACTTACTTCACTCGGTATGAGAGTAACTGTTGACAGCAGAGATGATAACATCGGACCGAAAATTAAGGCTGCAAGACTTGAGAGAATACCTTATATTCTCGTTATCGGTGATAATGAGGTTACATCTGAAACTGTAACAGTACGTTCACGTAAAAGAGGAGAAATTCCGAATATGCCTGTTGATGAATTTATTGATATGGTACGTACGGAAGTTGATACTAAGGAAAAATAAATCTATTATTTAAAATCATCAGCCTTGAAATTTATCTGGAACCTATAAAAAACTATAGTTGTATGGCAGTGCAAAAAATTTATTGAAATTTTTTGCCAGAAGTTGCTGTAATGACTGTGTATAACACGTGTTTTTAATAAAAAGGCATTGTGAATGTTTTATGCAGCCGTGCGATAAGATATTTTGTAGGTTATCTATTTTAGGTTATCTATTGCTTTTCGGAGGTAAAAATGCCAAACGGTCTTACTCCGTATGATAAAAAGGTATATAAGGAGTCCAGACGCAGGTGCAGACAGGCGTTCAGGGCTGCCGAAACAGGCAAAATAACGCCAATAGGCAGAACAAAACGCCGTGTTATAACTGTGATAATCTGTATAGGAGTTGTTGCTTTTCTAACTGTCGTTGCTTTTTTTGTATTTCAGTATTTTGATGATAAGCAGACTTACGACAGCATTGTTCAGCAAAACGATGACGGAGATTTGCTTATTACAGTTAACAGAAGTTCGCCTCTCGACAGCAGTTATGTGCCTGAGCTTAAAGGCTTTGACGGATTTTATGTAAATAAGCTTATGTACGACAGCCTTGAAAGTATGATAAATGACGCCCAAAGTCAGGGGATAAGCCTTACAATAACAAAGGCTTATGTTTCTTATGATGAACAGGAAAAACTTTATGAGCAGAAGCTTGCAGAGCTTATGTCAGACTCTGATTATACTGAGGTTAAGGCAGAGGCTGAGGCACGCAGGTCTGTGCCAATGGCCGGGGAGAGCGAATTTCAGACAGGATTGCTTGCTGAGTTTGATTTAAGCGATACGGTTGCTGTTGCTTACATTGAACGCAACTGTGTAAAATACGGCTTTATTCTCAGATATCCCGTGGATAAAGAGGACATTACCGGAATTGAAACAGATAATGCAGTTTATCGTTACGTTGGTGTGGATAATGCTGTTAATATGCGATCCTACAATATGTGCCTTGAGGAATACTGTGATTATCTTGCTGCGCAGCGGAGAAATTAATGGATAATTCTGTTATAGAAAAATAATAGTATTTACCATAAAAAAATTGAAAAAATACTTGCATTTTGTAAACGGATGATGTATAATTTATCTGTTAATTGTGTAAAGTCAGGTAGGTGAAAATAATGAAAGAAAATATCCATCCTAATTACGAGCAGACTACAATCACTTGTGCTTGCGGTAATGTTATAGAGACAGGTTCAACAAAGAAGGATATTCGTGTTGAAATTTGTTCAAAGTGTCATCCTTTCTACACAGGTAAGCAGAAGTTAGTTGATACAGGCGGACGTGTTGACAGATTCAAGAAGCGTTTCGGTATTGACAAATAATTATGATGTAATTGTTAAGGCGGCACTGAGGTGTCGCCTTCTTTACTATCCGGAGATTTTATTATGGCGTCAGATTATAAAACTGTTTTGTGTGAATCAAAGGCAGAATTCACAGAGAGGCGTTCACGCTTTATCGGTTACTGCAAGCCTGTAACAACCGAGCAGGAAGCTGTTGACTTCATAAACAGCAAGCGCTCAGAGCATTGGAACGCTACACACAATGTATATGCGTATTCACTCAGAGACGGCAATATCAAACGTTACAGTGATGACGGTGAGCCTTCGGGTACGGCAGGAATGCCCGTGCTTGATGTTATAGTCAAGAATGGTGTCTTTGATGTTTGCGTTGTGGTTACCCGATATTTCGGCGGTGTGCTTCTTGGCACAGGAGGACTTGTGCGCGCCTATTCTCAGGGAGCGAAAGTTGCCCTTGAAGCAGGCAAGGTTGCGTTAATGCAAAGCTGCGCTGTATGTACTGCCGGCTGCAGCTATAATCAATATGGCAAGGTGTCTTCACTAATTGCTGATATTGGCGCCGTTATTGAGGATACTGTGTATGAAGCTGATGTGGTAATAAAATTTCATATAAAGCCTGATACACTTGCTCTGCTTAATAAAAGACTTGCAGACGCAACATCGGGTGAAGTTCAGGCAATTGCCGATGGCGAACGGTATTTTGCTGTTCCTATTGACTAAAGTTTATTTTTTATATATAGAATAATTCTTAACAAAATTCTGTTAATTTAAAATTTTTTTGAATAAATAAAGGTATATTTTGATTTTTTGCGTAAAAAAATAATAGAATGTACCAAAGATAAAAGAAAGGAGGAGTTTTTGTGGCTTTCCCTGAGACTTTTTTACAGGAACTTAAGATGCGTAATGATATTACAGAGATTGTCTCAGCTTATGTCAGCCTGAAGCGCAGAGGGCGGAATATGGTCGGTCTGTGTCCCTTCCACGGCGAAAAAACTCCGTCCTTTAATATTTATACGGAAAATGCTTCCTTTTACTGTTTTGGATGCGGAGTCGGCGGTGATGTAATATCTTTTATAATGAAGATTGAAAATCTTGATTATGTAGATGCCGTCAAATTCCTTGCTCAACGTGCAGGAATGGAGATGCCCGAAAACTCCTATGATGACAGTATGAGCAGACTGAGAAACCGTGTTTTTGAGGCAAATCGTGAGGCTGCGCGTTTTTACTATTCATCGCTTACCTCACCCATAGGTGCAAAGGGGCTTGAGTATTTTCACGGCAGGTCGCTTTCTGACCGCACTATCAGACATTTCGGACTCGGATTTGCCGACGACAGTTGGGATTCGCTTTGCGTTTATCTCAAAAATAAGGGTTTTAAGGACAATGAAATTGTTGCTGCAAATCTTGGGGTTCAGCGCAAGAACGGAAAAGGAATTTATGATCGTTTTCGAAACAGAGTGATGTTCCCTATAATTGACCTCAGAGGTAATGTGATTGCTTTCGGCGGCAGAATTATGACGGATGAAAAGCCGAAATACCTTAATACTTCGGATACGCCTGTTTTTAAGAAAAGTGCCAATCTATTTTCGCTTAATAATGCAAAAAATTCGGGTACCCGCACTCTTATTCTGTGCGAGGGATATATGGATGTAATTGCAGTTAATCAGGCGGGCTTTACCAATGCTGTAGCCACGCTTGGTACTGCCCTTACCTCAGAGCAGGCAGTACTTATGAAGCGCTACGCAGATGAGGTTATCATTTGCTATGATGCCGATGAGGCGGGGCAGAAGGCAACAATGCGTGCAATTCCCATACTCCGTAATTCGGGCTTACTGATCAGAGTTTTAAGTATTCCCAGCGGAAAGGATCCCGACGAGTTTATACGATCTAAGGGTGATGATGGTCACGCCGCATTCAAGACTCTTCTTGACAAAAGCGGCAATGACATTGAATATCATCTCCAAAAGCTCAGAATGGAAAACAATCTTGAAGCCACTGATGGCAGAGTTGCGTTTCTTGAGGCTGCTTCAAAGCTGATTGCTTCAATAGAAAGTCCGATTGAGCGTGATATTTATACTTCAAAAATATGTAATGAGTTCGAAGTTGACAAAGCTGCATTTCGTCAGCAGATTTCAAGAATTTCAAGAAAACAATCTCGTGAAATATCCAAACAGGAGGCTCGCAGGATTCAGAGTGACCTCAGCGGCAGAAGTGATAAAATAAATACCGATCATTTTAAAAAGCCAAGAAGCTCCAGTGCTGAGGAGGCACTGGTGGTCTATCTCATTAATAATCCTGATTCTGTATCCGAAATTTCATCAAGCGTCAAGCCTGAGCAGTTTCAGAACAGCCTGATGAGACGATATTATGAATATTTTTTAAATCGTATAAACAGCGGACTTGACCCGCTTAACAATATAGCCGCCGATTTTTCCAGTGATGAAGCCTCAAAGCTTTTGGAGCTTATGTCGCAAACAATTCCGGCAGCATCAACTATTGAGGCTATGAGAGAATATATAAAGGTTATAAATGAGGAGAGCTCAAAGCTTTCGGAAAGTGAAATATCTTCAATGACTGCTGAGGAGCTTAGTTCATATATTGAAAAAATGAAAAGGAATAAGATGTAAAGGAAAGGAAGATGTGTATGTCAGTTCAGCCTGATAAGAAAACAATCACAAAGGAGCTTATCGAGCTTGGAAAGCAGAACGGAAAGCTTACCAATCAGGATATTCTTGACGCTATCGGCGAGATTGATTTTGACCCCGAACAGCTTGAAAAGCTGTATGACTCAATAGAATTGCAGGGCATAAAAATTGTCGAAGATATCGGAGAAATCAAAATTGATGATATTGAGTTCAACGGCGGAGAAAAGGATTCAGAAGACAGAGAGCACCACTCTTCCGAATCAAACCTTACAATTGACGATCCTGTTAAGGTATATCTTAAAGAAATCGGACGAGTTCCTCTTCTTTCTTCTGAAGAAGAGATTGAACTTGCCATAAAGATTGCAGACGGTGACCTTGCAGCTAAGCAGCGCCTTTCAGAAGCTAACCTCAGACTGGTAGTAAGTATTGCCAAGCGCTATCTTGGCAGAGGTATGTCTTTTCTCGATCTTATTCAGGAAGGCAACCTTGGTCTTATAAAGGCTGTTGAGAAATTCGACTATACAAAAGGCTTCAAATTTTCAACATATGCAACATGGTGGATTCGTCAGGCTATCACCCGTGCAATTGCAGATCAGGCGCGTACAATTCGTATTCCTGTTCATATGGTTGAAACAATTAACAAGGTGAAAAAAGTTCAGAGCCAGCTGCTTCACCAAAACGGTCACGAGCCTACGGCAGATGAAATTGCCGAGGAAATTGATATGACTGTAGATAAGGTTCGTGAGATTATGCGTGTGGCTCAGGAGCCTGTTTCGCTTGAGACTCCAATCGGCGAGGAAGAGGACAGTCATCTCGGTGATTTTATTCCTGACAATGATGCCCCTGCTCCCGCTGACGCAGCGTCTCACACTATGCTCCGCGAGCAGCTTGCTGATGTGCTTTCTACCCTTACACCGCGTGAGGAAAAGGTTCTGCGCCTTCGTTTTGGCCTTCAGGACGGCAGAAGCAGAACGCTTGAGGAAGTGGGCAAGGAATTCAATGTAACACGTGAGCGTATTCGTCAGATTGAGGCAAAGGCTCTTCGCAAGCTTCGCCATCCGTCAAGAAGCCGCAAGCTCAAGGATTACCTTGATTATTAATCGCTATGCTTACGTTTGAAGAGTGCGGACAGATGCTTGATGAAATTGCCGATTCTATGCCGTTTGAGCTTTATCGTGAGCTCAATGCAGGAATATCGCTTGTACCGCAGATGAAGGTGCATCCTGCTGCGGTGAGCAATGACCTGTTAATTCTCGGCGAATACATACGCAATTCACTTGGTAATTCAATTGTATTTTATTTCGGTTCGATCAACAGGGTTTATGGACATTTAAATCATGATGAAATATACAAACAGCTTGTCAGAATTTTTCATCATGAGGTGCGTCATCACAACGAATATCTTGCAGGCTGTGATGATTTAGGCGACTATGACCGTGAACAAATTGACAAGTATCTTAAGTCCAAAAATATATAATAAATCATTAAGCTTTTAGCCCCATAGTCAATAAATGACTGTGGGGCTTATTGCTTGTGCGTATCTGCTCATAAAATTAAGCAGTGTCAGCGTATCTTGATTACCTGACCCGGATAAATAACGTTTGCGTTTGAAAGTGCATTCAGTCTCACAAGCTCTGACACGGTTGTTCCGTTTCGTTGTGCAATACTCCAAAGAGTGTCTCCCGGGCGTGCAACATAATAGTTGCTTGCTCCGGATTCCGCGGGAATCGTGAGCACAAGTCCGGGATAAATCATTGACGGATTCTGAATATTGTTGTATTGCAGTATGTCATTGACGGTTGTCTTAAAGAACTGAGCTATTGCAAAAAGCGTATTTCCGGGACGAACCGTATATTCTACAAGTTCCATTGTATCCTCCCTTAGAAAGTCTTGACTTATCAGACGTTTCTTGTAATGCAGGCAGAACCGTTTCTTGGTCTGCACTGATAATATCATAATATGAGCCTAAGTCTTAATTGCTACTCATATGACGTCTTATAGATAAATGTGAATAATCTTACAGTTTGTCGGCAAAATAAATTCGGAGGTAATATTATGAAAATATCAATTGAAAAAGTATTCGGTCGTGAAATTATTGATTCTAGGGGTAACCCCACAGTAGAAGCCGAAGTAGGGCTTTCTGACGGAACATACGCAAAAGCCGCAGTGCCGTCGGGTGCTTCCACAGGTGCATTTGAGGCTCTTGAGCTTAGAGACAATGACAAGCTGCGTTATAACGGCAAGGGAGTTCTCAAGGCTGTTGAGAACATAAATGATATTATTGCGCCTGCTCTTATAGGTGATTCTCCGTTTGATCAGTGTGCTATTGATTACAAGATGATTGAGCTTGACGGCACCAAGGGTAAGGAAAGGCTTGGCGCCAACGCTATTTTGGCTGTATCGCTTGCTTGTGCAAGGGCAGCGGCAAATCACTTGAAGCTGCCGTTGTTCAGATATATCGGAGGCACTTTTTCTGTACAGATGCCTGTGCCTATGATGAATATTCTCAACGGCGGCGCACATGCGTCAAATAATATAGATATTCAGGAGTTTATGATAATGCCTGTTGGTGCCTGTTGTTTTTCAGAGGGACTGCGCCAATGCTGCGAAATTTATCATACACTAGGAAATATTCTTAAGAAAAATAGTATGAATACTGCTGTAGGTGACGAGGGAGGATTTGCACCGAATCTGGGAAGCGACGAGGAGGCAATTGAACTAATTATAAAGGCGATAGAAGAATCAGGCTATACGACGGAAAACACAAAAATAGCACTTGATGCTGCTTCTTCAGAGTGGTACTGCGACGGTATTTACAGGCTTCCCAAAAGAAAAATTGAATTGCGCACAAGCGGACTTGTTGATTATTTTACAGACCTGACAGAAAAATATCCGATTATCTCTATTGAGGACCCGCTCTCTGAATATGACTGGGACGGTTGGCAGCGAATTACCGCAAGACTTGGAAATGAAATCAACCTTGTGGGTGATGATTTGTTTGTAACGAATACAGAACGCCTACGAAAAGGCATAGAGCTTAAAGCAGGCAATGCAATTCTTATTAAAATAAACCAGATTGGTACGCTTACCGAGACCCTTGACGCAGTATATACTGCTCAGAAAGCAGGCTTTGATGCTATAATTTCGCATAGAAGCGGTGAGACAGAGGACACTACAATTGCAGATATTGCTGTTGCAGTAAATGCGGGTCAGATAAAAACCGGCGCTCCGAGCCGTTCTGATAGAGTCAGCAAATACAATAGACTTCTGAGAATTGAAGGTACGCTTGTCAACACATCAAGGTACGGATTCGGAAGATAAATATTTATATATGCTGCTTTAACCTGATACTGTCTTGTAAAATCTAAGGCAGTATCAGAAAGCATATAATAACTATTACAATATACTTTGATACAAACCAACTGTTAAGTGCATATGGAAAAAATGTAAATTTGCAGAGATTAATAAATAAAAGTGATATTCTGTATATTGAACCAAATAAAAAAAGAACCCATAACTGGCTAACGGTGAATAGGCTCAAATTGCCGTTACCTAGTTCCAATTATGGATTCCTTAAGACTATTAAATCACAAAATGATCTAAATGTCAATACCTATAATATGCAAAATCAGCAAAAAAATTCACAGAAATCGTCTGAAAAATTTGCCATAGATGATACAATCTCCGACATTCACTATGCTATTGATGACACAATTAACGATTGGATTGACGAGAGTGAACTGTGGCAGGACGGAATGATATATTGATAGGTCTATTGTGCATAATTCTGCATTGACTGCTATTAAGCTGCTTAAAGACAATGTAAATCAAGCAGAATGGCAGAATTTCCAATTAAAAATAAATTGTTTGGCAAGTATATTATCTACTCTAAAACGGTAATTTTTCACAATTTTATTTTAAAAATTCTTTTTGACACCTTGGAATTTCTGAAAAAATATGTTTGTCTTGCAAAAAAATCTATATTTTAGAATATTTACTTTTTTAGATACGATGTCGTATATTATCATAATTTTTGCCAATATTTCTAAATTATTCTTCGTCAACTTGCACATAAATAGTTGATAAATTTCTACAGACCAAATTGAGCCTTTAAAGTGATAATTCGTATTTGTAATTAAAAAATATTATAACTTATGTTAAAATTAATATATAAATTGCACCGGTTGGGAGGCATTTTTATTGCTTTTCAAAAGACTAATAACAGGAGTATTGGCGGCTATGATGATTACAGGTATGTGCGTATCGGGGGCTTCGGCTACTTCTGAATCAAAAACTAAATCCTCATCGGAGACAAAGACTGTGGATTACCAGTCTTATGCTGCCAAACTTGATAAAACTACATATGACGGTGATGACCTTGGTGCAACCTATTCCAAAAAATCTACAACATTCAAGGTTTGGTCACCTGAAGCAAATAGTGTTAAGGTCAATCTTTATGAGCATGGCAGTGACGACGAGGGTGATGCCGGTTCCTATGAAACAAAATCAATGAATCTTGACAAAAAAACAGGCATATGGTCTGTTACGATTTCCGGTAATCTTGCCGGTAAGTATTATACTTATACCATTAATAATGACGGTAAATCCACGACTACCTACGATATTTATGCAAAGGGATGCGGAGTCAACGGGCAGCGCAGTATGATTGTTGATTTAAGCAAGACAGACCCTGAAGGATGGGATGAAGATACTCATGTAATGGTTTCAAATGCTGCCGACGCAACCGTCTGGGAGGTTTCCGTAGCTGATTTTTCATCTTCAGAGTCAAGCGGCGTATCACCCGATAACAGAGGAAAGTTTCTTGCTTTTACTGAATATGGTACTACTGTTGACGGAATTGAAGGCAGCACTTCAACCTGTATTGATTATTTGAAAAGGCTTGGTGTGAAGTATGTGCAGATAATGCCTTTTTATGACTTCGGTTCTATTGATGAAACGCAAAGTATAGAGGAACAGTATAATTGGGGATATGATCCTGTAAACTATAATTGTCCTGAAGGCTCGTATTCTTCAAATCCTTATGACGGATATACACGCATCAAAGAATGTAAGCAGATGATCCAAGCGCTTCATAATGCTGGTATCGGCGTTATTATGGATGTTGTTTATAATCATACGTATTCAACTGACTCTGCTTTTCAATACACTGTTCCGAATTATTATTACAGAATGAATGAAGACGGAACGTTTTCAAACGGCTCAGGTTGTGGTAATGATACAGCCTCAGAGCACAAGATGTTCCGCAAATATATGATAGATTCTGTAACTTACTGGGCAGAAGAATATCATATTGACGGTTTTCGTTTTGATCTTATGGGGCTTCACGACGTGACTACTATGAATGATATACGCAGTGCGCTTGATAACCTGTATGAGGACGGCAGCGGAAAAAATATCATTATGTATGGCGAAGCTTGGAATTTGACTACAAATTGCGACAGCAGTACTGAGCTTGCAATTCAAAGCAATGTAAGTAAGCTTGATGACCGTATAGGCGCATTTGATGATACAATACGTGATGCAATCAAGGGCAGTACCTCCGGTACAGACGGCGGCTTTGTTCAGACGGGTTCAAATCGTTCCAACCTAAAAATCGGCATAGCAGGTCAGTCTAATTCTATGACAGGCTGGGCGAGTGTTCCTACTCAGTGTGTAACATATGCATCTTGTCACGACAACCTTTCTTTATATGATAAGCTTGTCATTTCTGTTTATGGCAAAGATTCAGAATACAGACAGCGTTACGAAGATCTTGTTGCGATGAATAAGCTTTCTGCGGCAATAACTATAACTTCACAGGGAATTCCGTTTATTCTTGCTGGAGAAGAGTTTGCCCGCAGCAAGGACGGAGACGAAAACTCGTATGCCTCCGCAAGAACAGAAAATATGATTGACTGGTCAAATCTTGATGAATACAGCGATATTGTTGAGTATTACAGAGGCTTATATCAAATCAGAAAAAGCTTTGCTGCTTTTTCTGATTCTACTGCGATGACTGCAAATAACCTGACTTATCTTGAAGAGCTTGACAAAGGTGTTGTTGCTTATACTATTAACAATACAGAAACTGATAAGTGGAAAACACTTTGCATTATTTTTAACGGCGGAGACAGTGAAACAAGTGTTTCGGTTGCCGGAGATTGGATTAAAATTGCTGATGAGGAAACTGCCGGTTTGCGTAATCTTGGAGAGATAAGCGGAAAGATTAAGGTAGCTGCTCATAGTGCGGTGATTTTAGTTGATAAAGACAGCTATCTTTCGGCAGGTATCACGCCTGATGAAGGCGCTGTTGTTATCAATTATTATGATAATGACTCAAAGGATCTTATAAAAAAGCAAACTATTACAGGTGAACTTGGTTCATCCTTTGATGTGACTCAGATTGCTGATAACCTGAATTATGATATTGTTGATTCGAACGGAGATATTCAGGGTGAGTTTGCTGATGTTGTTAATTACGCTAATATCTATGTTGAAGAATACAAGGGCAAAATGTCAACTGTAACATTTAAGTTCGTTGACGAAGTAAACGGTGCTGAGCTTACTGATTCATATGTTCTTAGCAACAGGGAAGGTCAGCAGTATTTTACTCCCGAAATACCTTCAATTGATAATTATTCTCTTATGCTTGATGAACTTCCGACAAACGGCGCAGGCGTTCTCAAGGGAGAGGAGACAGAGGTTGTCTATAAATTTACTCCTGTTACGGGTGATACTGATACCTCTGTTTGTATTGTAAACGCTATATATATGGATGAGACGGGAAGTATTATTGAGACAAAAACTCTTACCGGAGCGGAGGGAGAAGCATATACTCTATCTGAGAATGAGTATGAGGATATGAAGCTTATCCGAACTCCCGATAATTTCACCGGAAGCTTTCAGACAGGTGAAATTAATGTTGTATTCAGTTATTTATCTGACCCCGATCCTTATGCA
The DNA here is from genome assembly GCA_964421585.1 of uncultured Ruminococcus sp. GTDB lineage: Bacteria > Bacillota > Clostridia > Oscillospirales > Acutalibacteraceae > Ruminococcoides. The sequence goes on along the minus strand of CAYQXN010000035.1, from coordinate 4,008 downwards.
GAGCTTTTGATATATGTGTATATCGGGGCAGGAGTAATCCTTGTTTTATGTGCATTTTCTGTAATATTCGGCAGGTTTTCTCGCAGACGTAAATATATTGCAGAGATGGATATAGAAGGCGAGGAATAATATTTGGGTAGTTATTTCCGCTTTTGCGGAATAATTTATAGAAATTAAGGAGGAAATATATCTATGAGAACTACAAAGAAAATTGTTTCCGCTGTTCTCGCTGTTTGTATGCTTGCTTCAACAAGTGCTCTTTCGGGTTTTGCAGCTACAACAGACAGCACTGCAATAGTAGGTGCCAACACACCGTATTCAAATGCTTGCGAAGCTATCGACAGCGAATATTCTTATAGCGGAAATGACCTTGGTGCTACCTATACAAAGGAAAGCACAACTTTCAAGGTATGGTCACCAACAGCTACATCAGTTCAGCTGAATCGTTATGCTACAGGCTCAGATTCTGAAGAGGGTGCAGCAGATCTTGGTACTTATACTATGGAGCAGGTTATGGACGGCGACAGCTTTACAGGCGTGTGGGCTGTAACTGTTGAAGGTGACCTTGTAAACACTTACTACACATACACAATTACGGCTGTTCCTACAACAGGAGGAAATGCTGTAACAAACGAAACACAGGATATTTACTCTGTTGCGACAGGTGTAAACGGTGAGCGTTCAATGGTATGTGACCTTGATTCAACTGACCCTGAGGGCTGGGAGAATGATACTCATATACTGCTTGATAATGTTACAGAGTCATCAGTATGGGAAATTCATGTTAAGGACTTCTCTTATGACGAGGCTTCAGGAGTGAGTGAGGAGAATCGCGGTAAGTATCTTGCATTCACAGAAGACGGAACAACTCTTAACAATGAGGGTGAGATTTCAACTTGTATTGATTACCTCAAGGAACTAGGTATTACTACTGTTCAGATTAATCCGTTCTATGATTTTGCGTCTGTAAATGAGGAAGGCTCTGACTCACAGTTTAACTGGGGTTATGACCCACAAAACTACAATGTTCCCGAAGGCTCTTATTCTTCAAATCCATACGACGGTAATGTAAGAATCACAGAGTGTAAGCAGATGATTCAGGCTCTCCATAATGCTGGTATCTCAGTTGTTATGGACGTAGTTTACAATCATACATATTCAACTGATTCCTGCTTCCAGAATACAGTTCCTAATTATTATTACAGAATGACAGCTGCCGGAAAATTCTCTGACGGTTCCGGCTGCGGTAATGAGATGGCTTCTGAGCGTGCAATGTTCAGAGAGTATTTGATTAACTCTTGTCGTTATTGGGTTGACGAATATCATATTGACGGCTTCCGTTTTGACCTTATGGGTCTTATTGATGTTGAAGCAATGAACGCTATCAGAGATAACCTTGATGAAGTTGATACAAGAGTTTATATGTGGGGTGAAGGATGGACAGGCGGAACCTCTGTATATCCTGTAAATACATACACTGGTGAGAAGTTCTATCCTGCAACTCAGGCTAATGCTGCTCTTCTCAGTGACAGAATTGCTTACTTTAACGATGCTATTCGTGATAACATCAAGGGCAGTGTATTTGATATCACAAGCAAGGGACTTATCCAGGGCGCTAAAACCTCTACTGTTACGAAGGGTATCTACTACGGTGTACGTGCTAATGTTATTAAAAACGTATGGCAGGCAAGTGCTCCTTCACAGTGCGTAACCTATGCTTCATGTCACGATAATGCAACACTCTATGATCAGATTATTGCTTCTACGGGTCTTGCAGAATATGGCGAGAGAAGTACGGATGCAGTTAAGATGAATAAACTTGCAAGTGCTATTCTCTATACCTCACAGGGTGTTACGTTCTCACTTGCAGGTGAAGAGATGGGACGTACAAAGAATGGCGACACAAACAGCTATGCTTCTTCTGCAACTCTTAATATGATTAAATGGAACAACATTGTTGATTATGCAGACCTTGTTTCTTATTACAAGGGCATGATTCAGATAAAGTCACATTTTACACCGCTCGTTACTGATGATGTAAAATACTCAAATGATGATTACTATACATTTAACAACAATCCTGCGCTTCCTGCTACAACAATTGCTTTTACTATTGCAAATGACCAGCCGGGTGAGTGGAGCAAGATGGCTGTTATCTACAACGGCGCAACTACCGCAACCAGCGTTACACTTAAGGATACATCAGTTACAGATTGGGTAATCATTGCAAATGGTGAGAGTGCTGGCCTTGAGAACCTCGGTGAGGTTACAGGTTCTACATTCAGTGTTCCTGCAAGCTCTGCAATCGTTGCTGTTGAAAAGTCAAGCTTTGAGGCAGCTGCTTATGAATCCAATATGGGTAAAGTCAAGGTTAATTACGTTTATGAAGATGGTACACCTCTTGACGATTCTATTATTCTTCAGGGTACAATAGGTTCAGGTTATTCAACAGTACCAAGTGCAAGTATTTCTGATGTTTATGAAGTTGCCAGTGTAAATGGTGATACTTCAGGCGTATTTGAAGAAGGTACAAAGGAAGTTACTTACTACTACACTGACTATGTTCCTGAGTCAATTCTTAATGCTGATTTCGATGATGACGGAGAAATAACAATTGATGATATTACCCAAATGCAGAAATATCTTGCTGATTTTATTGACTTGAGCGATGATAAGATTGCAAACTTTGACCTTAACTATAACGGTTATAATGATATTGATGACTGCACAATGCTTCAAAAGTATCTTACTGGCTATGCTGTATCTACGGGTACTGTAACTGTAAATTATTACTACACTGATGAAAACGGTGATCTTCAGAATCTTACTACTCCGCAGGTATATACAGGCAGAGTTGGTACTGAATATTCAGCACCTGCTTTCAAGGTTGTTGGTTATGCAGTTGATGAAACAAAATTACCTGATAATGCTGATGGTTTAATACCATATGGTTCATCAGAAGTAAACTTCTACTATACAGCTTCAAGTCTTGATATCAATCTCCACTTTATGCATACCTCAGCGTCTTGGAATCCATCAATTTGGATTTGGGGCTCTGACCTTAAGGGCGTTGATAGTGATAACTATACTGTATCAGGTGTATGGCCTGGTGATACAGCTACTGATGACGATGGTGACGGCTGGTATGACTATTCATTTACCTATAAGGGTGCCGGTACTTACAATGTAATTGTTTCAAATAATGGTAATACACAGACTATCGACTATAAAGGTTTTGTTGATAATGAAATGTGGATTGTAATTAACGATTCAGCTTTGACTACAGGTGAATTCCTTACATTCTATACAGATAATCCGCTTACTAATCCTGACGCTCCTATAGCAAGTCAGGTTACATTGAGCTAATTTATTGATTAAAAGAAAATCAAATTTTAACTTGATTTCATGAAAGCGAAAGGCTCCTCGAAAGAGGAGCCTTATTTTATGCTACATATTAATTATGATATTTTGTTGCGGTTTTTGAAAGTCCATTCACCAATCTGATTACCTTTAACCATAAAAGCTTTTTCAGCAATTTGCGCCATTGGAGTATCGCTGTGACTGTCAGAATAAAACTCATCAATTTTTGTATTGTTATCAAAAATTTCATAAAATCTTCTGACTTTTTCTTTATTGTGACAGTTTATTCCTATGTATTTACCGTTTTTGCAGTCAACACGAGAGGCAATCAGTTTTGTTATACCAAGCCTTTTACAAATTGGTGTAAGAAGAAATTCAGGTGACGCTGATATTACAACATCATTTGACTGATGTTGTTCAAGATAATATTTTTTTATTTTTTTTTCGTTTATATTCCAAAATTCTTCAACGTCGTTTTCAATATTGCAATATCTTAGAAATTTATACATATTTTCCTTGAATTCAGTTTTTGTACCTCTTTTAAACACATAAAATCTTACAAATCCACAAAAAAGTGAGGGAAGAAGTGTGAGTATTTTTTTATGCCTTTTCAGAGCAAAAAAATAAAAATCTGCCGTTGAGTCTCCG
>CAYQXN010000034.1:18793-19622 GCA_964421585.1 uncultured Ruminococcus sp. | reverse complement strand
CGACCTCAGACGTCCTAATGTACACAATATTTTTAAGGTTGATAACTCTGTTGGGCTTTCCAATGTAATAGGAAAAATGGTTGCATTTGACGATGTTGTAAAGCGTGATACGCTTACAAACTTAGATATTCTTACGTCGGGTACTATTCCTCCAAATCCTTCTGAGCTAATGTGTTCAAGTTCATTTATCAGACTTATAGAACGTATCTCTGATGATTATGACTATATAATTTTTGATACTCCGCCTATTGGTGTGGTTGCAGATGCACTTCTTCTCAAGGATATGATAGCCGGGTTTGTAGTAGTTGTTCGTGAGCGTTCAACTACTCACGGAGATCTTAATAGCCTACTTGAAAGTGTAAAGCTTGCTGATTCGAAGGTGCTTGGTCTGGTTGAGGTGGGATGCTCCGGCATTTCTAAGCGCGGTAAAAAGGGATACTATTATTATCAGTATTACTGATGTATGTAATATCTTTTAGGATATAAATAGAATTTTAGCAGACATTCAGATTTTTGTATGACCTGATTGTCTGCTTTTTCGTTTTGGTATTATATTAGGCATGCATTTATGCCCATACTATACTAGGGAGTATCTGAAAAACTGAATTTTTATCAAGAGTTGTTTTGTGTGTCAAGGCGGATAATACATATTCATTAGAGCAAATCAAGTACAAAAATGCAGTCAGTTGGACATCTAAGCAAAGAATTATTGGCGTAACATTTTTAAGTACTGTTATGAATGTCAATTTTTGCATAATGATAGCGTTTTAAACGTCAATTTTTTGCTTAATAATAAGTATATTATTATTTATATCTTCTTTTATCGAAA
>CAYQXN010000034.1:7454-18783 GCA_964421585.1 uncultured Ruminococcus sp. | reverse complement strand
AATGCAAGTTTAGAAAAAAGACTTGCATTTTTGATACCTCTGTAGTAGAATATAGTACGGAAATAAAAATTTTTTGAATATATTTTAGATTAATTTTTCAAGGAGATGTCGATTTTGGAATATCAGAACTGTAGTAAGGAAGTACTCGAAAAAGAATATGCTTCTCTTGTAGGGCAATTTGAGGACATTAAGGGTAAGGGACTTAACCTCAATATGGCTCGCGGAAAGCCCGGAAAAGCTCAGCTTGATCTTTCACTTCCGATGCTGGATACACTTGACAGCAAATCTGTTTTTGTTGGTGAAGACGGTATGGACTGCCGTAACTATGGTATTCTTGAGGGAATTACAGAATGCAGAAGGCTGTTTGGAGATATTCTGGGAGTTGATTACAGCAAGGTAATGGTAGGCGGTTGTTCAAGCCTTAATATGATGTTTGACACCATTTCCTGTATGATGACAACATCTATTGTTGAGGGATGTAAACCTTGGTATGAAGTAAAGAACAGAAAATTTTTATGTCCTGTTCCTGGTTATGACCGTCATTTCAGTATTACAGAATACTTTGGCTTTGATATGATTCCTATTCCTATGGACGAAAACGGTCCGGATATGGGTGTGGTGGAAAAGCTGGTTTCAGAGGATGACTCAATCAAGGGTATATGGTGTGTTCCTAAATACTCAAATCCTACAGGAATAACTTACAGTGATGAGACAGTCAGAAGATTTGCGGCTCTTAAACCTGCTGCAAAGGATTTCAGAATTATTTGGGATAATGCTTATTGCATTCACGATATAGCTGCTTCTTCAGATAACCTTCTCAATATTATGGATGAATGTATAAAGCATGGTAACGAGGATTTGCCGATTTTGTTCTGCTCTACGTCAAAGATTACCTTTCCGGGTGCTGGTGTGGCTGCAATGGCTGCGTCTGATGCTAATATGAATGTGTTCTGGAAGAGATATAATTATCAGGTAATAAGCTATGATAAGCTTAATATGCTCCGCCACGTTCTATTTTTTAAGAATTATGATGGTGTTCTTGAACATATGGAAAAGCACAAGGCAATTTTAAAGCCTAAGTTTGAAATAGTTATAAATACTTTGGAGAATGAGCTTGGCACTTCGGGTATATGCAGCTGGACAAATCCTAACGGTGGTTACTTTGTAAGTGTTGATGTTTTAGAGGGCACAGCAAAACGTGTGGTTGCACTTTGTAAAGAAGCAGGCGTTGTTCTTACCGGTGCAGGTGCAACATATCCGCTTGGTAATGACCCTAAGGACAAGAACATCCGTATTGCACCAACATTTCCTCCGAATGATGAGCTTGTGCAGGCTATGGGAGTATTTTGTGTTTGCGCAAAGCTTGCTGCTTGTGAGAAAATTCTCGGTAAATAATCTAATATATAATTCTGCTTGTTAGAACAAAAACATGTAATTATTGATAAAGATAAATATTTTTTTATTAAATATTTATCAATCCATTGACATTTTTGCAAAAAAACCTTATAATAACTCTGTTACGTCTGTAATTGTACGTTCGTAACAGGGTTGTTTTTTGCAATATAAGAAATAAACTTGTTACTGAGATTACAGACAATTATATTACGGAGGTTTCAAAGGCATGAAAAGAGTTCCAAAGCCTGTGTTCTTCATTGTTGCTTTGCTGATACTTGCCTTTACGTTTACTGCGGTTTTCGGAGTATCCTATTACACAGGTGATAACAAGAACACAGTAGTAAAAGGCATTGGAGACATACGATGGGGAATTGACATCAAGGGCGGTGTTGAGGCTACATTTAAGCCTGCTGACAACTATGATGCCACAGATGAGCAGTTAGAATCTGCCAAATCAATTATTGAATTACGTATGATTTCTCAGGGTATTACTGACTATGAGCTGTATGCTGATAAAAACAGCGACAGAATCATTGTTAGATTTCCTTGGAAATCCGATGAAACAGATTACAACGCTGTAGAGGCTATTGATGAAATTTCATCGACAGCACAGCTTACATTCCGTCCCGGTAATTCGGCAGCGGATACCGAGCTTGGCTCAGACGGAAGTTATGTTTATAAGACTCCTACGGGTGATACAGAGACAATCCTTATGGATGGTTCAATGGTAAAATCAGCCACCGCTCAAGTTTATCAGGATGAAAGCGGTACATCACAGTATGTAGTCAGCCTTGAGTTTACTGATGAGGGTAAAACAACATTCGGTGAAATTACGTCAGAGTATGTTGGAAGCACTATCTCCATCTGGATGGACGATATTATGATTTCTATCCGAAAGTAAATTCAGCCATCACAGACGGCAAGGCTCAGATTGAGGGCGATTTTACAGCGGAAGAGGCTACAGAGCTTGCAAATAAAATCAATGCCGGCGCATTGCCGTTCCAGCTTGAAACAGTAAGCAACGGCAGCATAAGCGCAACACTTGGTGAGAATTCACTCACAGCTATGGCTTATGCAGGCATTATTGCATTGATTGTTATTATTCTTATTATGATTATCTTCTATCGTTTACCGGGCTTTGTTGCTTCTATTGCACTTCTCGGTCAGATGGGGCTTACGGTTGCGGCTATCTCAGGTTACTTTACAACCATTTCTTCATTTACAATGACGCTTCCGGGTATTGCAGGTCTTATTCTTTCAATCGGTATGGGTGTTGACTGTAACGTTATTACAGCTGAGCGTATCAAGGAAGAACTTAGATCAGGCAGAACACTTGACGGTGCGCTTGAAAGAGGTACAAAGAACTCACTTTCTGCAATTATTGACGGTAATATGACAGTTGTAATTGTATCAATAATTCTTATGCTTGTATTTGGTCCGTCAAATATCCTTTCAGTTATTTTTGGCGAGTCAACCACCGGTACAATTTACTCATTCGGTTACACACTTCTTATCGGTGTAATTTCTAACTTCATTATGGGTATCTTCTTCTCACGTCTGATGCTCAGAAGTGTTGCAGGTTTCAAGCCTTTGCGTAATAAATGGTTGTTTGGAGGTGCTAAGAATGACAAATAATGTTCAGACTAAAGCAGCAGAACAGATGACCGTTCAGGAAATCAGCGAGAAATATCATCACGGAAAGCATATTATTGATTTTGTTGGGAAAAAGAAGATTTTCTTTGGAATATCAATTGCCATTATTTTGATTGGTATTATCTGCAATTTCATTTTCGGTACAACTCTTGATATTCAGTTCACCGGTGGTGCAACTCTTAAATTCAGCTACACAGGTGATGTTGATCAGACAGAGCTTTATGACTTTATTCAGGTAAGAACTGCGGATAAAATTTCAACAACATTTTCTACTGACCTTGTTGGTAATACAGGAAATACTGTAACTGTTCAGTTTGCAGGTAACGATTCTGTTGCAACAGAGATTCAGCAGAGCCTTGAGGCTGACCTTCAGGCTGAGTATCCTGATAACGCCTTCATTAACCTTGAAGCAAGCAGTGTTGACGCATCAATGGGTTTGAATTTCTTCCTTAAGTGTCTTACTGCTGTTGCAATTGCAAGTATTCTTATGGTGCTTTATGTTACAATCCGATTTAAGAAAATCGGCGGTCTTTCTGCCGGTGTTATGGCGCTTGTAGCTTTGTTCCACGATATTGCAATGATTTACTTTTTGTATGTAATCTTCCAGATGCCTATTGATTCAAACTTTATGGCTGTTGTACTCATGATTCTCGGTTATTCACTGAATGATACAATCGTAGTTTATGACCGTGTGCGTGAAGAGAGAAAGATTCTCGGAAGAAAGACAGATGTTGCTATGGTTTTCAACCTTAGCTCTTCAAAGACAATCAAGAGAACAATTATGACATCTATCACAACGCTTCTTGCAATTTTGATTGTTTACATTGTTGCAGTTGCGTTCAATATCTCATCAGTACAGGGCTTTGCTCTCCCGATGATGATTGGTGTCATTTCAGGTTGTTACTCATCAATTTGCATTGCAGGTCCTCTTTGGGTTATGTGGCAGAATCACAAGAAGTCTGCAAAAAAGTAATTTTCACTTAAAAATTTTAAGGGGTTGCATTAGTTATACTGTGCAGCCCTTTATTATTATTTTGGAGCGTGTATTAATGAAAAGAGGAATTTCACTCCTTTTTGTATTTATTCTTACAATATCATCATTATTTCTGAATTCGGGATGTGGTAAAATTAGCTCGGATTTTTCAGGCGATTCAGGAAAATTAAAAATTGTTTCGACTATTTTTCCTTACTACGATTTTGCAAGGAGCATAGCAGGCGACAAAGCAGAGCTAAAACTATTGCTCTCTCCCGGAAATGAACCTCACAGCTATGATCCTTCTCCTTCGGATATCGTTGCAATTGAAAATTGTGACATTTTTATCTATAACGGAGGAGAAAGCGACGAGTGGGTTGAAAGTGTGCTTGACTCCTTGGAAAATCAAGATGTAAAGATTCTGTGTATGATGGATTATATTACTCCTTTGTTTGAACAGGAGATTGACCATTCTATTGGTGATGAATACGACGAGCATATATGGACTTCCGTGAGAAATGCGGAAGTTTTGTCAGGCGTAATTGCAGAGGCTATGGAGCTTGCTGACCCTAAGAATACGGAATATTATTCTGAAAACGAATTAAATTATTTATCACAGCTTGAAAAGCTTGATGCAGAGTTTTCTTATATTGTAGATAATGCAAGTCGAAACACGATTGTTGTCGGCGACAGGTTTCCGTTTTTATATTTTATAACTGATTACGGCATTGACTATCAATGTGCATTCCCCGGGTGCAGCAGCGAAACAGAGCCGAGCATTGCAACGGTAACGCAATTAATTGATTATGTGAGAGAAGAAAAAATTCCTGTGGTGTTTTATATTGAGTTTTCAAACGGCAAAGTTGCTAATCTTATTGCTGAGGACACAAGTGCAAGTACCCTTGAATTTTCTTCATGTCATAACGTCACCAAGGCACAATTTGAAAATGGCGAGACTTATATTTCTTTAATGGAACAAAACGCAGCTTTTCTTAAGGAGGCTTTATCATAATGTCATTAATCACAATTAAAAATGCTTCTATGGGATACGACGGCAGAGTAGTTGTGCCCGAGATTTCACTAAAGATAAATTCAGGCGAATATGTATGCATAGTAGGTGAAAACGGCTCAGGCAAAACTACTCTAATGAAGTGTCTGCTTGGACTTATTATGCCGTTAAGCGGTGAAATTTTATTTGATGACGGACTTATGCAGAATGAAATTGGGTATCTTCCTCAGCAAACTGTGCTCCAAAAGGATTTTCCTGCCTCTGTGGACGAGGTTGTAATGTCCGGCTGTCTTAATAAGAAGCATACGTTGTTTTATTCTAAGGAGCAAAAGAAAATGGCTTTGCAGAATATGGAACGCACAGGAATTATTTCTTTAAAGAAAAAATGTTTCCGTGAGCTGTCGGGAGGACAAAAGCAAAGGGTTATGCTTGCCCGTGCACTTTGTGCAACGCACAAGCTGCTTATTCTTGATGAGCCTGTAACAGGTCTTGACCCTATGGCTGCTGCTGATATGTATTCCTTAATAAAGGAGCTTAACAGGTCGGGTATTACAATAATTATGGTTTCACACGATGTTACTGCTGCCGTAAATAATGCCTCTAAAATTCTTCATCTTTCAAGGAACGATTATTTTTTCGGTACATCACATCAGTATCTTCATTCTGATATAGGCAGAAAATTTATGATTACGGGTTGTCCTTGTGATGACTGTCAGCATAATCACTCTAACGGAGGTGCTCGCCGATGATTCAGATGTTAATAGAAATGTTTTCATATAATTTTATTATAAGAGCCTTCATTGTGGGCACTCTTGTATCATTGTGTGCAGCTCTTCTCGGTGTTACACTTGTTCTGAAACGCTATTCAATGATTGGCGACGGACTTTCTCACGTGGGTTTCGGAGCTCTCGCAATTGCTGCGTCACTTAATCTTGCACCGCTTGAGGTTGCTGTTCCTGTAATAATCATTGCAGCTTTTCTGCTTTTAAGATTGTCTGAAAACAGCAAAATCAACGGCGACGCTGCCATTGCTATAATATCAAGTACTGCACTTGCAATAGGTGTTATTTTCGTGAGTATGTCGGGTGTTAACACTGACCTTAATTCATATCTGTTCGGCAGTATTCTTGCCACGACAACGTCAGATGCAGTTATGTGCGGTATTCTTGCTGTGGTTGTAATTATAGTTTTTGTGATTTTTTATAATAAGATATTTGCCGTTACTTTTGATGAGACTTTTTCAAGGGCAACCGGACTTAAAACGGGTGTTTACAATACGGTTATCGCCTTGCTTACTGCGCTCACGATTGTAATCGGAATGAGAATTATGGGCACACTGCTTATTTCTGCTTTAATAATTTTTCCTGCACTTTCTTCAATGCGTCTATGCAAAAAATTCAGGTCTGTAATAATATGCTCAGGCATTCTTTCGCTTTGCTGCTTCTTTGTGGGAATGTGTGCTTCCTATTCGCTTGATACCCCTACAGGTGCAAGCGTTGTTATAGTAAATGCCTTTGTATTTTTCATTTTCTGGCTTGTTTCCGCTATAAATTCAAGGGTGAAAAAGCAATAGATTAAATCCGATAGGGAGAATAATATGGGATTTTTTGACTTGGTAAATGTATATGGACTTGCTTTTATGTTGATAATGGCTGTTCCGCACGTTATATATGCGAGGACGCACAATTATGACATAAAGTCTATAGAGAACAGAGGTATGGTTTATATTGAACGTGCAGGCAAATACAGCGGAGCATTTTTGATGGCGATAAATTTAGGCGTGCTTGAAGATGGATTTACTTCAGACCTTATGGAGCGCTTTTGGTTTATAACAGTATCAGTTATGATGGTGTTGTATATACTTTTATGGATTTTCTTTTTTAAAACGCAAAAAAGGAGTATAGCCTATGCTCTTACAATCATAGCAGCGCTGGTGCTTATGCTTAGCGGTTTGCTTCAGATTAAGACGTTGCTCCTTACAGCAGGCGTTGTGTATCTTATTGGTGAGTTGTATGTAACATCAAAGCTTGCGCTAAAATAGAATATCAATAGATAATAAGAGCTGCAGTTCTGCAGCTCTCTTTTAAATACTTTTTATTATTTTTTAAGCAGGAGACCGTTTTCCAGGTCAAGCTTTGCCTGATTCTTGATTATGAAATGCTGTTTTTTGCCGGTTGCTGTCTGTGGAAGCTCAGTCACAAAACGATAATATCTCGGAGCCTGATATTTTGAGATGTTAGGTGATTTTGTGCAGTAGTCCATAAGCTCTGCTACAGTCAGTGAGCTGTCCTCGGGAATAATATAGGCAGCTACAGACTCACCTCTTGTGCTGTCTGGCACACCGGTAACAATACATTCGTGTACTTTTGGATGACGGTTGAGCTCCTCTTCAATTCTTGCAGGATAGATATTTTCACCCTTGCTGATAATCATATCATCCTTTCTGCCTGCAACCGTTACAAACTGATTTTCATCCCATGTTCCTATATCGCCTGTGTACATCCAGCCCTTATAGAATTTTTCAGCCGCAGCTTGTTCATTATTGATATAGCTGTAGGTGGTTTTGGCAGGACATTTAATGATGATTTCGCCCTCTGTTTTGTTGTCTGCAGGTATTGTGTCATCAGGTTCTGCCTTTTTGTCATCATATATATTGACGAGCCTTACCTCGTCATCTGTGCAGGAACGTCCTGCGGTGCCTGCCATTTCAGGCAAATCATAAGGACGAAGGAAGGTGTTCCAGAAAGTTTCTGTAGTGCCGTAGCCGTTAAAAATATTCGGATTAAGTACTTGCTGAAAACGCATACAAGCTTCTTTTTCAAGAGGACTTCCCATAGTGGTGATGCCCTTAAGTGTGGAAAGATTTGTCGGGTGCTTTTCCTGACGTGTTGCAAGCAATGAAAGGACAGATGGAACACCCGTAAGATAAGTTATACCGTATTTTTCTACACAATCAAGGCAGGTTTTGGGATTGAAGGTTCTGTAAATAACCAGAGAAGCACCCGCGTACAGAGTGGGAGTAGGGCCTCCTGAGTGAATTCCGCCTCTGTGAAACCAAGGCGTCATATTCATTGTAACGTCAGTTGGATTAATTGGGTAATGCATAATAACGTCGTGCGCCGAGAGAACTTCGTTTATATTATTGAGCGGAACACCTTTTGGCGTGCCTGTTGTGCCTGAGGTTTGCAGACGCACTACCTCATCATATATATGCGGATTAAAATCTATGGGAGGATTTTCTTCTGAACTTCCGTCAACATAAGCTTCGTAAGGAATATGACCTTCAGGAATTTTAATTTCTTTATTGGAAACATTAACTGCAATCACAACATCGGGCTTGTGTTTTGCAATAGAAAGTGCTTCAACTGCAGTGCTCAGTATTTCTGTATCATAAATATATGCCTTTGGTTTGTTATGGTTGATAATCTCAGCAGTTTCACCGGGCGAAAGGTTGAAATTTGCAGGATTAAATATAGCGCCGATTTTCTGTGTGGCTATTTGACTGTATAAAAACTGCGGAGAGTTGTACAACTGAATAAACACTATATCACTTTTGACAAGTCCTGATGATTTCAGTGCGTTTGCGAGTTTATTTGAATTTTTGTTGAGCTCGCAATATGTTAATATGTTTCCGTTTGAGGCGTCAATTGCAGCCTGTTTTTTGCCGAACCGTCTCACGTTTCTCAAAAAACCGTTTAGCCAGGTAAACTCGCTTTCGAATGTGGTGATAAACATATCTGCATTGTAAGTCAGATTCATAATATATCCTCTTTTCAGAATCATAGTCGAATTTTGTTCAATTTCAAGTATGGGAATGTCTTGTGCTTATATAACTTAGAATATCCCTTTATTGAATTAATATTTACCTATAATAATGCTTGAATTCTGACCGCCAAAACCAAATGCATTTGACATAGCATAATTAATTTCGGCTTTTTTTGCTGCGTTTGCAACAAAGTCAATTCCTGAACACTCGGGGTCAACCTCGTTGAGGTTAATTGTAGGAGGAATAATGCCGTTTTCAATAGCTTTAATACAGCTTATAACTTCTGTGATGCCGCCTGCACCCATCATATGACCGGTTGCTCCCTTTGTGGAGCTGACATAAGGCAGATTGTCTCCAAATACCTTTTTGATGGCGGAGGTTTCAACAGAGTCGCCCTTGTTGGTAGCTGTACCGTGAGCATTAATATATCCGATATTCTCAGACTCCAGACCGGCTTCTTCCATAGCAAGCTCCATACAGGCAATGGCTCCCCTGCCTTCTGGATGAGGAGCGGTAACATGGTGAGCGTCGCCTGTGTTTCCGCATCCCATAACAACACCGTAAATTTTTGCACCTCTAGCAAGTGCGTGTTCCTCTGTTTCAAGAATGAGAGCGCCGCCGCCTTCACCGATTACAAAGCCGTCACGAGTAATATCAAAAGGTCTGCTTGCAGTAGAAGGAGAGTCGTTTCTTCTTGAAAGAGCCTTTGCATTGGCAAGTGAATAGATTACAAGAGGACAAAGAACAGACTCGGCACCAAGAGCAAGCATAGCGTCAGCCTTTCCTGCCTGAATACACATACACGCTGTATTAATTGCGTCGCCGCCTGATGAACAGGCAGTGCTTACGGTAAAGCTGGGACCCTGTATATTATAGTCTATGGCGATGTTTGCAGCGGCAATATTGCCGAGAATCTTTGGTACAAAGCGCGGTCCCACTTTTTTATGAGAAGCGCCTGAAAGCGCGTCTTGAGTGAATGCGATTGTTGAAATTCCGCTCATAGCAGTGCCCATTACAATGCCCGTTCTTCTTGGCTCAATTTCCAGATTGCTTTGCTTGAGTGCCTCTTCAGCAGCAATATATGCGTATTGCATAAAAGGGTCGGTTTTTCTTATTAAGTCCTTTGGCATATAATCCGATGGATTAAAATCTTTTACTTCGCCTGCAATCTGAACTGCAAGCTCAGAGGGGTCGAAGCTGCTGATAGTGTCAATGCCTGATTTACCGGTAATCAGGTTGTTCCAGAATATGTCAACGCCTATACCAAGCGGAGTAACAGCGCCCATACCTGTGATTACAATTTTTTTCATAACAGCGAGTTCCTTTCATTTTAGGGTGAAGTGTAAGTTTTTTTACGCCCTGAATATTTCGTTTCAAATTTTGAAAAATAGTTATTTACATTTTGCATATTATTATGCTATACTTGAATTATAACAGAATATGGAATTATTTTCAATATATTATTAATGCAAATCCCGATATATTTTCGAAAAAATTTTTGATATTTGCATAGGCAAGGTTGATATTTGTATAACCTACAGAAATAGATTTATTTGAAAGGAAAGATATTATGGAGATAAATCAGCTCAATTGCTTTATATCGGTTGCACAGACTCTGAATTTTTCCGAGGCTGCACGACGCAATTACGTTTCTCAGTCAACTGTCAGTCGCTATGTCAGCGACCTGGAAAAAGAGTTCGGAGTTCAGCTTTTTACTCGTTCTCACCGTGATGTTATCATTACTAACGAAGGAAAAACTTTGCTGCCGTATGCAATTGAAATTGTTGATACTCTAAAAAAAGCAAAAACAATCATTAAACAAATGCACGACGGGGGACAGGGCAGGATAACTCTTGGTTGTGACGTGACTTCGCTTTCATTTCCGTCAAAATGCATTTCTGATTTTGCAGGCAAGTATCCCAATATCACTGTAGATGTACGGCAGATTGACAGTGCTGACCGCAATCAGGCTATAACTAGCGGCGAATACGACTTCTGCTTTATGCCCCGTGATATGGTGCCGGAAAGCTCGGGTATTGATTCTCTTGTTACCCATTATGAAACTTTATCTGTTGTTACTGCTAAAAACAGTAAGTTTTCAAGAGGAAAGAGCGTTAATCTTCGTGATCTTGCAAACGAAAAAGTACTCTTACTGTCCGAGTCGGTTTGCCCGATTGTATATATGGAGATTATGGATTTATTCCGTACCTTTCACATCTCTCCAAATATTGAAAGCTCATTTGATGAGCTGGTTTCAATGTATGTGGCTTTGTCATCTGGTATCGGCGTTTCAATCATTCCAAGCTCCATTGCAAGATTTACTTCAAGCCATTATACGGATATTTTCACTATTGAGGACGCTGATACAAGCATTGCATATGTTATGGCATGGGGAAAAAATATATCAAATCCTGCTGCAAGGCTCTTTATTGAGGCTGTTAAGAAATATGCCAAGGGTGAAGATAATGTTTATGGTTTATAGATAAAGATATGTTATATCATAGTTTTATTTAATAAAATAATGTTTTGCTTC
>CAYQXN010000034.1:0-7354 GCA_964421585.1 uncultured Ruminococcus sp. | reverse complement strand
ATAATGTTTTGCTTCCGAATATAAATTACTATATTTCACTGTAAGAATAATCATATAAATTTCATAAATTTAACACATAATTTTTTATAATAAACTGTTTACTTTTAGATGAATTTATGTTATAGTACTTCTAGTGAACAAAAAATATTTTTATTGGAGGTAATATTATGTATAGATTTACTTTACCCCGTGACCTGTATCACGGTGAAGGTGCGCTTGAAGCTCTCAAAACTTTTAAAGGAAAAAAAGCAATTGTTTGTGTAGGCGGAGGTTCAATGAAGCGTTTCGGCTTCCTTGACAAAGCGGTTGCCTATCTTGAAGAAGCTGGCATGGAGGTTAAGCTTTTTGAGGGTATTGAGCCTGACCCGTCTGTTGAAACAGTTATGAAGGGCGCAGACGCAATGCTTGAATTTGAGCCTGACTGGATTGTTGCAATCGGCGGCGGTTCTCCTATTGACGCTGCAAAGGCAATGTGGATTAAGTATGAATATCCCGAAATCACATTTGAAGATATGTGCAAGGTGTTTGGTATTCCTACACTCCGCAGAAAAGCACATTTCTGTGCTATTTCTTCAACATCAGGTACTGCTACTGAAGTAACTGCATTCTCAATTATCACAGATTACCAGAAGGGTATCAAATATCCGATTGCTGATTTTGAAATCACTCCCGATGTTGCAATTGTTGACCCTGCACTTGCGCAGACAATGCCTAAAAAGCTTGTTGCACACACAGGTATGGACGCTATAACTCACGCAATTGAGGCTTATGTTTCAACTGCTAACTGTGATTATACCGATCCGCTTGCACTTCATGCAATCGAGATGATTCAGAATGATCTTGTTGCTTCATATAACGGCGATGAAGAGAAGAGAAACAGTATGCACAACGCTCAGTGTCTTGCAGGTATGGCATTCTCAAATGCACTTCTTGGTATTGTACACTCAATGGCACATAAGACAGGCGCTGCATTCGCTGATTTTGGTGCTCATATCATTCACGGCGCAGCCAATGCTATGTATCTTCCAAAGGTTATCGCATTTAATGCAAAAGACCCTGTAGCGGCCGAAAGATACGGTAAGATTGCCGATTTGATGAACCTTGGCGGAGAAACAACCGAAGAAAAGATTGCGCTTCTTATCAAATACTTAAGAGGTATGAATGACGACCTCAACATTCCGCATTGTATCAAGAATTACGGCGCTGATTCTTATCCAACAGAGCAGGGCTTTGTTCCTGAAGAAGTATTCCTTGAAAGATTGCCTGAAATTGCAAAGAATGCAATTGCTGATGCATGCACGGGTTCAAATCCGCGCCAGCCAAGTCAGGAAGAAATGGAAGCGCTTCTCAAGTGCTGTTACTATGATACAGAAGTTGACTTCTGATTATTTTACTTACTTATATCTTTTTTCATAAAATTCTCTTTTTGAAGGTCCTCTGCTTTGGCAGGGGACTTTTAATTTTTCTCAAGAAACTTATAAAAAGAATATTGTGAAATAAAAAATCTTATAAAAGGCTTGATTTTATTGTAATAAAGTCTTAAAATTATAAAAGTATCATTATTTAAGGAAGATTGGTATGCTGACATTAGACAAGATTTATCATGCGTCTTATGTTTTAAAAGACGTAATCAGACCTACACACATAGTCAAGGCTTCTGCAATTTCAGACGAATGCAACGTTTATCTAAAACCTGAAAACTTACAGATTACAGGTTCCTTTAAGGTGAGAGGCTCGGGCTACAAGATTTCACAGCTCACAGACGAAGAGAAAGCAAAGGGCGTTATTGCTTGTTCAGCCGGCAATCACGCACAGGGTGTGGCACTTGCAGCTACGAAATACGGCATTAAATCAACTATTTGTCTTCCCGACGGTGCGCCTATTTCAAAGGTTGAGGCGACCAAAAGCTACGGAGCTGAAGTCTGTATGGTGCCTGGTGTTTATGACGACGCATATAATGAAGCATTGAGACTTCGTGATGAAAATGACTATACCTTCATTCATCCGTTTGATGATGAAAACGTAATAGCGGGTCAGGGTACTATCGGAATTGAAATTCTTGACGAGATGCCTGACGTTGACGCTGTTGTGTGTGCAATAGGCGGAGGCGGACTTATTTCGGGTGTTGCTTGTGCAATCAAGAGTCTTAATCCTAATATCAAGGTTTATGGTGTTCAGGCTGAAGGGGCTCCTTCAATGTATGAGTCAATAAATAAAGGGGAGCACGTTCATCTTGACAGAGTTTCAACTATTGCAGACGGTATTCAGGTTAAAGAGCCGGGTGACATTACCTTTGAGCTTGTTAAGAAATATGTTGATGACATAGTTACAGTTACGGATGATGAAATTTCCTCAGCAATCTTGCAGCTTATTGAAAGTCAGAAGATGATTGCCGAGGGTGCAGGAGCGGCTCCTGTTGCAGCTGTTATGTTCAACAAACTGCCTGTTAAGGGCAAAAAGGTTGTTTGTGTTGTCTCAGGCGGTAATATTGATGTTACCATTCTTTCAAGAGTTATTAAGCGCGGTTTGCTTATGACAGGCAGACATCAGACAATTTGTATTGAGCTTCAGGATAAACCGGGTCAGCTGCTTGCTGTATCAAAGATTATCGCTGAAAAGGGTGCAAATGTAATCTCAATTCATCACGAAAGAGCAAGCGAGGGCAGTGATGTAACAGGCTGTTATCTCAGAATTGTGCTTGAAACGCGTAACTTTGACCATGTTCAGGAAATTACTGACGCTCTTACGAGTGCAGGTTTCAAACTTGTTTAGACGGAGGTTATTATAATGGAAAAAATTTATACAAAAAATGCACCGGACGCTATTGGTCCTTATTCACAGGCTGTCAAGGCAAACGGACTTGTGTTTACATCAGGTCAGATTGCTATTAACCCTGCAAGCGGCAATGTTGAAGCAGTCACAATTGAGGCTCAGACAGAGCAGGTTTGCACAAATCTTAAAAATGTTCTTGAAGCGTCGGGCAGTTCGCTTGATAAGGTGGTAAAAACAGTTTGTTTCCTCAAGAATATGGATGATTTTACTGCATTTAACGGGGTCTATGGTAAGTATTTCACAGAAGAGCCTGCACGCTCCTGCGTTGCTGTTAAGCAGCTGCCAAAGGATGTTCTTGTTGAGGTTGAGGTAATTGCAGAGCTTTAATTAATTATGTAAATTATCCGTTATTCGCAGGTGTCAGCTAAGACACCTGCTTTTTATTAGGGTGAACTGAAAAGTTATTTATACTTCTTAAATATTATAGTGTTATCGTGTTATCACAGAATATTTTCAATCTTTGGGTACTCACTTTCTTTTATGGAAGTGAGTTCTTTTTTTGCCAGAGCACTTTCGGCAAAATACAATTCAACGGTTCCATTTTCGGCATAAACACGCATTTTTGTTATGCTGTTGCCAATGTTGTCAACGTAATCGTGAATTAACAGCGTATCAATGTGAGCAGCATTTTCATTCCACCCCTCCTCCAATTTAGCGCACATTTCAATTGCTTCTTCAAAGTTATCCTTTCGCATCTGCCTGTCGGTATTTTCTATCATAGAAATATAAATATCAGCCTTTGCGCTTACAAGACCTGTTTCTATTGATGCCAAAATAAGTGCAATTATCAAAAATATAAAAGAAATATACATTCGCTTCATATTAACTTTCCCTCATAACTATGTTATATTTTCCGAGTGCGTCCAGAGTCATTAAAAATACATCTCTGATGTCTGTGTTTTCATCGTTAAGTATTCTATAAACGTCATCCTTGCTTTTTTGGCATAGTTCAAGTGAATTATCAAGTATTATTCCGTCGCTTACTACCACGGTTTCTATTTTGTTGTCCTTGATTTTTATCTTCATATCAGACGCATTCGGTTGTCTGAAGGGAGGCTTTTCAAGCACGCTTACATCGCCGTTTGTCTCTACAATACAGTATTGTACCTCTTCAATAGAGAATATATCCTTTTGCCTTAGCTGAACGCACAAATCCTCGGTAGTGAGTCTGAGTCTCTTCATCTGGCTTTGAAGCAGCTTGCCGTCACGTATTACCACAATCGGACTTCCGCAAATCAGCTTACGGAATTTGCCGCTTTTCATCATCAATGCGCTTGCTGCAATTTCAAGTGCAACAAGTATAAGTACAGGGATTATTCCGCTTAAAAGCGGTTGAGAGGTATTTTGCATCGGTATAGCTGCAATATCGGAGATTACCAGAGTGATTACAAGCTCGCTGGGCTGCATTTCACTTAGCTGCCGTTTGCCCATTAATCTGACGCAGAAAATTATGAAGGCATAAATCAGGATAGTTCTGATTATAGAAATTATCATATCATCACCAATTATAATATTGACAATATTTGAGAGCTTATTCGGGAATAATTAGAAATAAGCTGTAAATTCTAAATAAAGGTGATAGAATGAATAATTCTTTGAAAGAAAATATTAATACAATGAAATCTATGTTTGCAAACTCGGCAGATTTTACAGCGCGCGATATGACTCTGAAGGCGGATAGAGAAATAAAAGCCGCAATAATAACTATTGAGGGAATGTGCAGCAAGGATGTTATAGCTCTGACGGTAATAAATCCGCTGCTTGATTATTATTTTTCCGACATAAATTCGGATGAAGTGCTTGATGTCATAAAATCCACAGTTCTCACTTCAAGCGAGATTGTTGAGTTCAACACTTTGAAGGAAGCAATAACCTTTGCAACCTCGGGCTTTGCCGTGCTCGCAGTTGACGGTACAAGCCGAATGTTGGCAATTGGCACTCAAGGATTTTCATTCAGAGGAGTAAGCGAGCCGGAAAGCGAGGTAGTGCAGAGAGGCTCTCGTGAGGGATTTACTGAGCCGCTCAGAATTAATATGACGCTTATTCGCAGACGTATCAAAAATCCCGATCTTGTGTTTGAGACTGCAACAGTAGGTCAGACTTCACAAACACAGCTTATGATTTGTTATCTGCAAAAGAGTGTTTCTCCTGTGATACTTGAAGAAATAAGAAAAAGGCTTAATGAATGTGATCTTGAAACTGTCCTTGCATCAGGCTATCTTACCAAATATCTTGAAGACAGGGATGCAAAATCATTTTTTTCGGGGGTTGGAATTTCCGAACGCCCTGATACGGTATGCGGCAAGCTGACAGAAGGCAGGGTGGCAATTCTTGTTGACGGAACTCCTGCTGTAATAATTCTTCCACATTTGTTTGTCGAAGAATTTCAAAGCGTTGATGATTATTCCAATCGTCCTTATTATGCGGCGTTTATCAGAATTTTAAAGTATATTTCATTTTTAATTGCGGTATTTCTGCCCGGAATTTATACAGCCTTTGCAAAGTTTCATCCGGAGTATTTTCCGACAGGGCTTCTTATCAAAACCTCTGAGGCTCTGATGCAAACTCCTCTTCCGGCGACGCTTGAGGTAATTCTGATAACCTTTGTTTATGAAATTATGCGTGAGGCCGGGTTGAGAATACCCAAGCCGCTTGGTCACGCGGTCAGCATTGTCGGTGCGCTTGTAATAGGTGAGAGTGCCGTAAGCGCAGGAATAATAAGCTCTTCAACTCTTATGGTCGTTGCGACAGCGGCAATATGCAGCTATGTTACCTCTGCGTTATATCCTCCTATAATGATTTTAAGGTTTATTTATATTGCTGTTGGAGGAATTTTCGGATTGTGGGGGATAGTTATTACTGCGTGTGTTGTTCTCGTTAATATGTGCAGCAAAACAACAGTAGGAGTCCCGTATATGTCTTCACTCGCACCTTTTTCTTTCAGAAGAATGAGAGATGTATTCATTCGTGCCGATTGGAAAAAGCTTGGCAGGCACACAATAAGAGTACAGAATTTTCCTGAAACGGAGGAAGCTTAATGCAGAGAACAGGAATTAGTTCAATTCAGCTGATGCTGACGCTGTTTATATCTATGATTGCTGTATTTATGATACAAAGTTATAATTCTGACCTGTCACAATCATTTTTAATTAATATATTTTGCGCATTGTCGGCTGTGGTTTTAACGTTGCTTTACCTTGTGCCCTCATTAGTTATCAGAAATAAAACCAAACTTGATTTTTTCTCCTTTGTGCACAGTGCTTCTCCGTCGGCTGAGGTGTTCACGGCTGCATTTTATTCAATATTTTATATATATGTAATTGTGTTTTTCTTACTGAAATATAATGACGTTTTTTTAGACACAATTAATCCTGAGGCAGGCAGGTTTGCCGTTGCTCTAATTATGCTGGTTGTCGGAGCCTATGCAGCGCACAAGGGGATAGGCGCAGTCTCAAGATGCGGAATTTTTATTTTTGCGTTTTCGTTAATCACATTTGCACTGGTCTTTTGCGGAAATATTTCAAAGCTTGACTTTGATGTTAATAGTCTTTTTATCAGTTCATACGGCGGCAGTGTTACGTCGTCAGCCTCTTTATTTATGCAGCTTGCTTTCATTGCAGTCATATTTTCGTCAGTGGCTGAAAACACAAAAAAATTCAGAGTAAGACATATAATTATTACAGTGTTTGCAGGAGCGGTTTTAATGCTTCTTTCAATATTTTTTATGTGGTTTGTGCTCGGCACATACGGTACAGTGCAGACGTATCAGATGTTTCTGTTGTCCAAGGCGGCAGAAATCGGTGTAATGGGGGGATTTGACAGCTTTTTTCTTGCTTTGTCGGCAATGACTGTGTTCGTCGTGATATCTCTTGGTTTTATTAGTATAGACAATGCTATGGGAAAACGCAAAAAAACTTATATGACGGTAATGTACGGAGTAATAGCATATGTACTGTATATTTGTGCAGAAAATATTAGCTTTATAAAAGAAATATTAGTCTCACACACTGTATTCAATGCTCTCACTTTTGCAGCGGCGGTACTTATTCCGTCAATATATCTTATAATTTTCAGGAGGCGATTGAATGTGTAGGAGACTTACGGCTGTATTAATGTGTTTTGCTGTAATTTTGTTTGCCGGCTGCTCTGACAATAACCGAATTGACAAAGCTGCTCTTGCGGAAACTGTGACGGTTGCCGAAGATAACGGAGAAACGGTATATACATTTTATCTCCTGAGCAGTGATGAGCTTCCTGAGGGTATAGAGGTTCCGTCCGGTTCATTTGAAGAAGCGTGCGTACTTGCAAAACAAAGATACGTTCCGAATCTTTCACTGGCAAAACTGGAGTTATTCGTGTTTAACGAGAATATGTCCTATGAAAAGCTGGGCGCTGACCTTGAGTATATGGCAGGAGACTATAAAATTTCTCCAAATATTTATATTGCTGTTGCAGATGACAGCACAATGAAAAATATTGCAGAATCAAAGGATGTACCGCAGAAAATAGAGGATTATATGAT
>CAYQXN010000033.1:0-20350 GCA_964421585.1 uncultured Ruminococcus sp. | reverse complement strand
TAAACAGCTTAGTTTAATTAGAATTAAAAATAATTTTACCCACACTTCTGAAAAGAAGTGTGGGTTTTTATGTTAAAAAAATGGATATAGAAAATATAAGTGATTCACAATAATACCATTAATATGAATGGCTCATTAATAAGTGATTGCTGTTGAGGCAATCATAACATAAGATTTGAGAGATTCACATTTATGCGTAAAGTTAAAAATATTAAAATCGCCAAGAGTTATTTCTTCAAAGCGGTTAATGCTGAAAGGATTAATTGAAGTAGTTGTTACTGCATAAAATTGCTTTTCTGTAACTTTTTCATATTCAATTTCAATAGTTGTAGTACCACTATATAAATTGTTATAAGTTATATTAGTGGGATAGCTCATTTCATCATATTCAATAGAAATTTCGCCTGTGCTTTCTTCGACCTTTTCACCGTTAACGGTTTGCTCTATAGTTGCATTTGTAATGTTCTCGCCGTTACTGTCATAAATGATATTTGTTAGAGTAGTGCCTAATTCAACCGTTTCACCATCTAAAACAGATTTTGAAAAAGTCTTAATTACGTTGTTATTGCTATCAAGTGTAAATTCACAACTGTAGGTGGAATTGTTTGAGTCAGTATTGTAATCAAATGAGGTAACGCATCCGTCTGTATTTGTTTTTGCTGTAGCTGGATCTTCATTAATGAAAAAGTCAAATCCGGCATTATTATATTGAAAGGTGATGCTTCCGTCATTTTCATCTGTTACTCTTTTTTGGTCATCATACTTATAAGTGTAAAAATAGTTGTTCGATTGATTTTTCTGTAATACATTAATTTTATTATACATTCCTGTATTGTCAGTTTCAAAACTTATGTTGTATTCTCTGCTGTCATTTCCAATACTTTCACCTGATGCACTATAGTTTTTTACAAGTAAGTTTCTATTAAAGTCCCATGTATATGTAGAAACATATGTGGAAGCAGCGTCATATGTTTCGGTTATCTTTACGGGAAGCTCCTTTGTAAGTGGTTCATAATTATCTTTGGAGCATCCGCATATCATAACAGTTGTAAGTATAGTAGTGGACAGTAGGACTGATATAAACTTTTTCATAACAAATAACCTCTTCATTATTAATTTTCAAAGCTTTGCTTTTATCAAAGCAAGTAACGCATAGCGTTACAAATTCAGTGGGAGATTGTTACTCCCACTGAATTTTGATAATGGACGCCGCCTATAGAGGCGGGGGGACATTATCCGATTTGTTATAATTATGAATTATTGTTTGGTTTGTACATGATTCGTGAACCAAGATATGAATACGCATCACTTGCATTGCTGCTTTCAGTAATAAATGCTCTCATATGAAAGATTCCTGCAATATTGAAGTTATCATCAGCCCCGCCTACAGCAAGATATCTTGGCACAGAGGAATCGTCCTTTGAATAAAGCTGCCAAAAATCACCATAGCCGGATATTGAAGTTGCATTGTCACCAAGTTTGGAAGGAAGCATTATCAGCGGATTATCCTCATCATAAATCATAGATTTAATAAAACAACTTTCATTTTGATTAACTGCATCTGTTACTGGGTTTAGCTGTGTGGGTACAGAATCATATATTGTATATTCCGCTCCGGATCCGTCAATATAGGTAAAATCATTATGAACAAAGTAGGCTTTGTCAAGAATTGTACAGAGATTTCCGTAGAGGTTTTCTATGCCCCTGTATTTGAAAGATGATTTGCCGGCGCCTCTGTTATTAATTCCTGAGCAGTAATCAATGGAATCTGTTTTTCCATTATGTGCAGGAATGTTTGAAATTCCTGTTTCACCTGCTTTTATATCCACAGGATCGCCCGAAAAGGTAATGGTATAGGTACCGTCCTCATTTTCTGTCATAGATTCAATTATCCGGTGATAATTTGATGTGTTCTTATATTCATCCCAGTTTTTAAAAATAGCGATATCATCGCCTTCCTGCAGACGCGATGTGGCAACGCCCTTGTTCAGAATAATCGTATTGGAATTCTCTTCGTCATTAATTGCACACCCTGAATTGGCGCTGTCCTCATAAAAAAAGTAGTCTCCTGTAACGCCTTCAAAGAGCGATGAGGAATTAATATTTCCTGTTTCAATAATAAACAGCCTTTGAAGTGCAGCATAGGTCAGGTAATCAAGCTCCTCAAAGTTGCTGCCGTTGTTTGCGGCGGCTTCACGTATATCGTTGAGGTTCAGCTTAATGGCAGGGTTGCTTTCTGAAGTGCTGACAAGTGTATCATCAGATAATGAACTGTAGTAAGCGGCAACATAAATATGGTCAAGCTCATCACCGTTTTCTCCGATAAAGGCAGGGTCAACCACATAGCCGTCATGATTTTTGCCTGATACCCATAAATATTCATATCCATCCTTTACCACACGTTTTGAGTAGAATTTTGGAATTTCAACCATTACGTTACCGTTTGAGCCGTCTATGCTGAATTTTTCATCATCCTCATAGGTAACCTTAGCGGAGCCGTCATCACCTTGTTTAACATTGCAGAGCTTCATTTCCGACCAAGGATATGCATTATCAAAGTCATTTACTCCGCTTCCTGCCCATTCGTTATTAATTGTATAGTCAAATCTCATATTTGCAGCGTCATCTATGCGCTGACACGCAAACATTGAATCTCCGCTTTTGTATTTGATGCCATATTGCTTTGATTTATCAGATGAGCTTGATTTTTCAGTTTCATCATCGGCAGAGCTGAAATCAACCTCTCCGGTCAGAGTGCCGTTTAGAGTAACGTATGTCAGATTATCAGGGATTTTGTCAAGCTCAAGCTCTGTAGAATCGGAATCGCTGAAAAGAGTCCATTTTCCGTTCTTATATTCAATATATTCATCCTCAGAAATATCGGGAATATTAATTACTGTTGTATTCAATGTTGTATAGCCGCTAATATAGTTACTATACTGAACATAAGCATTATCTTCGAGCTTCATAGAATCCTCTATTGAGCTATCATAATATGTTACTCTTGCCTGCACAGCATTATGAGGAATTTCAACAGTGGAGGATTCGTTGTTGTCGAAACGAATTATATTTAGTCTGTTAATGAGATTGTCATCAGAGTATGAAAAAATAATATTATTATTAATATCAAGAAATTGCCATGTAGCACAATTGATTCCGCCAAAAATTGTTATATATTTTGCAGTGTTATTTATTGTGAACCATTGTGTTGTTTTGCAGGTTTCGTTACTTTGTAGTTCAGTAGCCGTTCCGAAAATAGCTCCGGTTTGAAAGTCATCGCTTACCTTAAACGTGGTGTCAGAGAAGGTAAGAGTTGCATTTCTGATATAACGCACAGAAGGTTTTATTGTAAAGCTTAGCTCCGTTTCTCTGCTGATAATAGTTGACAGGTTAGACTGATTCAGTATTGAAGAATCGTATTCCAGATTTTCGGCTGCCGTTTTGTAGTATGACATTGCCTTATCCTGATTGTTTTCAGCCATATACCAGTCTCCCATAAGGGTGTTTCCGTCAGTATCATAAGGATAGTCTGCAAGATATAGCTCAAGCTGATACAAGGCTTCGTCAAAGTCTCCGCTGTCATATAAACTTTTCGCTTTTTCAAGCATAGCGGTCTTTGTGTTATCCTCATCGTTTACCACATAATTAATAACAAAAACTCCTGCCGCAATTGCTGCAACGAGTACAAGCGCAACAACAGCTATTATGCTTTTTTTGCTATTTGAATACAAATGAATCACCCTTTCTTATCAGTGCTTAAGCTTTTTAATTATTTTATTTTTCAGCAGATTGATTTCACTTTTGTTGAAGAGCAGCGGAAGAATGATTATATAGCCGAAAATTCCGCACAGTCCGCATACAGCAACCAATATAAGCCATGAGTTAAGATTTATAAACAGACCTACAATATAAAATAAGGCTACAAGAACAAAGAAAGAAAGCCAGCCTCTGAAAATCGGCGGATAGAAGACGGTTTTTTTCTGTCCCAGCAAATGAGAAGAATAAATCGGAATAAACAGGATTGAACGCAGGCTCATAAGCAGGGAGCTGATTCCGGCAATTATATATACACCGTTGTCGCCGAGGTTGAAGAAGTTCAGAATAATAAGCACAAAGCCTGTACTGAGTGCACCTACAATCAAAGCAATAAGTACAGGCAGTTTCATCTTGTTGCATACGGAATTAAGCATTGTCAGGCATTGAGTATGCGCCGTAAATAAATATTGAACACAGGTAAGCACAGAGAGAATCTGAATCATCATGATTTCCTCAGCAGTCATTTCAGGCTGCCAAAGCTTAAAGAATTGGTATCCAAAGGCAACAAAGCCTGCAATCGGAACAGTAAGAATATAGCTGACAATTTTTGAGGTGAATTTAACCTCCTTTACAAGCTCGTCAATTTTGCGTTTTGCATAAAGTATTGTGTAGTGCGGGGCAAATACGTTTGAAAGCGTTGTTATAAGGAGTGAGATGCTGTGCGGAATAGTTTTGGCAATGGACAGAATACCCATCAGCGTTGCGCCCAGCGTGAGGTTGCAGATGAGCAGGTCAAGACCTGATAGCAAAGTGTTGCTGAGCTGTGCAAGAGACATCCATATTCCTGCCGTAATCAGGGTTTTTACAAGACCAAACTCAAATTTTTTGAGATTGATTTCAATGTCCGGCAAAATTCTTTTCTTGACGCTTATGTTGGCAATCAGCAGGAAAACACCGCTTGCCAACATTGCAATCGACAGGAAGTAAAGCTGTGCAGGGAGGAGTGTAAACAGACCGACAAGAACGGCAATTTTAAGAATATTTGAAGCAATATCACGGATTGAGTTGATATCAATTCGGTTTTTTACATATGTAGATGTAGTAAATATTGCGGTCACAATACTGATTACAAAGGTGAGAAAAGTAATTGCAAAGGTTATTTTGACTTTGCCGACAAGATAGTCCGGGATGTTGAGGAATGAATCAATCCAAAATACGGTAACAGCGGAAACCAGAAGCATAACACCTGCAAGAATCAAATCAGCAACAAGCACAGAGCTGAATAGCTTTGACGCCTTTTCCTTGTTGCCGCGGTGATATGCAATTGAAATAAAGCGCCCTGACATTGAGTTGAGTGCCGAGGTAACAATTGTGGCATACTGAACAAAATTATTAGCAAGACCTATAAAGCCGTATGCCTCTGTGCCGAGCTCCTTAGTGAGATAAGGAGTGAGGAAAAAGTTAATACCTGTGCTTACAACAAATGATATAAGAGACGCTATAACGTTAATTGACATCTGCTTGCCTGATGTTTTCTCTGCCATTATAATTTGACTTTCCTTCCTTGTTATTCATACTTTGCCTTGAGTACATGGGGTGAGTATCTGTTTATCGGATAATAGATAGAAGATAATTTTCGGAAGCTTTTCTCTCTTTTGCTATTGTTTTTTCTACAAAAGCTCTGTCATAAGGTTCATCAATGTCGGGAGAATAGGTGTTTGTAAGTATTTTGTCGGTGAGACCGAGCTTTTCCATCAGCTCCTGAGAACGTATATTTTTTGAGTTGGCGTTTTGGGTTTCAACAACAAATTTCTTGTCAAATATAACAGAGAAAGCATTTCCATGGAATGAATTTGTGCAGACATAAGCGGCGTTTTTAATGAGACCGACAAACTTATCAGCCGTTACCGGATTGATATATGTAATATGCTTGTTTTTAACGGGATTTTTGCAGTTGAGATAAATAATTTTCATATTTTTCTTTTCAGCAAGTTCAAGCGCATAATCCACAAGGTTTATAGGCTTGTGCACAGTGAACAAAAATATATACGGTTCGTTTGTTACTGTTTCTGCCAGTTGGCTCCATTTATCCTTTGTAAGCAGGAAGGTGGGGTCGATGCTGATTACAGCGTCATTGCCGGTAAGCTGTTTTACAATATTTGCACCGCTTTTTTCACGCACAGAGTATCCGCTGAAATCGGAAATTCTCTTTGTGAATTCTGCTTTTTTGTCTTCAGGAATCTGATTCACGGCAATACTTGCAGCGTAGGAATATTTCTGCTCCGGTTTTGCAAAAGTGAGAAAATATGCAGGGTCAAAGCCAACGCAAGTGGGACTCCATACCTGATCGCTGCCAGTTATGAAGGCAGCATATTTGTTTGCCGCATCAGCAATATCCGAGGCTGAATACGGTGTGCTTAGCTTAATATGCTTTTCTATAAACTCCTTGACGGTAATTCTGCTTTTCTTTACACCGTCAGCAGTTTTCAGGCTCCATAAAAAATCCTTCACTGGATTGCTGCTTGTGCGTCTGAAGGTTTTTTGATAACGGCTTATCATATACTCGCACTTATAGTCGATGATTTCGTTGTCTATTCCCAGTTCAAACAGAAAATTCTGCAAGGCATAAGCCTGTAATATTGCACCGTAGTTGAAAGCACGATGAAATGTGAGAATGCCGATTTTTTTACTCATTGGTTGTTCTCCTGTCTTATGAAACGTTTAAAGCTGTGCGTTTTCAGTTTTTTACGTCTGTATTTAAAGCCTATGCTGCGTGTAACAGCAATTGCAAAAATATATATAAGCGTTTGATCCTTATAAAGAAAAACATTTCCTGAGGCACAGTAAACCAGAAGAATTATCTGCACTGCGAAAGAAAACATCAATAGATAACGATGCGTAGTTGAAAGCTCCTTTTCTCTGAGCAAAAGTATAGTTTTTATAAGCACAAACAAAATCATTCCGAAAAAAAGCAAAAAGCCTATAATTCCCAATTCGCCGAGAAACTCAAGATAGACATTGTGACCGAAAGCCGTCCATTGCTCGCCTTGAACGGTAAAACCTTGATTATAGGAAAAATAGTTGAAGGAAGCAAAGCCATAGCCAAACAGCGGAGAACGATTAAACATTAATATGGAAAACTGCCACAGGGTATCGCGTCCGGTAAGGGCGTCATTGCTGTCGTTTGTAAATCTGTCAAAAACGTTGCTCAACTGCGGAATATATGCGGACAGTACAAAGAAAGCGCAAATCAGAATCAGAGCAATCATAAATATTTTGACAAGCTTGCCTTTCTGTTTGGATATGAGTATCATAAACGAAAACGCAATAACAACACAAACAAGAATCATACGTTTGCTGGTGAGCAGCAGGGCTATTAATTCCAGAGCAAGAAAAGCAACTTGAGTTAAGGTAAACTTTTTGCCTGAAAAATATTTTGCAAATTGAATTGCAATTCCCATACCCATAATATAGGCTGCTTCGCCCTTTTCACGTGCAAAGCCTACATAGGCGTGGCTGTTTTTTAGAGCGTCGCGGATACTTTGTGCTACTGAGGCACTGTTTGTCGGGTTAAGCAGCCACGAAAAATATCGGTTCATACAATCGTCGATGAATACGGAGATTATTATGGAAAGGGCAATTACAATGCAGAATACCGTAAAAAATTTAAGGACGGTTTCAAGAAATGCGTCTGGATATTCCAAAAGAAGCAAAGCAGTACCGCAGATATAGGTAATTGCAATACCAATGGCAGTTTTGTAGTCGGGGGAAACAAGCGATGATATAACAATATACGCGGTCGTAATAAAAAACAGAGCAAGAATATAGTCTATGGTGACCTTTTGTTTAACAAATATTGCTATTGCGACCGATGAAGCTGACATTACAATAAAAAGCGGTGTACGCAAAGACATAAAATATGGGTTGTATCCGCCCACACATATTATGGAAAAGGAAAAAGCCATAAATATTGTCCACAAGCCTTTAAGGCTTATTTTTATTTTTTTATCCATAATTAAAAATCCTTGTAGTTATAGTTTTGAAAAAAGTTTTACTGAGATTTTGTATGGCAGGTATCCCAGCTTTGCAAGTCTCCACTTTATATAAATATTCTTTGTAAGATATTTTTTACAAAAGGAATTATCTAAGCTTTTAAGATAGGCAAAAATTTCGCCGAGCTTATTTGAATATTTTTTCTCACCATTAAGCAGAAAAATAAGTTGAGAAAGACGAAGGTAAGAAATAATAATGTTTACTTTTGAAAAATCTGATAGTTTTGGATATTTTTCTTTAATTTCCTTGTCTATTTCATTTGCAAAAAAGGTAATATCAAAAAACTTATCGGAAAACCCTTGAATTCCTGAAGAGCCTTGTCGACGGCAATAATTGTATTTGCATACATTTTTGTAGCAAATTTTTTTGCAGTTGATTATTGCAAGAAAAGTATAATATTTGTCTTCGTTGATTTTTCTTGGAGAAGGAAAGCTGATTTTGCTGCAAAGTTCTTTTGAAAACAATTTTGTGTACACGCTTGTGTGAAGTTTGTTGAGCAGAAAAAGCTTAAGAAAATCTTCCTTATTTTCATAAACATTAAGCTCTCCAGTGGAGGTGTCTTTTATTTTACCATTGATAAAGTGGATAGCACTGCTTACTGTTACAAA
Organism: uncultured Ruminococcus sp.; assembly: GCA_964421585.1. Taxonomy (GTDB): domain Bacteria; phylum Bacillota; class Clostridia; order Oscillospirales; family Acutalibacteraceae; genus Ruminococcoides. Next base: position 11,933 of record CAYQXN010000033.1, on the reverse strand, counting down.
ATCACAGTCATTTTCAACTGCAAGCGTATAAAGGGTTTCATATAGATCCTTGTGCGGTATATCGTCAGAATCGCAAAAACCTATATATGCACCTTTTGCAGCAGCAACGCCTGCGTTTCTGGCGGCGCACACTCCTGCATTCGCTTGATGAATCACCCTTATTCGAATGTCTTGTTCTGCTAATCTGTCACAGATTTGCGGTGAGTCATCAGTTGAGCCGTCATCTACAAGAATAATTTCAAGATTTTGATAGGTTTGTTCAATTAGTAAATTTACAGTATTTTCAAGATACTGTGAAGTGTTGTAAACAGGTACTATTACGGATATAAGAGGAAGATTCATTTATATACATCCTTAAATGATTTTTATATGGAGTTATAGTGAAGTTATCAATAAAAGGCGAGCGCCTCATCAAGATATTTTTTTGAATCAGATCGTATATGGTCAATCCTATTGTCAACTGCTTTATAGTCAATTTCGTTTGTGATAGATGTAATGTTGTCTCCGCTGAAGCGTCTGTCGGAAAGTCCGAGATTTTCGCACAGACTGTCAATACGTGAATTCTTTGAAGTTTTTGATTTGTCTGAATAGCGTTTGAAAACCATAAACTTTTTGTGATATAAAGCCGAGAAAACCGAACCGTGAAACGAGTCGGTGCACACATATTCAGCGCCTCTTATAAGATTGAGAAATTCTTCCGGACCTACATCAAAGGGTGCATAGTCGCCAAAGTTAATATCAGCCTTGTTGTAGGTGTCCATATGATGGACTGTGACTATTTTAAGTCCTGTCATCTTCTGCAGTGAGAGCACCTGCTGTCTGTTTTCTGCACTTTTTCCGAGAAAATATGCAAAAATATACGGCTCATCGTACATTTTTCTGACAGGAATTTCATCATTCCACTCTTGCGGTGTGAGCAGCATTACGGGGTCAGCCACAACGGGAATATCCCTGCCCGTAAGCTCCTTAACAATTTTTTTACCTGCATTTTCTCTTACGCTTATATGGTCGAGTCGTTTAAGAAAGGTTGTATAGAGCTTTCTTTTGCCCTTTGGAATTTCAGAAACGCCAAAGCTTGCGGCATAGGAAAACTTGGGAACATTATCGGGAACAAACATAAGATTATGAAAGTTGCCTGTTATGCCGCCGGGACTCCACAGCTGGTCGGAGCCTACAAAAACGCCGTCATATGACGCGCCGAGCGACTTAAGTTCGTCGTGTCCGTTGCACAGTTTTGAAAGGCGGGTAAAATGAGTTTTTGAGAACTCGGCAAGCTTTGCATTTCGTATGTCGTTTTGCTTTTTGACATCCTTGTGAAACATCAGGATAAATCTTTTTTTATACCTTAGGATGCGTTCGCTGATAAGTATGCGGTTGAAAAGGAGTGACCATACCTTGGCTTCACACATAAATTTGAGGGTAAGTTTCTTTTTGTATTGAATTACCTCGCAGTCTATGCCCCTGTTTCTCATTTCAACAGTTGTGGCATAGCTTTGCAGCTGACTTCCGTAATTACGCTGCTTGTAGCAGCAGCAAAGTCCGATTTTCTTCATAATATCCGATTTACCCTTTCTTCAGATAATATTTAAGTTTTCCTTTCAAATAAGCCGGGAATAAAGCTTTAATCTTTTTAAAAAATTTGGTGTCACTTTTCAGTTTAACTGAAAAGTACTGGTTTATGTCAGTATCATAGCCATTGTAAATGGTATCTCTGCATTGCGGTCTGGGAGTGGGGTTTGCAAGGTTATGATTCATTCTTACCGCCTGTTCGACAGTGGAATTTACAACGGATATTTTATCTGAAAGGCTATTCCATAACACTTTACCCTTTTGAGAATTTATAAGAACAAGAGAGACTCCGTTTTTGTCATAGAATGATGGAGCTATAGTTTCTATGCCCCAAAAATCTGCAAGAGTAATGTCACCTGTACGATTGCTTGTAGCAAATTTGCACTTATAACAGCTTTCACGGAAAGTTCTGCCTTTGATAAATGCATTGTAATACGGATCAAAGAATCCGCTGTCAGCGACTTTTTTATTTTCTGTTTTTGCAACGTAATATTTGTTCCATCTTGGCTTTTCTTTGCTACGGAAATTGTAGTATGTGACCTTTTCGCCAAGCTGCAAACTGAGATATTCAAGATATTTTTCAAACAGCTTAGGACTCGGCACCCCGTGGCATACTATATCGACGGTAAGCAGCCTTTCATAATCTCTGCCGAGAAATGCTTTAAGCCCTGCCACTTGACAGCCTGTGCCGCTGAACAGAACAAAGCGGTCATTTTTAAGCTCTTTGCGAACCAGAGTATATATACCGCTCAAGTCGCTTTGAACATATTTTGAGCCTTGCAGTTTAAAAAGCTCGTCCTCGCTTTCAACGGCAATGTGACGTGCCGTCAGATTTTCATCGTATGCGCAGCCGAACACCACGCCGCCCTTATCAAGCACTTTTTTTGCAAGCGGAACAAATATTCCTCCCGATGTGCTGTTGAAGGTGGTCTCTCTGTCATTGAATTTTGCTGCATATATCTCGGGATTTTTGCCCATGCTAACATCTGAAAGAACAGGACAGTGCTTTACGCACGCACCGCAATCTACGCAAAGCGTCTCATCGACTACAGGATAATCAAATCCCTCACTGTCGCTGCTGAAGTGTATGCAATTTTTGGGGCATATCTGTTCACAGGCAGTGCAGCCGCAGCAGTCTTTGCCGAGCCGTAGAATGTTGTTCATACTTATTCCTCGATTATATTTCTCAGGATTTTTAACGAGCGTTCACGCTCTGAATCAATTTTGGGATTTACAGCCGAAAAGTCAATAGGAGTATCGGCGATTGACAGATTATCGTAGCTGTCAAGTATTCGATTTTCAAGTCCCGCAAGTTCAAGAATACTGCGGTTTCTCTCGCTGTATTTATTAGGCAGAACATCAACAAATTGAGTGTTAAGCCCTATGGCAAATGCAGTTCCGTGGAAAGAGTCTGTAAGAAAATAATCTGCATTTTTAATATACCACAAAAATTCCTCAATCGGAGGGCAAAAAATAAACTTTCCGGGCTTTACTATGTGATGAAAATATGGATTTACCCTTACAAGCTTCATATTTTTGCGCTTTGAAAATGCCTTTGCATAGGTTTGAAACCTCTTGTTGGGGTGCAGCTGATAGACAAGCACGTATTTTTCTGTCTTTTCACGCTTGGGTATGATTTTTTCCCAATCCCCCGGTTTCATAAGAAATGTGGGATCAAGCACCTGCTCAGCCTGTATTCCGAGATTTTCAGCAAGTTTTACCCCGCTTTTTTCCCTGATGGTAACAGCGTCATATCTTGAAAGCCATTTCGAAATATTGTCACGGTCGCTGTCTTTGACAGTTTTTCCTCCAAAGCTTCCTGCATAAGCTATTTTCTTTTTGCTGTCAGGCACAAAGGAGAGAAAATATGCGGGGTCAATTTTATCGCCCGTAATTGTATTCCACACCTGATCGCTGCCTGTCATAAATATGTCGGCTTCGGGCAAGTTCCCTGCAAGCTGCTCTATTGTGTTGTATTCCTTGTCAGAAAGCTTGAGCAGATTTTTTCTGTATTCGGTGAATTTTTTCATTGCCGCGTCAAAAACGGGCTTTTGCGTAATGTAATAAAGCAGTCGGGTTGCGGCGTTTTTATTCCAGCGTGACATTTCAAGGTGTGTTTTTGCCTGATTTTGCGGAAGCTCGTCAGTTCGCCAATAGTTTATGCACACGGCGTCATATCCCAGATTTTCAAGCGCCGTTTGTGTGGCATAGGTCTGCAAAACCGAGCCGTAGTTTGACACCGTGTGTCGGGTCAGGTATGCAATTTTTTTCTTGCTCATTCGAGTTCCTCCGACGTTGTTATTTTCTGTTGGCTTCAAGAGTGCGTGTTATGTAAAAGTCCTGCAGCTTATTTGCGGTTGACTGAATATCAAATCCTGCGTCTATAACCTGTTTCTGACCGCTTGTGCGCTTATAGGCGCTGAGAATTTCAAGCGATTTGTCAGCCCATTGCTGAGCTGTGTTGCTTAGTGAAAGCGTGCTTACACTGCTTGTGACAATTGTTTCGGGAGTGATTACATCACTCATCAGCACGGGCAGTCCCGCTGTTTGCGCTTCAATGCCTGTAAGAGGAAGTCCCTCCCACAACGACGGGAACAGAAATAAGTCGTAAGCCTGATAAATTCTGTTCGTATCCTTGCGAACGCCGAGAAAAATTATATCTTTTTCAAGACCAAGCTCGTGCGCTTTTTTCTTTATGTCATCCTCAAGCCTGCCCTCGCCGCAGAGTGCGAGAACAGTGTTAGGATTTTTGTCGTGAATTTCTTTAAATATATCAAGCAGGAAGGTATGATTTTTTTGCTGCATAAATCTGCCAACGTGACCGATTACCTTTTTGTCTCCTACCTGAAGCTCCTCACGCACCTCTCGCCTGATGTTCTCATCAAATTTAAACCGCTCGGTTTCAATTCCGTTCTTGATAAATTCAACTCTGCCCTCACGCACAGCCTTTTTGCCAAAGCTCCATTCTCCTGCCGGTGTTGAGCACATAAACATATCGGTGCAATGTTTTTTGATAAAGCATTTTTCGTATAAGAAGAAAAAATATTTGAGATTTACAACCGTCTTTGCATTGTGGCTGTGGGCAATTCTGGTGGGGACGCCTGCCTTGTGCGCATATTCCAGAGTCCATAGGTTCAGTTCCTGATGAGCGTGAAAAACCTTGTATTCGGGATGATTTGCAAGTACCTCCATGCAGGCGTTCTTAAACGGCTGCAAATTTACTGGGTTGAAAGGGGGAGTGCGATAAATTTTGCCGCCAAAATCTCTAATTTCCGGCTCGTAAAATCCCTCCTGCGGACGGTGAACAAGAAAGTCAAACTGAAGTCTTTCTCTGTCTATATGTCTGTAAATATTCATCACAAGTGTTTCAAGTCCGCCCGTGTCAAGCAGAACTATGTTGTGTAAAACTCTGATAGGTTCCATATTACTTTTAATACCCCGTTTATCCTTTTAATTTATTTATAAATGGAATTATTACGCTGTGAACAAAGCCGATTGAAGATGTGACAAAGCCCTGCGGCAGAGTCCTGAACATCTTATAGGCAAGTCTTTTAACAGCGCCTCGTTCGTCCCTCCACAGAGGCTCGTCCGCCCATGGCGACTGTGCTTTGAATTCAAGAAATTTTCCAAGCATAGGGTGGAAGTTATTTTCAATCCACGGGCGTGTTCCGTCCATAAAGCAAGTTGTAAAATGTACAATGCAGGGGTTTTCCATTGCGTTTCTAACTTCGTTTTCAGTGTAGTAGTGTGTAACGTGTTTTACCTTTTTAAGATTTTTATATTTTACATAATAAACTATAGAATAAGCATTATAACTGAGCGGTACAACGAGTTTTTCACTGCTTGGCACACACGCATTAAGAACCGCCTGATCAACAAAGGACAGCTGAGAATGTTCCCTAATATATTCCTTGAATTTGTCCTCGGTGTTGTCCTCACGTATTTTTTTGAGATTCAGCATTATGTTGCCTACATTGATGTAGGTATCATTGACAGATAGTCCGACTTCCTTTTTATAACTGTCTCCTATACATTCGAGCGCGCCCGCAACAGTTTTTGCCGTCATATCCATATTCCACAGCGGTTCGAGTGAGGACATAATCATTGTGTCGCAATCAACGTGAATGACCTTTTCAACAGACTTTGGCAAAAGACTTGCTTCAAAAAGTCTGCCAAAGGTGCTGATGTTCCACCTGCCGATGTCAATTGAGGTTCCTGCAAGCTTTTCAATATCGGCTATTGGAATGAACGCCGGAGTTCTGCCGAAATCAGCGCACATTTTGATGAACTTTTCTTTATTTTTACTGCTGATACTATTGTCGATTATAAAAATATTAATTTCGTCAGAGTCTTTATTGTTTAACAGAAGCGAGTACAGGCTCACGCCTGCAATAGGCGCATAGCTGTCTGAGCTTGAATAAACTATGTTCATATACTCTCCTAAGGCTTTGATTTAATTTATTAAATGTTTAAATATTTTTCCTCATATTCTTTAAAGGACTGCAAATTTTTGTCTTTATCGGCAAGGATTAAATTTTCAATACCTCCGATTTCATCAAACGGCCATTCAACGCCCAAGTCCGGGTCGTTGTACATAATTCCGTCGTCATATTCTCCGTAGAATTTTTCACCGCATTTATATGAAACAATAGAAGGCTCAAGCACAAGATAGCCGTGAGCAAAATGCTCGGGAACATACAGCTCGTTAAAGTTATCCTCGGACAGATAGAAGCCCTGCCATTTTTTGAAGGTAGGCGAGTCGGGACGAAGGTCAACAATTACGTCGAAAACCCTGCCTTTTACGCATCTGACAAGCTTTGCCTGCTCGTGAACACGCTGAAAGTGAAGAGCACGAATAACTCCCTTGTGAGATACCGTGTAGAATACCTCGGCAAGATTGTGGTCAAGACCGTTTGCTTCAAAAACCTCTTTGGAATAATCCTTGATAAAAGCGCCTCTTATGTCCGTGGCAACAAATGGCTTGATAAGATAAGCGCCGTCAAAGTCGGTTTTGCAAAATTCAAATTTCTGTATCATATTCATCACCTGTATAAAGATATTAAACAATTTACAAAAACTCAGGGCGAACATTGTCCGCCCTGTAATGAGTTAATCCACAGACTTAATCCAATCCATTGTCAGCTTGGTACCCTCTGCAAACGAGATTGAAGGCTTAAAGTGACAGTCGGATTCAAGGTCAGCAGTGTCAAATGCATCAAGCGGCATATTTACGCCCGTAAACGGAACGTCTCCGAAAATCGGTGTTGCTTCTGGTGCAAGAGCTTGCTGCATTTCGATTATAAATTCCTTTAGCGGCTTTGCATTTCCGCTTCCGATTGTGTATTCCTTGTTTGGCTTGCCGTATTCACCTATTGCGGCAAATGCCCTTGCAACGTCATCAATATAGATAAAATCATAATTCTGGGTGGCTGCCGTAAATTGAAGCGGCTCACCTGCAATGATTTTTCTGATTGTAGAGTTTACAAATCGGGGAGAAAACTCCCCTGCCCCATAGGCGTTTGTAATGACCGCCCAGCACAAATCAATGTTCAGGCTGTTTGCAATAGGTTTACAGATTGCCCGTGCAATGAGCTTTCCTGCACCGTAAATATAAGGAAGCCCCGGAGTACTGCCCTGAGTGTAAACTGCTGTATAGGTTTCCTTTTCCATAATGGAGCCTGCGTTTACAAACTTTTTGCATTTCATTTTGTCAGCAGTTCTCAGAGCCCGTGCAGTCCACAGAGCATTTTTGAGCTGAATGTTTTCATCACATCTCAAAGGTCCTGCCGAGCCTGCCCACGCAAAGTGGTAAAACACATCAATATCTCGGTCGCTGATTTTGTCGAAAAGAGTTTCAATATCGTCAAGCTCACAATAAACAATTTCAATGTTATCAAGGTTTTCGATGCTGCTGATGTTTTCGTTTGTGTCCTTAATAACAGCATAAACCTTTACTCCGTTATTACAAAGCTCCTTGCATACGTGAGAGCCGACAAAGCCGTTTGCGCCTGTTACGATAGCTTTTTTCATAATTTTATATACCTTCTTTGCCGCTGTTCAAAAACTCCGCAATCTGTCTGTCCATACAGCTTCTTATGTCGCCGCCTGCAAGCCAAACCTGTGACCACTCAACAGTTTTTTTAACTGCCTCTGCCACGTGCCAATGAGGCTTCCAACCGAACACAGCCTTGAGCTTTGAACAGTCGAGCTTAAGGAAGTTTGCCTCGTGAACAGCATTTTCTTCGCTTTTATTAATCCTGTTAATTTTGCCGTCTGTATATTTAACAAACAGGTCAACAAGCTCGCCTGTTGTAACACAGTCGCACTCGTCGGGACCTACATTGTAATAATCTGCAAATTTTATATCACTGTATTGAGCCTCTGCAATCATAAGATATGCAAACAGCGGTTCAAGCACGTGCTGGTACGGACGTGTGGAATGAGGGTTGCGGACTATTATGTCCCTGCCTGCCTCAAGTGCACGCACGCTGTCGGGAATAATTCTGTCGTTTGCAAAGTCGCCGCCGCCGATTACATTGCCTGCTCTTGCGGTTGATATTGCCACTCTGCCGTCTGAAAAAAATGAGTTTTTGTAGCTGTGAGTTACAAGCTCGCTGCAGCTTTTGCTGTTGGAATACGGGTCAAAGCCGTCAAGCGGCTCGTTCTCGCGGTAGCCCCACTGCCATTCGTGATTTTCATAAACCTTGTCTGTAGTGACGTTAAGGAATGATTTTACAAAACCGGTTTGTCTTACACATTCCAAAATATTTACCGTTCCCATCACGTTTGTTTCGTATGTATATACAGGCATTTTGTAACTGTCACGCACAATAGGTTGTGCGGCAAGGTGCAGCACAATTTCAGGCTGTGCCTCATCAAATGCCTTTTTCAGACTGTCGTAGTCTCTAATATCTCCGATAACAGATTTTATATCTTTTTCTGCTTCTGAAATTTCAAACAGGCTCGGATTTGTGGGCGGCACAAGCGAGTAGCCGGTAACAACGGCTCCTGCGTTTGCAAGAATTTTGCATAGCCAGCTCCCTTTAAAACCCGTGTGACCTGTTACAAATACCTTTTTATTTTTATAAAATTCAAGCATCAGTCGTTCCACACCTTCCAAGGAGCTTTGTTTTCTGACCAGAGCTTTTCAAGCTTTTCCTTATCACGCAGTGTATCCATACACTGCCAAAAACCTCTGTGCTTATAGCACATAAGCTGACCTTCGGCTGAAAGCCTTTCCAAAGGCTCGCGTTCAAACATTATAGTATCGTCCTTAATGTAGTCAAGAACCTTCGGCTCAAGCACCATAAAGCCTGCGTTGATGTATCCTGAGTCGATGTCGCTCTTTTCTCTGAATGCATTAACCTGATTGTCAGCGCTGAGGTCGAGCACGCCGAAACGGCTGTCGGGTTTTACGGCGGACATTGTTGCAAGCTTGCCGTGCGACCTGTGAAATTTGAGCAAAGCAGATATGTCAACGTCAGACACACCGTCGCCGTAGGTCATAAAGAACGGCTCGTTTCCTATAAAGCTGCGCACTCTTTTGATTCTGCCGCCTGTCATTGTGCTTAGTCCTGTGTCAACCACGGTTACCTTCCATTGCTCGGTACGCTTGTTATGAACAATAATTTTGTTATCCTGAGTAAAGTCAAAGGTGATGTCAGAGGTGTGGAGGAAATAGTCTGCAAACCATTCCTTGATTACGTGCTGTTTGTAGCCTGCACAGATTATAAATTCGTTGAAGCCGTATTTTGAGTAGAGCTTCATTATATGCCAGAGAATCGGCATACCGCCTATTTCAATCATAGGCTTCGGCCTGAATTGTGATTCCTCGGAAATTCTTGTTCCGAATCCGCCTGCAAGCAGAACTGCCTTCATAAATACACCTTCCAAATTATTTTTACTTTGCGCCTTCGCCCTTAAAAACCGAAAGAACTGTTTTAAAAACAATTTTAATATCCAGCAGGAAGGAACGGTTCTTTACATAGTAAATTTCCATTGCCCTTCTGCGGGTATATGTAGTATCGCTCCTGCCGTTTGCGGCCCAAAAACCCGTAAGTCCCGGTCTTACGCTGAGAAGCATATCTTTGTAGTTTCCGAATATTTCGGTTTCGACCTCCATAATCGGACGCGGTCCGACTATGGATAGATCTCCCTTTAATATGTTGATAAGCTGCGGAAGCTCGTCAAGACTTGTTTTCCTGAGAAATTTGCCAACCTTTGTTATTCTAGGGTCGTTGTCAAGCTTAAAGTTTTTTTCGTATTCCGCTTTTTGTTCGGGAGTAAAGCTTTTGATAAGCTCCTCGGCATTTGTTACCATACTTCTGAACTTATAGATCTTGATGTTTTTTCCGTTTTTGCCCATACGATTATGTGCAAATATTACGGGGCCTTCGCTCGTGGTCTTTACTGCAAAGCTTACAATCAAAAATATTGGTGACAACAAGATAAGCGCAATAAAAGAACATACTACATCAAAAATCCGTTTGAAGAATTCATACACAGGCTTTGGTTTTACATATTTTTCAGATTGATTAATCTGATTGATACAACTAATATTTTCCATTACACTGCTTTTATCCTTTTTGTTGTGTATTTGTTGTTAAAATGCAATATTAATACCCGCCGTAACCGTACGAATATCCGTAATTATATCCGCCGCGCTTGTACTTTTTGGTGTTAACAGCCTGAACTCTGTTTATGATTACACCAAGGATTTTACCATCTGTACGGTTGAGGGTGTCGATTGTTTTGTGAAGCTCGGGATATGTGGTTACACTGTCTCTTACAACAACCACAACACCGTCCGCCATATTTATAATAGGAATAGCGTCAATAACAACGCCTACAGGCGGAGTATCAAATATGATGTAGTCAAATTCATCCCTGACTGTATTAATAAAGCTTTTCATATCGTCGCTGGCAAGAAGCTCTGACGGGTTAGGCGGAATGGCCCCGTAGCTTACAGCCTTCATATTTTCAATTTTTGTCGGCTGAATAATGTCCTTTGCCGAACATTCGTTATTAAGAAAATTAGTAACACCCGGAGCAGTAGAAATCTTGAGCGCCGAATGAACGTGAGGGCGTCTGAGGTCACATTCAATTACAAGGACTTTGGTGTCGACCTGCTGGGCGAGCGCAGTTGCAACATTCATTGCGGTAACGGTTTTTCCCTCGCCTTTTGATGAGCTTGTGAAAGCAACCATTTTGCAGCCTTTTTTGACAATTGAATAGGCAATGTTTGTTCTTGCGGTTTTATATGATTCCCTAACCTGAAAGCCGAGAGCTTCAACATTAATGGAACGGTCGATTTTATTTTTTTTTCGATTTGCCATACAGAACACTCCTTACTTAATAGCTTTCAGTTGCATTTGTTGAAGAGTCAGCAGATTTGCTGACTGAAACTGAACGATTGTTTGTAAAATTTTCGAAGTCGGGAATTGCTGCAAGGACAGCAAGTCCGGCTATAGTAGTCATATCGTCATTATATTTGATTTTCACATCAAAATAGTCGCGTATAAAAGCAAAAATAAGTGAAATTATAAGCCCGGCAAGGAATGCAAGAAGTACATTTCTGTTGACGTTGGGCGAGGTAGGCGACTTAGGAACCGTTGCGTCATCTACAATCTTCAGCTGAGCGTCATTGTTTACCTTTGAAATAGCTTCCGGAGCGGTTGCAGCGATTGCGTCTGCAATGCTCTTTGCCTCCGTAGGACTTTGAGATACAACGCTTGCCTGGAATATTTCTGTGTCCTCAATGCTGGAAAATGAAATCATTGAGCTTAGCTGTGAAGCTGTGTACTTCTCGTTAAGTGCATCCGAAACGGTTGAATAAAAACTGTTTGTGTCAAGCATCTGGATATATGTGGCAACAAGAGTTTTAGCATAATTATATGATTGAATACCCTCGTAGCTGTTTGAGACATCATACGAAGTTTTTACATACAGCTTAACTGTTGCTTTGTAGCTTTTGGGAATAAAGAATTTTGTAACGAAAAAGGAACATAGTGCGAAAATAATTGAGATTATCAAAATGAAAATGATGTTTTTCTTTATAATTTGCAATATATCCCTGAATGTAATTTCCATAATCAACTTCCTTATCATCTTAAAAATATATCAGAGCCGTAAAGATATATAAATAATAATGGTACATAAATAACCATATATAAAAAATTATACAGCAAACTTCCCTTAAAATCAACATAAAATAAGAAAATAAAGTGAAACATAAAATAAGAAAATAAAGTGAAAATTATTTCCATTTATGATTATTAAATAATCTTGCACAAAAAGTATGACTGAAGAGGATGAGATGAGGGTGCAAATTGTGCAAAAAAAAATTTAAAAATAGACTTTACAAA
>CAYQXN010000032.1:0-20524 GCA_964421585.1 uncultured Ruminococcus sp. | reverse complement strand
GAAAAAAATTACGGGTTTTGGAATGGATGTCAGCCTGTCCGATCTTTTTGGCATCAGTGTAGGTATAGTTTCGGATGGTGATTTGCTCTCCGCAGAAATATTAGATATAAACATAAGTGATGAGGAAAATGCTACGGTAGATGTTACATTGAGCTACAAGGATATACAAAGCGAGTTAACCGGGGATTGTACTATTACTATGGTCAAAGAGAATGATGATTGGTTCATAAAAGATTTACAGGATAAATATCAGTAAGAAAAATTAATGTGTTGCGAAATCTGACAAAAGTTGAAAAATGCTTATGATTATGCTTGCAGGTGTTTGTAAAAGCACGGAAGATTGTGTAACAATCTGCATTATGTGCAATAGTGCAGATTATAATATTTCAAAGTTTGAATTAAACTAAGGGGGATTTTTATAATGGAAAATAACAATTATAATTCGGAAAACGGTCAATTTAACAACCAGCAACCAAATAATGGTACACCGCAGGACAGTCAATATCAGCCTCCGTACTATGGTACACCGCAAAACACCCAATATCAACAGCCATATTATAATGCACCCCAAAACGGTAATTATAACTATCAACCAAATTATGGCGGACCGCAGGGACCTAGGGGACCCAAAGATCCGGGAAAAGGTTTTTCGATTGCCGGTATGGTTTTAGGTATAGTGGGTTTGGTATTTTGTTGGTCTTTCGGATTTGGTGTAATCCCGAGTATTGTGGGATTGGTTCTGTCTGTTGTTGGCAGGCAAAAGAGTAATGACGCAGGTTTTTACAATACCGGTATGGCTACGGCAGGACTGGTTTGTGCCTGCATTTCTTTGGGACTAAGCGTATTGGTAGGCTTCAGCTGTTTAGCTTGTGCCGGTGGTTGCAGCGCTTGTTCAGCCGGTTCTTTATTATATTAATAATTTCAAGTAAAATGCTGATGCGTTTAAGGGGATTAATTTATGAACACAAATACTATTGAACAAGATAAAAACACACGTGATTTTATCGAGGTTCTCTCATACATTATGGCGGTTTTGGGGCTGATGAATATAGCTTTAATTTTTGCCCCATATTTGATTTCGTCTTATGGTTTTAAAATTTTTGATGCAACGTTTTCAATAACTAATCCGTCGCTTTTTAAAATAATCTATAACGGCATTACAGATAACAGCGCATATGCTCCGTATTTTGCGGCTCTTGCAGTTATAATGGTTATTGCATCAATTCTATATGTAATTCATTTTGCCGCGGCGCTGATGAAAAAAGAGAATATACTAAAGTATTCAGTAATTGCTTCCGCTGTGTTCCTTGCGGTTGCGTTAGCGTTATATGCACTCAATGTGTATAGCCTTGCCAAATACCGCATAATTACTTTTGATTTTTCAGGGTTCTTGTACTTTGAGCTTTCAAATTTAGTACCAAAAGCGGTAATTACATCAGCTGTTGCAAATATCGTTAGTTCTGCAATAATACGCTACGAGATAAAGAAAAGTCTCGCATAGGTCAGATGATTTTTCTGACTGTACATTAATTTGCTATCTACATATTTAATAATCTCAAGCGAAAAGCCGATGGTTCTGTTTTAAGACCATCGGCTTTTTGCGGTAAAAAAATCATCTGCTTTGTCGGCAGATATACACTATAGTATTGATAAATAAGGCACTCTTGCTTAATTTGTATTATATATATTTATATTAAAGCCCTTGCGGAGTATGCAAGGGCTTTATACTGCGATTTTTATACTGTAAATCCGCAAATTTACTTCTTTTTAAATCCGTCCTTAAGGCTTACACTGCGGTTAAACACAAGATGCTTCGGTGAGCTGTCTTTATTGTCAATGCAGAAGTAGCCGAGGCGCATAAACTGGAAGCCCTGCGGAGCAACGGCATTTTCAAGGCTTTTTTCAGCCTTGCAGTTTGTGAGAACCTCAAGTGAGTTCGGGCTGAGATAGTCCAAAAAGTTTCTGTCGCCCGCGTCGGGATCAGGAACAGTAAACAGGTTATCATACAACCTTACCTCAGCGTCGGCATAGTTGTTTGCGTCAACCCAATGGATTGTTCCTCTCACCTTTCTGCCGTCCGGGGTATTGCCCCCCCTTGTTTCGGGCTCATATTCGGCATAAACTTCAACAACGTTTCCGTTTTCATCTTTTTTGCAGCCTGTACATTTTACAATATATGTTGATTTAAGACGAACCTCATTGCCGGGATAGAGACGCTGATATTTTTTGATTGGCTCCTCCATAAAGTCCTCAGCCTCAATGAAGCATTCACGGCTGAAGGTTACTGTTCGTGTGCCGTCCTCAGGACGGTTGGGATTATTTTCAACCTCAAATTCCTCGCTCTTATCCTCGGGATAGTTTGTGATAACCAGCTTAATCGGATGAAGTACGCACATAACACGCTGTGCGCTTTCGTTCAGGTCGTTGCGCAGGCAGTGCTCCAGGAAGCTGTATTCAACAGTTGAATTAACCTTTGAAACGCCAATCTGGTCAATGAATGAGCGTACAGCCTTTGGTGTATATCCGCGTCGTCTCAAACCGCATAAGGTAGGCATTCTCGGGTCATCCCAGCCGCTGACCCAACCGTTTTCAACCAACTCGCGGAGCTTGCGCTTTGACATAACGGTGTTGTTAATGCCCAAACGTGCAAACTCAATCTGACGAGGTTTGTTTGGGGTAGAAATATTGTTGATTACCCAATCATAAAGCGGACGGTGAGACTCAAATTCGAGCGAACAAAGACTGTGCGTAATGCCTTCAATTGCATCCTCAATCGGGTGAGCAAAGTCATACATAGGATAGATGCACCACTCATCGCCTGTTCTGTGATGTTTAAGGCGGTTAATTCTGTAGATTACAGGGTCTCGCATATTGAAGTTGCCTGACGCAAGGTCAATCTTTGCACGCAGAGTCATCTTGCCGTCCTCAAATTCTCCGTTTTTCATACGCCTGAATAAGTCGAGGCTTTCGGTAATCGGGCGGTCACGATACGGGCTTTTTGCGGGAGTCTGAATATCTCCTCTGTATTCTCTCACCTGTTCGGGAGTAAGCTCACAGACGTAGGCAAGACCTTTTTCAATTAGCTCAACAGCGTACTCGTACATTTGGTCAAAATATTCTGACGCATAGAAAAATCTGTCGTCCCAGTCATAGCCGAGCCACTTTATATCCTCCTTGATAGCGTCAACATACTCGACATCTTCCTTTGTAGGGTTGGTGTCGTCCATTCTGAGATTGCACATACCGCCGAATTTTTCAGCTGTACCAAAGTTAATGCAGACAGCCTTTGCGTGACCTATGTGAAGGTAGCCGTTAGGCTCGGGAGGAAAACGGGTGTGCACCTTTTTTCCCTCGTACGTGCCGCCTTCGGCAATGTCCTCTTCAATGAAGGTGTGAATAAAATTGCCCTGCATAACCTCATTTTCAATATTTTTTATTTCTTCAGCCATAAGATAACTGTCCTTCCGTTTATGGGTGTTTAGTATTAATTTAAAATTTCAAGACCCTTTTCAAGTCTTGAAAGCGATTCCTCTCTGCCGAGAATGTCGAGAATCTCAACAGCTCCGCCCGGAGTAACGGTTTTGCCTGCTGCGGCAATTCGTACGGGCCACATAACCGTACCGTTTTTAAGCTCTTTTTCAACAGCCATATTGATTAGGCAATCGTGAATGGCTCTGCTTGTCCACTCGGGCATAGCCTTAAGCCTTTCACATGCTTCTTTGAGCACAACAGGGGCGTTATCAAGATTGGTTTTACTTTTTTTATTAATAAACAATTCTTTATCATATTGCGGCAGTTCTGCAAAGAAATCAAGCATTTCCGGAATCTGCGTGAGCTGCGTTGTGCGCTTTTGAAGAATTTCGGCAAATTTTTCATATGGCATTGACTTGTCGCCAAATATCTTTTTATAGTATGGCATTGCCGCTTCGGTAAATTCCTCCGCTGTCATAGCCTTGATGTATTCTCCGTTGAACCACGAAAGCTTGTCATAGTCGAAAACAGACGGTGACTTGCTTATGCCGCTGATGTCAAATGCTTTTTCAAGCTCGGAGAGAGTGAAAATTTCCTGATTATCCTTCGGGCACCAACCGAGAAGTGCAATATAGTTGATGATTGCCTGAGGCAGATAGCCGTCGTCAATCAGGTCATAAAAGCCTGTTGCGCCATGGCGCTTTGACAGCTTGGAAATGTTGCCTTCCTCGTCCTTGCCCATAATAAGCGGCAGATGAATATATGAGGGAATTTCCCAGCCGAAGGCTTCATAAAGCAGGTTATATTTTGGTGTGGAGCTTAAATATTCACAGCCTCTAACCACGTGTGTAATTCCCATTGTATGGTCGTCAATTACGTTTGCAAAGTTGTATGTGGGGTATCCGTCGGTTTTGATAAGAATCTGATCCTGAAGCTCTGTATTTTCAACGGTAATCTCACCGTAAACAGCGTCAACAAAGGTTGTAGTGCCCTCTGTAGGCATTTTCTGACGGATAACATACGGTGTGCCCTCAGCAAGCAGTCTGTCAATTTCATCCTGAGGAAGGTCACGGCAATGACGGTCGTAACCGCCGCCCTCGGTCTCACTTTGGATTTTTTCAAGACGTTCCTTTGTGCAGAAGCAACGGTATGCCTTGCCTTCTCTGATAAGCTGCTCGGCATAGGGAAGATACATATCCTTTCTTTCTGACTGAACGTAAGGACCGAAATCACCTCCCAGGTCAGGACCCTCGTCGTGATTTAAGCCTGCAAGCTTAAGCGTATTGTAAATGACATCAACTGCACCCTCAACCAGGCGTTCGCGGTCAGTGTCCTCTATTCTCAGAACAAACCTGCCGCCCTGCGACTTGGCTATAAGATATTCATACAGGGCAGTCCTCAGATTGCCCACGTGCATAAAGCCTGTAGGGCTTGGTGCATATCTTGTGCGGACTTTATTATTTGCCATCATTTCCCCTCCGTATAATTTTAAAATATAGAAATACTAATTTAGTATATCACAATATGTAAAACATTTCAATGATTTAATTTGAGGGAGAGAGGGGTGCTTCACGGGTTAATTTACGGTTAAATTAAAATTACAGGAGGTATTCGGTAAGACTTTGCGAGGTTTAAAGAAAAATGTAAAATTATATTGTTTTTAGGGGCATAATGTAGTATAATAATAATATATTTTTTCATAATGGATATTAATACAGTTTAAACAATTGTGAAAGAGAGCAGTTATATGAGTAAGCGCAATGACTACAATTATTATAATCTTGACAGTTTTGACGAAAGCTTAAGCAGCAATGAATACAGACGTCGTCATCCTCAGCGCAGACAGAATTCGTACAACGGACGTCCGGCGTATAATGTAAGCCGCCGCAGAAAATCAAGACGCAACAGCAGGCGTTTGCGTAACCGCATTATAATTATTCTTGCAGGGCTTATTGTTATTGCAGTGTTTGTTGCAATGCTATGGGTTATGTTCAGAGGCTGTTCAGAGCAAAGCTCGGAAGAAATTGCTTCAAGTATTTCCACTGAAACAAAGTCGAGTGAGGTTGCTGTTGCTACCAAGGATGAAATCAAGCAAGAGCTTTCTGCTTCCTATTTTGTAACTCCTGAAATTGAGGATAACAATGAAAACGGCGTCAATTATTACGGCGTTTATGTATGGAATAATATAGGATTTGAGCTGTTTGGAGGTTCAGATGACAGGGCAAAGATATATGCCGAAACAATAGACGGCTTTGCTGACAAGTTTGGTGATGATGTAACCGTTTATGATATGGTGGTGCCAAATCATACTGAAATGGGGCTTCCGCAGCGGCTCAAGGATGGAGACGCCTCATCTGATTCACAGGCGGATAACATCAAGAGTATTTATTCCCATTTTTCTGATAATGTAACGCCGATAAACTGCTATAATTATCTTGCGGAGCACAACAGCGAGTATATTTATTATAATTCAGACCATCATTGGACGCAGCTCGGTGCATATTATGCTTATACTGCTTTTGCAGAAAGCACAAATCAGAGCATTTTATCACTTGAAAATTGCACAGAGCAGCAGATAGAAGGTTTTACAGGGTCATTCGCAGGATATTCTGATGATATTGACTCGGATACAGTGCATTATTGGGAGTTTCCGTATGATGTTGCAATGTATAACTATACATCTGAAAGTGACTATGATACATATGAAAGCCCATACTATAAATACGCAACGTCCGGCTCTAATACCTACGGTATTTTTATTTTGGGCGATAATCAGAGCACAGGGCTTACTGTGCTGAGTTCGGAGTCCGATAAGGCGGAGGAGGGCAAAAAAATTGCCGTTGTCAAAGAAAGCTACGGCAATGCATTTGTACCTTTTCTTACTAATACATATGGCGAGGTTCACGTTATAGACTTCCGTTATTTTACTCAAAATCTTGTAACCTATTGTAAGGACAACAATATTGATGAGGTGCTTTTCCTCAACGGCATAATGAGCGCAAATACTCAGATTCAGTTAGATAGTATGAGCAGTTTGTTTGAATAAATCTGTTTTTAAATTTTTTTGAAAGGAGGCAGCGGCAATGATAGCGGATATTGTTAAAGTCAGCATATTTGGCAAAATAAGTGATAATCTTTATTCTGCGTATATCACAACAGGCGGACAAAATAAAAGCGCCTATGTGGTATCGCACAAGCGCATTGATGAGTATTTTGAAGGCGTAGTTGTTGCTGTTGCCGAATTTGAAGGGCTTGACGAGGAGCGAAGTATTGTTGCTCCTCAGGGTGAAATATACTATGAGCCGGAGTTGAGGCAGATTTTGTCAAGACTCAAAAATATCAGTCTTAAATCGATCAGCTGCCTTTATGAAAAATCCTGCGGTGCGATTATATTCTATAAGACGAGGCAGAACACAAAAATTTTGCTTGTCAAGAACAACAACGGCAGATATTGGAGCTTTCCAAAGGGGCATATTGAGGACGGTGAAAATGAGCGGCAGACAGCTGTTCGCGAGATTAAAGAAGAGACGGGACTTGATGTTACACTCTTTGATAATTTCAGAGAAATAAGCGAATATTGCCCGTTCGGCAAAATCAGAAAGAGAGTGGTCTTTTTTCTGGCCAGGGCATTCACGGATAATGTAAAAATTCAGGAGGAAGAGATTGACAGCTACATTTGGGTTGACCTTCAGCAGGCACGCAAAATGTGTTCGTATGAAAATGACCTCCGAATAATAGACAAGGCAGAAACAGCAATTCATCTGATGAGAAGCTAATAATTTTGCGGAATAAAAGCAATAAAAAATAAAAGGACACGGAGAGTGTCCTTTTGTTTTTATGATGAATTTCTCAGCGCTTTTCTGCAACTTCGCCAAGGCACTTATATATGCTGTTTTCGGGCACATAACCTCTTACAAATGAAAGCGGGTAAATATTTGTGTTTCTGCCGACTACAGAGCCCGGGTTGAGTACGCTGTTACAGCCAACCTCAACGTTGTCACCAAGCATAGCGCCGAATTTTTTGACGTCGGTTTTAATTTTTTTGCCGTCATAAAGAACAGTTACAAGAGACTTATCACTCTTGAGGTTTGATGTGATTGTGCCGGCGCCTGTATGCGCCTTGTAGCCCAAAATGCTGTCTCCGATATAGTTGTAGTGAGGAACCTGTACCCCGTCAAAGAGGATTGAATTTTTAAGTTCGGTTGAGTTTCCGACAACGGCGCCTTTTCCGATGATTGCGTTTCCTCTTATAAAGGCACAATGGCGAACCTCTGCATCCTCGCAGATAATCAGCGGACCTTCAAGATATGCAGAAGGATATATTTTGGCGCTTCCGGCAATCCAGATGTTTTCACCCTTTTTTTCATAGATTTCGGGGTCAAGAGTCTGACCCAACTCGATGATAAAATCTTTGATTTTAGGCAGAGCTTCCCACGGGTATTTTAAGCCTTCAAGGAGAGGTTTTGCTATTGTTTTGCTGAAATCAAAAAGATTTGAAGCAAGCATTTTTTCTTTACTCATTTTTATTATATTCCTTTTTAATTAGTATTAAGAGAGTATCGGATACTTTCTGATACACTTATATTATGTTTCAACGAAGAACAGCCAATAGCCCTGAGAATCCTTGCCTGCAACGAATTCAATACCGTTGCTGATGTACTTTGAGAAAACGTAGCTTTTTCCGTTTTGCGGGTTTGTTACGGTTGCACAGTCGCCGGCGGGAGTCCATTTTTCCGAGAACACGTTGAGTCCCTTAATCAGAAAAGAATTCTTTGCAGTTTTGCCTGCAAATCTGTAATTAGCCATAGCTTAAATCCTCTTTTCTCTGTGATTTTCTGAGAGTCTGCTGTCAAGCCCTGTTTTCCTGAAAATGATAAACACAATGAAATAACATATAATGCCCAGCATTATACCAAAGAGTACGTCTGACGGATAGTGAACGTAATTGTAAATTCTGGAAAATGCAATCAGAAATGCCGCGCAAAACGCAGGAATACCGATTCGTTTGTTGTTTGCAAAGATAGCTGTTGCTGCTGCAAATGAGGAACAGCTGTGGCCTGACGGGCAACTGTAGCTTTGAGGCGGTTTGGCATGAAACACAATATTAGGTTCAATATTCGGATTAGCCGCGAACGGACGCGGACGGCATAAAAGATTTTTCAGTCCGACTTCGCCGATAAGAAATCCGATTATCAGTGCGCACAGTATCATGATGCCTGTTTTTCTTGTACTGCGAAAGAAAATCATAACAATTGCGGCAGCAATCCATAACATTCCTCCGTTGCCGATATAGCTTAAAAAAGCCATAACCACATCAAGTATTTCGCATTTGATTGTATTCTGTATAAAGTCAAGTATTGCGGTGTCAGCAGGAGTAATTATTTCAAAAAATGACAAATAAAATACCTCCGCACATTAATAATGTTATTTTAATTATATTATAAGCTCCAATTTAAAAAAAATCAATATTTATCAGAGGTTTATACCTCATATTTATTGAGCTTTGCGTAAAGAGCTTCATCAACTATCGCTTCAATCTCAATTCCGTCGGCAACATAATCCTCGCATATCAACGTGCCGTTGCTGCGGATTTCCGCTGCAAGCCCCGCATTTGAAAATGGAATGAGCAGTTTTACACGCTTTACCCGCACCGGCAGATTATTGTCAATTGCATCAAGCAAGTCATCAATGCCCGTTCCGTTCTTAGCGCTGATTTTGACATATGACTTAAAATCCTGCGCGATTATGCTGTTGTCAATCAAATCGCATTTGTTGAGTACCGTTATAATCGGAGTATCTCCGCAGCCAAGCGATTCGAGCAGGTCTGTGGTAACCTTCATATGTGTTCGCGCCTCTTCGCTTGAAGCGTCGCAAACGTTTAAGATTATATCGGACTGAGCGGCTTCCTCGAGGGTTGAGCGGAAAGCCTCCACAAGGTGGTGCGGGAGCCTGCGTACGAGACCTACAGTGTCTATCAGCATAACGGTAACGCCGCTGGGCAGCTTTAGAGCACGGGAGGTAGGGTCGAGGGTAGCAAACAGCTTATCCTGTGCAAGCACGCCTGCGTCGGTGAGATAATTCATAAGGGTTGATTTGCCTGCATTTGTGTAGCCGACAATTGCACAAGTGATTACACCGTCCTTTTCACGGCGTTTTCGCAGCATATTGCGATGCTTCTCCACTTCTGCAAGTTCTTCCTTAAGAGTTTCCATTCTGCGCCTGATATGACGTCTGTCAGTTTCCAGCTTGGTCTCGCCCGGACCTCTGGTGCCTATTCCGCCGCCGAGTCTTGACATAGCCACGCCCTTGCCTGTGAGTCTGGGCAGCAAATATTTTAGCTGAGCAAGCTCAACCTGTAATTTGCCTTCCCGTGAGCGCGCACGCTGTGCAAATATGTCCAGAATAAGTGTTGTGCGGTCAATTACACGTATGTCTGTGACGCTTTCAATATTTTTAATCTGCGTAGGTGTAAGCTCGCTGTCAAATACAAGCAGGTCAATTTCCTGCTGTTCACATATTTCTGCGATTTCCTGAAGCTTGCCGGTTCCCACAAAGGTGCTCGTTTCGGGCTTTTGCAGGTTTTGTGTGATTGAAAGAACAGGGTCTGCTCCTGCGCTTTTTACAAGCTCAAACAGCTCTGCAAGCGACGCTTCGGAGTCATACGCGCCCGTATCAACGCTTACGAGAAGCGCCGAGGTGATTTTTTCTTCATTACTTATAAGTTCCATATACATCCTTTTTATAATATGTCTAAAGGCAAGATGTTATTTGAAATTCTGTATTTTCAAATTAGGTGATTTACCTTTACTCTTTACTATTTTTTCTTTTAGTAGTATAATATATAAGTAAATTTTTGTAAAGAAGACAAATATTAATTTTCTTTAAATTTGAGGTCTAATTCATTATGGATAAAAAATATGACGTCATCATCGTTGGTACGGGTGCTGCAGGATTATATGCCGCTATTAATTTTCCGAGCGATATAAATGTTCTTCTTGTTTCAAAGCGTGAGCTTGCGCTTTCGAACAGTGCGCTTGCACAGGGCGGTGTGGCTTGTGTGCTTGATACTGTTCACGATAACTATCAGCTGCACATTAACGATACGCTCATTGCAGGCAAGTACAAGAATAATCTGTCCGCAGTTGAAAAACTGGTTGAGCAGGGTCCTGCCGATGTACTCAGAATTAAGGAGCTTGGCGTTGATTTTGATACAAATCCCGACGGTACATTGTGCAAAACACTTGAAGCGGGTCACAGCCGCCACAGAATTGTTCACCACAAGGACTCAACGGGCAAGGCGATAGTTGACGGGCTGATTGACGTTGTACGTGCTCTGCCAAATGTTACAATCCTGGATGGTGCGCTTGTGTATGCAATCAAAAAGGTGTTGAACGGCTTTTATGTAAGTATTCTTAAGGACGGCAGAAGTCATTATTACGGATGCAGCTATTGTTTGCTTGCAACAGGCGGAATAGGCAGAGTGTATAAATATACGACAAATTCCGCAATTGCAACCGGCGACGGAATTGCGTTTGCCTATATGCTGGGTGCAAAAATCAGTCACTTGTCACGTGTGCAGTTTCACCCGACGGCATTTGCGGCTGATAACGACAGAGAACGATTTCTTATAAGTGAAGCGGTCAGGGGCGAGGGCGCTGTGCTGCTCAATTGCAACGGTGAACGCTTTGCATTTAATTATGACGGCAGAGGAGAGCTTGCACCGCGCGATGTTGTTTCTGACGCAATCGTTCGAGAATCAATCAGGACAAACAGTGAGAAATTTTATCTTGACATAACGGACAAGCCTGCCGATTTTATAAAGCAGCGTTTCCCGATGATATACGAAAGATGCCTTGAAGAGGGCATTGACATCACAAAGGACAGAATTCCCGTATTCCCGTGTCAACACTATCTTATGGGCGGTATCAATGTTGACCTTGACGCAAGAACCTCGGTAGAAGGACTTTATGCGGCGGGAGAATGTGCGCACACAGGAGTCCACGGAGCCAACAGGCTTGCAAGCAATTCACTGCTTGAAGCGCTTGTTTTTTCAAAAGCTGCGGCAGAGGATATTACAAGTCGTATTAAAAAGCACGGCAGAAGACCTTTGGGCAATGAGCCTGCACACCGTCCTATTGAGGGAAAGCCTATACCTAAGGGCTGCCGTTCAAAAATACGTGAAATTTTGCAGGATACGTATTTTGTAATTCCGAAGCCGGAAAAATATCAGGAAAGCTTCGAAAAGGTAGAAGAGATTCTGGACGAGCTTCTCGAAGATAATTACGAAATCAGCTCTGACCTCATTGAGGCAAAGAGCGCTGCAATAGTGGCAGGTATAATACTTGATGAAGTCAGAGAGGGCATTAACCTATGATATTAAACAGCATTTATATTGATAATCTTATCAGAACGGCGCTTCTGGAGGACATTAACTATCTGGACACTACTACCGATTACCTTATTGACGAGGAGCAGGAGAATACCGCAGTCTTTCTTGCTAAGAGCGACGGTGTGCTCTGCGGAATAGAGGTTGCGCTGAGGGTGTTTGAAATTTTGCAGCCAAACGGATTTGAGGCAAAGATATATAAGTACGACGGCGATAAGCTGAAAAAAGGTGATATAATTGCCGAAATTCACGGAAAAACGCGCACACTGCTTAAAGGTGAGAGAACTGCTCTTAACCTTATTCAGCATATGAGCGGAGTTGCCACAGCCACAAATAAGGCTGTAGAAATTGTGAAAGGCACAAAGGCTTCAATTGCCGATACACGCAAAACTCTGCCGGGTATGCGCCCTGTTCAGAAGTATGCGGTAACTGTGGGCGGCGGAAGAAATCACCGCTATAATCTGTCTGACGCCGCAATGCTGAAGGATAATCATATTGACGCAGGCGGCGGAATTGAAAATGCGGTAGCCAAACTGAAAACAAGACTTGGACATATGACAAAGATTGAGCTTGAGGTCAGAAACCTTGATGAGCTGAGACAGGCGCTGGAAGCAGGCGTTGATGTTATTATGCTTGACAATATGAGCTGTGAGGAAATGGCAAAGGCGGTTGAAATTACAGACGGCAGAGCTCTGCTTGAGGCAAGCGGCGGAATAACTGATGAAACGCTTCGCGATATTGCCGAAACGGGCGTTGATATAATCTCAATGGGAGCAATTACGCACTCGGTTAAAGCCTTCGATATATCGCTTAAAATAGCAGATTAACATTTTTTCGACAAATTTTTAAAAATTCTTTACTTTTTTGTAATTTGATGATATACTGATTATCAGAAAATATTTTCTATACAAAACGGGAGCCGTAACGGCTGAGAGGAAATGAGATGCATTTCGACCGTAAACCTGATTTGGATAATGCCAACGTAGGGACATATTATATGCCGTTTTTTTGCTATTACTGTAATTTTCGGTATTAACGAGAATTATCTCGGAGTGTGTCTGTTTGGCATACTCCGATTTTTATTTGCATGTGGAGGATTGGAAAATGGCAAAAAAACAAATGAATAAAAATGTTGTAAAATTATGTGAAAGTGCAATTATGATAGCGCTTGCTGCGGTATTGAGCTTTATAAAAATTCTTTCGCTGCCGTATGGCGGCAGTGTTACTGCATTCAGTGTTGTTCCGTTGGTTATTATTGCATACAGACACGGAACAAAGTGGGGACTTCTTACAGGCTTTGTATTCAGCCTGATTCAGCTTATTCAAGACACCTCTGTGCTGACTTATGCAACGTCAATTGTGGCTGCCGTTGCAATTGTGATGCTTGATTATATTCTTGCGTTTTCGTGTATGGGTTTGTCGGGTGTGTTCAGAAACATAATAAAAAATCCTGTTACATCTGCGGTTACAGGAACTATAATGGTGTGCGTTATAAGATTCATCTGTCACGTAATTTCAGGATGTACTGTATGGGCAGGCGTGTCAATTCCAAGCTCTGACGGACTTATTTATTCGCTGAGCTATAATGCAACATATATGATTCCTGAGACTATAATAAATGCCGCAGCCGTATTCTGGATTTTCAGTTGTCTTAATTTCAGAACAGCAAGAATTGAGAGAGCGAGAAAGCAGGAGAGAAGCACAGCTGCAACAATTTTCTCATCACTTGCAGTGCTGTCAATAATAACTGCAATTATCATTGATGCTGTCAATATTTTTGGTGCATTGCAGAATGCAGAGAGCGGCGAGCTTGACATTACTCTTATTTCAAGTGTAAACTTTGGATTTATTGGTATAATTACAGCAGCAGGTGTAGTTATTTGCGCTGCATTTGCTTTTGCAGCAAGGGCAGTGAATAAGAAAAAGAATAACTAAGTTTTAAGGCAGCACTGCACAATTAACGTTCAAACCCTTAGCGCACGACTTGCTTGCATATTTTCCGTCACTTTGCCTCCAAATTTCAGCCATACTTCAGTATGACTAAAAATTGTTTGAACAAAATGACGAAAAATCTGATTGCGCAATTCGCACACTATTATAATTGTGCGGTATTGCCTTAATAAAATTTATTGGTAAAAGTCCTTCGTGTATTGCGAAGGACTTTTGTTGTGTGTTACAATAGTTTATTTTAAATGATACATTCCTGATACACGAATGATATAAGTTTTTAGTGGACAGATTATTGCTTATCCGGGAATTCCGGCGCGCAAATCGGGCTGTCTGTCCGAAGTAAAAAAAAGAAGAGGTCAATTATGAATGAGATACTGATTGTTGAGGACGAACAGAATATTTCTAATTTAATTAATATGGCTCTGTCCCAAAACGGCTACAGATGTGAATCGGCTTATGACGGCGAAGCCGCCGCCGATATGATTGAAAAAAAGCATTACGATTTGATTTTGCTCGATATTATGCTGCCGAAGATTGACGGCTACGAGTTGATTGAATATATCCGTGATTATGAAACTCCCGTAATTTTCATAACTGCAAAGGGTGATACCAAAGACAAGGTGAGAGGCTTAAGACTCGGTGCGGATGATTATATAACAAAGCCGTTTGATATTGCAGAGCTTCAGGCCCGTGTGGAGACTGTGCTGAGGAGATACAACAAAACGGCGGCGAACATTGCTCTGGGCGATATTGAGATTAACACGGAGTCAAGGCTTGTTACAAAGAATGGAGCGCCTGTTGACCTTACCCTTAAGGAATATGAAATGCTTCTGCTTTTTGTCAGAAATAAAAACATTGCACTGTACCGTGAGATGATTTACGAGCATGTGTGGAATGAACCTTATATGGGAGATACCCGCACTGTTGACCTTCATGTACAGCGTTTGCGAAAAAAGCTTGAGCTCAAGGACAGGATTCAGTCAGTTTTCAAGGTGGGATACCGATTTATTGGATAGTAAAGAGATGATGTTGTGAAGTTTTCCTGGAAAATATTTTTTGTTTCCTTTCTGATTATTATAATTTCCTTCGGAATAGGCGGTTTTATGCTCGTGGATTCTGTTTTCACGAGCTCGCTGAATAATAAAATTTTAAGTACATGTGACAGTAACAGCTATGCCGCTTCCTCCTTTTATGCAATGGAAACCAATGCCGAGGAAATGGGATACAGTTCCGCTTATATAGATTATATTATCAACAACTTTTCAAATCAGCTTTCTTCGGAAAGCTATGACGCTACTGTAAAAATCGGTCATATTGATATTGTTGATGAATTTGATGATGATAGTTTTTCTACGAGAATCGGAGTAAACTCACGTAACTACAGAGTTGTTACCGATAACGAAAAAAAATACCTTCAGGTTGTCAGTCGTTTAACGCTTGAAATGGGCGATTACTACGTTCAGACGCTAACTGACATAACCGACATATATATCAGCAGGGAGTACTATTTCAGAACTTATCAGATTATACTTATGTGCGTTGCACTCGGAGCCTCTTTGGTGCTGGTTGTGTTTTCGCGTTATATCACAAAGCCGCTTGTGAAGCTTGCGGATACTACACGTGAGATTGCAGACGGTAACTTTTCAAATCGTGTCGAGGTGTCGGGTGCAAGGGAGATTTATGAGCTTTCGCAGAGCTTTAATGCTATGGCCGGGTATGTGGAAAACTATATTGCCGAGCTAAAGGAGTCTGCGCAGAGCAGAGATGATTTTGTGGCGGATTTTACTCACGAGCTAAAAACTCCCTTGACGTCGGTAATAGGTTATGCCGATATGCTTCGTTCCTATGAGCTTGAGGCAAAGGAACGAAGAAAATGCGCCGATTTTATTTATAAAGAGGGCAAGAGACTTGAGTCGCTTTCAGCAAATCTGCTCAACATTATTGTGCTTAAAAACAATGAGATTATATTGGAGCCTGTGCATACCGACGCTCTTATGTATGAAACCGGCAATGCGGTTGAATTCTTGCTCAAAAAATACGGTGTTACACTTGACGTTGATTATGAGAATTCGGAAATAATTGCTGAGCAGTCGCTGCTCAGAACCTTGCTGTACAATATCATCGACAATGCCTGTAAGGCATCCGAAAATGGAGGTAAAATTATGCTTTCAGGTTTTTGCGAGGGTAATAGATATACATTTTCGGTAACCGACTTTGGCAGGGGCATTCCTGAAGAAGAACTCGAAAAAATCACACGTCCTTTCTATATGGTTGATAAATCGCGTTCACGCAGTATGGGCGGTGCAGGCCTCGGATTGGCGCTCTGCAACGAAATTGCAAGACTGCACGGTTCTGAACTCAAAATCGAAAGCGAACTCGGCAGAGGCACTACGGTGTCCTTTGACGTTTCGCTGTCTTATGGAAAGGATGGTGTAAGTGTTGAATAGGGGTAAGCTGAAATACTTTTTGTGCATTGCGCTGACCTTGGTAATTACAGCCTCCGTTGTGCTTGCGCCTTATCTTTATTATTATGTGTGGGACAATCATTATGAGACATATTTCTATGGAGACGGCGGATATTCATTTGACGACGCTGACGGTGATGCGACCTTTGATGATATTAGGGCGCTTGTATTGTCGCCTGACGCAATCTGGGTGAATGAATATGCAAATCTTTCGGATGAGGATGTTTATAATGAAACACAAACAGCGGTAAAAGGGTTGCTGGAGGGTATTGGAGAGAATAAATATATATCTGGGATTTTGAACGAGTTCCTTGAAAATGAAGATTTGTATATTGATTACTATGAGTTTATAGTTGTGAGCGGAACAGTAAACGGATTGCCGGTTTCTGTGTCAATGGGTTATGCGTTTATGATATCGGATACACACTACGCCTATGTACTTTATAACAGGAAAAATGATAAGGTGTATCAGTTTGAATATTCGTTAAACGAATTTAATGATAGTGTAAGCTCAATGTCAGCGGACGAGTATCAGGATATGGTCGAATATCTCAATTGTGCTTTGCCTGAATATGAGGAAAGTATAAAAAAGACATATGCATTTTCGTGCGGCGGAACTAACGGTTGTTTATATCTATATGCATTTGGTTCGAATTACAATGAACTCAGGTCCAAAGCAGGAGATGTTGTGAATGAATATGACAATGGAGCTTATGGTGAAATGATACAAGAATAATACAACTTTGCGCAATCTGTGAAACAAGCCTCTCTTATGATTTATAACATAAGGGAGGTTTATTTATGAATTTATATGATTTTGAAAGATATTGTGAAAGCAAGGGTAATTTTATGCAGTCTGCACGTTGGGCAAAGGTCAAGGGTAATTGGGATGCGCAGTACATTGCAGCAAATGATACAAAAGGAAATATTGTGGGGACAATGCTTGTTCTGATAAAGAAAATTCCGTTTTTGAATACTGCAATGCTTTATGCACCGCGGGGACCTGTGTGTGATATGCACAATACCGAAGTGCTGAATGCAATTTTTGCTCAGGTTGAACGTGTGGCAGAAAAATATCACGCATATACTATTAAAATTGACCCGCTTGTTGATGAAAAAGATACTAAAGCAATTGAGAATCTTAAGTCTCTCGGCTTTGAATATCACCCCGAAAAAGTTGGATATGACAATGTGCAGTGCAGAGAAAACTATGTGATAGACATAAACGGCAGAAGCTCAGACGAGCTGCTTCAAGGCTTTAAGACAAAGTGGAGGTATAACATACGTCTTGCGCAGAGAAAGGGCGTTAACTGTGATTTTTACGGTGAGGAAAAACTTGACGATTTTGAAGCGCTTATGAAGGAAACGGCAGAGCGTGACGGATTTGATATGCGTACAAAGGAGTATTTTAGAGGCCTTCTCAGAAGCTTTGATGGTAAAGCAAGGCTTTGTATGTGCTATCTGGGTGATTTTCCTCTGTCGGGGGCGTTGTGCATTGAATATGCCGGTACTATGAGCTATGTCTATGGCTGCTCCTCAAGCAGACTTCGCAATTATATGCCTAATTACCTTATGCAGTGGAATATGATAAAGTATGCGGCTGAAAAAGGCTGTCATACGTATGATTTCTGCGGAATTCCCTATTGGTATGACGAAACACATCACAATTACGGGGTATATAGGTTTAAGCAAGGCTTTAACGGTTATGTAAAAACGTGGGCAGGAGAATTTGACTATACTTTCAGGGGTAACCTCAGAAGATGCGCCGACATTATGATGAAGTTTAAAAGCTTGAAAAAAGGTAGATAACAGCTTATAGGTAAAATTAATACTATGGGTTGTCTGAAAACTCAAAAGAACTGTCTGTTTCTATTAATACGGGCGAATACTTTGCGAAAAATGCTCGAAATGTATCAGCATTTCTGTGCTTTTTCACTCGAACTCACCTCGTCTCAGCGAAATATTCAGTCATTTTTCTGCTTTCAGATACGCCTGATGGTCAATAAAAAGTTATGAAAAATAAAAATGATTTACTTTTGCGCTTTTGTGTGTTAAAATTTTAATAAATGAAAACGGTAAACTACGGCAAGGGGGAATTCAAATTGAATTCAAGGCTGAAAAACAAGTCAACCGATTACCTGTTCAAGGCAATTCTTTCTCTTGAAAATGAGGAGGAATGTTATAGATTTTTTGAGGATTTGTGCACAAGCGCTGAACTGAAGGCAATGTCACAGCGCCTTGTTGTGGCTAAAATGCTTAGAGAAAAAAAGGTCTATACAGAAATTGTCGGAGAAACCGGTGCGTCAACCGCCACAATCAGCCGCGTAAAGCGTGCTTTGTTTGACAACGATACCTATGGCTATTCGATTGTTCTTGATAAAATTTCCGATGAGGATGAAGAATAATGCCCAGCTATATTTCCTTTGCAAGGTTTTATGACGGACTTATGGAGGACGCTGATTACAAAAAGCGGTGTGCTTACCTGCTGGAGCTTGCCAAACGTCATAAGCACGATATGGGACTTACGCTTGACCTTGCCTGCGGAACAGGCAGCCTGACGCGTGAACTTTGCAAAAACGGAATTGACGTTTACGGTGTTGACGCAAGTGCAGAGATGCTGAGCGAAGCGATGCAGAGAACGGCAGAAGAAGGTCTTGATATACTCTATCTCAGGCAGAAAATGCAGAATCTTGATTTGTACGGCACAGTGAATACCTGTGTTTGCACACTTGACAGCATAAATCATCTGACTGATATTGAGGATGTAAGAAAAGCTTTTGACAGAGTTGGGTTATTTATGGATAACAACGGTCTGTTTGTTTTTGACGTTAATACGGTCTATAAGCATAGGAAAGTACTTGCTGATAATACCTTTGTAATTGAAAATGAGAATGTCTATTGTGTGTGGCAGAACAGTATTGAAGATGATGACGTTGTAAATATAACGCTTGATTTTTTTGAGGAAGAGAACGGAGTTTATTATCGCTCAGGCGAGAGCTTTTGCGAGCGTGCCTATAGCGACGAGCTGATAAGGGAGCTGCTTGTACAGGCGGGCTTTGAGGTTGAAGCGGTGTACGGAGATTTATCGTTTTCCGCTCCTGCCGATGAGGAGCAGAGGGCTGTTTATGTGGCAAGAATGAAGGTTTCGAGGAATAGAGAGAATTAAAGGCTGCACACTTTAATAGTGGCGTAAAGCCTAAATAAAGAGGATAAGTTATGGATAAAATAATTCGTTGTATAACATCAGACGGCGCAATTATGGCGTCGGCAATTGATGCGTCAGATATAGTTTTTACGGCAAAAAAGCTGCATCACCTGTCCCGCAGTGCAACAGCTGCACTCGGCAGGCTTTTGTGTGCAACCTCAATGATGGGAGCAATGCTCAAGCAGAAGGACGCTATCATCAACCTCAGGGTTATGGGTGACGGCGAGCTTGGTCCCGTTATTGCAGTCGGCGACAGCAGAGGCAATGTCAGAGGATATGTGGGTGACAGCAATTGCTCAACCGAATACTACAGCAACGGCAAAATTAACGTTGCAAAGGCTGTGGGCTGTAATGGTACTCTGAGCGTTATGCGTGACTATGGTTCAGGCGAGCCGTATATCGGTCAGGTTGAGCTGGTCAGTGGTGAAATTGCGGAGGATATTACAAATTATTTTGCAACAAGTGAGCAGATACCTACAGTGTGTGCTCTCGGTGTGCTTATTGATAAGGAAGACGGAGAGGTAATGCTGGCAGGCGGACTGCTTATACAGCTGCTTCCGGGTGCAGATGATGATACAGTTGACAGGCTTGAAAAGAATGTTGAAAAGCTTGAACCTGTGACAACAATGCTTGCAAAGGGTATGAGTATTATTGAAATCTGCAAAACCGCGCTTGACGGTTTTGATGTAGAGGTGCTTGACGAGTATCCCGTGAATTATGTATGCACCTGTTCAAAGGAAAAGCTTGAGCGGCATTTCTGTACGATGAGCGATGATGACATTCGCTCGCTGGCTGGTGAAAACGGCAGAGTGGTAGCTTCCTGCCATTTCTGTAATAAGAAATATATTTTTACGAATGATGACCTTGAAAAGCTTATTGAGGAAAAGAATTCATAAGGGCGTTTCGGAGTAAAAGAGCAGCATAAAATTTTTTAAAAAAATTCAAAAAAAGGTGTTGACATTTGGAATGGTTTGTTGTATTATAATATACGTCGCTGAGATACAGCAAACCGATACGAGGCGACAAAGGCATGTGGGAGCATAGCTC
>CAYQXN010000031.1:0-20739 GCA_964421585.1 uncultured Ruminococcus sp. | reverse complement strand
TACGCCTCGGTGGATTTTCACCACAGAGCATTGATATGCCCGTCATACAAGCAAATAAAGGGTTAGTTATCGCTAACCCTTATGATTATTCTACATTATTTTATTCGTAAAGTCAACTATTTTTTCTGATTTATTTATTGATAATCAAATATTTCGTTTGAATAAACAATAAATAATTCTAGTTTTTGCTAAATATATGTGCAAATTTCAGTTAAAATTCTTTAATAACCGAATAACAACCAAACAATTGATTTTTTTTTTAATATATGTTAATATAAAATAAATAAGTATTTTGCAATCAGCAATGAAATTGCCTGTCTGTCAGCTACAGGCAGTTTACATACACTTTTGCCGCATAAAAAGTAAAGCAAAAGCTTTTAATATAAAATTGCAACTTATATAAACGTCATATATAATAAAGGAAGTTTAAAATGAAATTAAAAGAATCCGGTGAAATGTATCTTGAAACAATATACGTTTTATCTAAAAAAAGCAGTTATGTACGCTCAATTGACGTGTGTGAAGAAATGGGTTATTCAAAACCAAGTGTAAGCAGAGCGGTAGGTCTGCTAAAGGAAGGCGGCTATCTTACTGTCGGCTCCGAAGGGTCTCTTCATCTGACCGAACTGGGTCGGGAAATTGCAGAAAAAACCTATGAACGCCACACGGTGCTCTCAGAGCTTTTTATCCGTCTTGGGGTTAACGAGGAGGTTGCCGCTGCAGACGCTTGTAAAATTGAGCATGTAATCAGCGACGAAACCTTTGGTGCGCTCAAGTCATATTTAAGAGAGCACTTAAACTAAACTGACAAAACACTTAAAATTAACCGCTGCCTGCAAAAAAACAAGCAGCGGTTATTGTTTGCCGTTAATACCGTCAAATAATCATTTCATAATTTATTCCTGTTCTCTATCATCAATAATTCTGCCTTTTTTAACGTTTGGCATTATAAAATTATCAAACGAATAATCCCAGAGTATTTCCGAACCCTGCGCCGTATTCTTATTTCGTTCAAGAATCTGGCTAAGACGTATATTATTTTCCGCCCACTTTTTGCCGTCTGTTGCATTATTGAGCATAGCGGGCTGAATGTTATCCATTGCGCGTGCAAAGCTTGCTTCGGCAGTTGTAGCCTCTTCAAATTCATCCCACAAGGCTCTGAATTTATCCCTTTGATCCTCAGGCAAAATGCCGAATATCCTTTCAGATGCTCTGATTTCTCTTTCCCTCTGAGTTTTTTTGCTCTCTTCATCATAGGCATACGTATCTCCTGCATCAATCTCAACAATGTCGTGAATAAGTATCATTGTCACAACCTTAAGCAGATCAATTTCAGCGTTTGAATATTCGCTGAGCAGTATACTCATTATCGCCATATGCCACGCATGCTCAGAATCGTTTTCACGAGTCTTTTCGTCAGACAAAAGGGTCTGACGTTTAACCAGCTTTTCTTTATCAATCTCACGACAGAATTCAAATTGACGTATAAGTCTGCTTTTGTCCATTTTATCAACAGCTCCCAATCATCTTTATTTAATGCAAAATGTAAAAAAATCGGGTGAGGAACTTATCCTCACCCGAAAGCAAATCAAAAATTACTTATTGAAAATTGACATAATATCATAGAATGTATCGTCATCTTCGTCGTCAGTCTTATCCTTTGCAGTAGCAGAAACAGAAGCTTCCTTCTTTTCGGGAGCGAATACAGACTCCTTGTTTGCAGTTTCAAGCTTCTTTGCTGCAATCTGACCATCGGCATTAAAACCTGTAGCGATAACAGTCACACTCATCTCATCCTGCATCTTATCATCAATGACAGCACCCCAGATGATATTTGCATCATCGGAAACCTTGTCCTTAATCATTGTTGAGGCAGCGTCAATATCATCAAGACTTACATCAGCAGAAGCAGTAATATTAATGATAACACCCTTTGCACCATCAATTGAAGTTTCAAGAAGAGGACTGGAAATAGCATTGTTCGCAGCAGTAGTAGCTTTATCCTTGCCTGTTGAGCTGCCCATGCCCATATGAGCATAGCCTGCGTCCTTCATTACAGACGTAACATCTGCGAAGTCGAGATTTACAATACCCGGAAGAAGGATAAGGTCAGAGATACTCTGAACACCTTGTCTCAAAACGTCATCGGCAATTTCAAATGCATTTTGGAGCGTAATGCTTGTCTCAGAAACATACTTAAGTCTTTCGTTAGGAACAATTATAAGCGAATCAACACAAGCCGCTAATTCTGAAATACCCTGCTCAGCCTGAGTCATTCTCCTCTTGCCTTCAAACGCAAAAGGTTTTGTAACAACGCCGACAGTAAGAATGCCCATATCCTTGGCAATCTTTGCAACTATAGGAGCTGCACCTGTACCTGTGCCGCCGCCCATACCGGCAGTAACAAACACCATATCTGTATCCTTGAGAAGAGCAGCAATTTCGTCTCTGCTTTCCTCGGCAGCTTCCTGACCGATTGCAGGCATAGAACCGGCGCCCTTGCCTCTTGTGAGTTTTTCACCAATCTGAATTTTCTGTGATGCCTTTGAAAGTCTTAAAACGTGCTCATCGGTATTGATAGCTATAAATTCAACGTTCTTAACTTCCGTAGCAACCATACGGTTTACGGCATTTCCGCCGCCTCCGCCGACACCTATTACCTTGATTTTCGGCATATATTCGCTTTCCAATTCCAGTTCAAAAGCCATTTTTACGTCCTCCTTATACAATATCGGATAATCACTTAATACTTCAAGAATATCATAATATACACAATTATATATTATATAGTATCATACATTTACAAAAATATCAATGCTTTTGCACTTATTTTCTAGAATTTTATTTTACAATTAAAATACAATCCTATCAGCATATACTTCACAACAGTTTTACTCATAATCATTGTAACCATAGTCATAATAATCGGAATAATCATATGAATCATAGTCGTCATATGAACTGTTATCATCATAAGTATCATAATCATAACTATCATATGAATAATTATCCCAGCTGTAATCGTCCGAATATGTATCGGCATCCCAGGAATAGTCACTATAGTCATCCCAGGTATCGTCAGCTGCTGCAGTTACAGGCTCTGTTGTAGCCTCAGTTGCAGCCACCGTCGTCTCAGCAGGCTTGTAATGTGACATCTTGGTAGTGTTACAGGTTGAAACATCCAGAGTACCTGTTACGGTTCTTGTATTGTTAGGGTCAAGTTTTTCATTAATAATCGTCATTGCTGTTCGGATTTTATAGTCAATATCCTCAGGCAGTCCAAGCTTAATTAGAATACGATTATCATAATTGAGGGTAATATTTGCCGTATTGGTAACATCAAAGCCCGTTATATCCGTAACACTGTTTGTTTCAAGACTCTCGGAAATATCCTGTAAAATATTAGGAACATTGCTGTCGCTAAAGCTGACATAGTCGCCAATTTTGGTACTTTTCAATTCATCGCAGATAAGCTCAGGCAGATTATCTGTGTTTTCTGCCACACTTTCGAGTATTCTGCCCTTTGAGCTTATGAGCAAATAGCTGTCGCCGTTCCCGATAACATAAGAAGGAATTGCATCAGTAACCTTGATTGTGATTGTGTCAGGAACGCTGAATTCTATCTTTACATCTTCAACATATGGAAGATTATCAATTATTTCCTGCGGCGTACTGTTCATAGCGGCAATAAAAATATTTTCCTGAGTCACAACATTGCTGAATGCTATTATTTGTTCATCATAATAATAGTTGTCACCCTCCACCTCAATCTTCTCCGTCTTAAACAGAACTGTCAAACTGAGTATAACCCCTACTATAAGCACAACAGCAAAAATTCCGCTGTATAATAAAATTCTCAGTCGTCTTACCTGCTTTGGGGTCTTATGTTTTTTATGTCTGCGTATAACTTCACTTTCCTGATTGCGTATTTCTTTTGCTCTGCGCTCCTGTTTTTTGCGTGCAGCAAATTCGTCAACATAATATCCGCCGTCGTCAAAATCTTTAGGCTCAAGATTTCTGATTTTTTTCTCGCTCTCAAGTCTGAATCTTTCCTCACGGCTGATGTTATCATCCATAGTGTTTTGCTGTTGTATATTTACCGCATTTATAATTTTGCTGTTGGTTCTTCTGTATTCAATGTTCTCGTTTTCAGTCTGAAGTTTATTTACCTTTTTTCTGCCCTGATAATATGAAACAGAAGCCCTTTGTTTTTTAGCTTTGTTATCGGAGGATTTTGATGAAGAATTTTTCATTTGTGCTTTGTGATAATCTCTGGCTTGTTTTGCAGTTTTTTTACGCCTTTTTTGAAGCTGCTTCTTCTCTTTTGCCGTAAGAGGTCTCTTTTTTTCTTCCATATTCAAATCCTCCTTTCTTAACTTCCTTTATTTTTAAATTCACATAACTATATTTTCTTAATATCTGCGCCAAGCTCAGACAAAGTGACCTCAAGCGCCTCATAACCTCGTTCAAGATACTTCACACCGCTTATGTCACTTACTCCTTCGGCGCCCAGAGCGGCCACTACAAGCGCCGCCGCTCCTCTGAGATCGGCAGCATTAACAGAGGCTCCGTAAAGTGAGTTAACACCCTCTACCACAGCAACTCTGCCCTCTGTTTTTATGCAGGCGCCCATACGAACAAGCTCGCTGATGTGCCTGTAGCGATTTTCAAATATGTTTTCAACAAACACTGAGGTTCCTTCAGCGGTACAGGCTGCTGCAAGCAAGGGCGCCTGTGCATCGGTCGGAAAACCGGGATACGGCATAGTACGCACGGTACGCATTGAACCAAGTCTTGGCGGGGCAGAAAACCTCATAATTCCGTTATTACATCTGATTTTACAACCTGCATCCTCAAAAATAGGAATAATGGAAGCCAAATGACTTGAAACGATACTTTTAAGCTTAATATCGGATCCTGTCGCCGCAGCACATGCCATAAGCGTTGCAGCCACAATTCTATCCGGAATAATTGTATGATGTGCGCTTCCAAGCGAATCACAACCATCAATAACAATTACTCCTTCGCCCGCACCGTATATTTTGGCGCCGCTTTTATTTAGAAAATCTGCGAGGTCATTGATTTCCGGCTCACGCGCGGCATTAGTTATGGTTGTTGTGCCCTTTGCAAGGCAAGCCGCTATCATAATATCTTCGGTTGCGCCTACACTCGGAAACGAAAGGGCAATTTTGGTTCCTACCAATCCATTTGGTGTGCTGCAATCAAGATAACCGTGCTTTTCGTCAATTACCGCACCAAGCTCACGCAAAGCTTTTAGATGCAAATCTATAGGACGAGGACCAATTTCACATCCGCCCGGAAACGAAAGCTTTGCTCTGCCTGTGCGAGCAAGAACTGCTCCGAGAAACACAATAGAGCTACGCGTCTTACGCATAAGCTCATCGGGAATATCTGATCTGTTCACATCGTCTGCTCTCACAAGCAGCGTACGGTTGCTGCGTTTAACCTCGCATCCAAGATAACGAAGAATTCCAAGCGAGGCTTCAACATCCGAAAGCTGCGGACAATTATAAATTACATTTTCACCTTTAGTAAGTATCGCAGCTGCCAGAATTGGCAATGCACTGTTTTTAGCTCCCTGAACATATGTTTCACCGCTCAGCTTTTGCCGTCCTGTAACAAGCAGTCTTGACACAATAACACCCTCTCAAAAAGAATACCTATACATTCTATGATAAAAGAATGTTCTTGTGACTTGTAATATTTTATATATTTTCAGAGGTTACCTATTAATTAAACAATACCGAGAACCTTTTTTACTACCGAATAAATTCTTTCGTTGGCATCGGTAATAGCCATATTTTTTGATTTTTCACTGATTTTTTTAAGATTATCAGGGTCAATCAGTAACTGGTCAGCCTTCTGCATAAGCAGCTCGCCCGTAAGCTCAGCTTCTTCAATAATCTCAGCCGCACCCTTATTTACAAGAGCCATTGCATTGTGATACTGATGATTTTCAGCAACATTAGGTGACGGAATCAGTATTGCCGGCTTACCCATTGCCTGAATTTCACTGAGTGTGATTGCACCCGCACGGCAGATTACAAGGTCTGCCGCAGACATACAAACAGGCATATTGTCAATGTAGGGACGAATGTCCAGGTTGTGGCATTTGTCAATTTCCGCACCCTTTTCCCTTACAAGGTCAGGAAACCATTCGCCGTAGCTGCCATAAGCATGAATGTGCTGATACCTGCCGTCCCTTCCGCTGCGTGCCACAAGAGCGGCTACAGACTCATTAATCTTTCTTGCGCCAAGACTACCGCCAAATGAAAGAATGACAGGTCTTGCGTCAAGACCAAGCTCCTTGCGTGACTTTTCCTTATCGGCTGTAAGGATTTCTCCTCTGACAGGATTGCCCGTGATGACAAAATCAGCTTTTTCAAAATATTTTTTAGCGTCAGGCACTGCAAGCATTACCTTCTTAACGCTCTTTGCAAGCATTTTGTTAGTTACTCCCGGAAAAGCATTTTGCTCGTGAATTATACAAGGAATTCCCATTTTTGCAGCAGTTCTGATAACGGGTCCCGAAACATATCCGCCTGTGCCAATGCAAATATCAGGCTTGAATTCAGAAATAATCCTTTTTGCCTCAGACGAGGAAGTAAAGGTTCTCTTAACGGTTTTGACATTTTCAAGTATATTCTTAGGGGAAAAGCTTCTCTTGAAGCCGCTTATTGTAATCGACCTTATCTCAAAGCCCGCCTGAGGTACAAGCCTCTGCTCCATACCTCCCCTGTTGCCGATAAAAAGAAATTCTGCGTCAGGGCGTTTTCCTTTTATATATCCGGCAATAGCAAGTGCAGGATTTATGTGACCTGCGGTTCCGCCGCCTGCAAGCAATATCTTCATAAAAATCCCTCCGAAACAATTACTGTCTCTCAATATTTGCTGTTCTTGAAATTGACAGCACAACTCCCATCTGAGCAAGCAGCATAATGAGCGAGCTGCCGCCATAACTGAAAAACGGCAGGCTTATAC
This sequence comes from uncultured Ruminococcus sp., assembly GCA_964421585.1. Lineage (GTDB taxonomy): Bacteria > Bacillota > Clostridia > Oscillospirales > Acutalibacteraceae > Ruminococcoides. The sequence goes on along the minus strand of CAYQXN010000031.1, from coordinate 13,737 downwards.
CCGTGTTTGGCAACCAGTCGGTAATAACAAGAATATTTAGTATTACCTGAATACCAATCTGCGAGGTAAGTCCTATTCCGAGAAGCTTACCGAATTTATCCTTCGCACGCAACGAAAGCGTGATGCCCCTCCATATGAGAAGAGCAAAAATTATCAGAATTATTAATGCGCCCACCAGACCGAGCTCTTCAACAACAATTGCAAAAATAAAGTCATTCTGAGGTTCGGGAAGCCATAAATACTTTTGACGCGACTGACCGAGTCCAAGTCCCCAGAGTCCTCCGGAGCCGATTGCATACAGCGAATTTCTTGTCTGCCAGGTTGTCTGCCACATAGCCTCGTCGGTATATATAAGCGCCTGACCCCAGCCGTCAAGACGGCTCATTGCATAGCTCAAGCCGCCGGTCATTGCAAGAATCGCAACAATGCCAACGATTATCGCAAAACCGATGACAAGATACTTAGCCTTCATACCGCCTATATAAAGCATAAGAACAGTAAGAATACCTATAATTACAATACCCGAATAATGCGGTTCAAGAAAGAGTAAAAGTGCTGTTGAACCGAACACGATTACGCCCGGCAAAACACTATAGCGAGCAAACTGTATTTTGTTATAATACTTGCTGCACCAGTGTGCAAAGAAAAGAATAATTGCAAGCTTTGCAATCTCAGACGGCTGAATATTGAACATTCCCAGCGGTATCCATCTCTTAACACCGTTGGTATCCGGCAATACAAGAACTATGAGAAGCGCAAGATATGAAACGGCAAGAATTACCGGAGCAATCTTATGAAGCTTATTATAGTTAAAAAATGACATAAAGCCCATCGCTGCAACTCCGATTACAACGAAAATAAGCTGACGCTCAAGATAATAATAGCTGTCATCCTGATAATAATAGGCATTTGCATAGCTTGCCGAGAACATCATAATTGTTCCCACCGTGAGTAAAACCAGTATAATTATACAAAACGGCAGGTCAATGCCCATTCCTATGCCAAACCATTTCGTCTTTTTCATTTTGCGCTGACGGGAAGGTCGTACAAAGAATTTTTCATTCTTGATTTTCTGCTCCGAATAATATTCGTCATCATACACTCTGTTGATATCAGCCTTAAGCATCATCTTTTTATATGGAGCCATATGACCAATCCCTCCTTTATATAAAATATTGTAAAATGAAACTGCTTATGATAAAAGGATACTATAATTTTTAAACACCAAAATACACGAGCGCAAATGCAATTGCACCAAATACCGCCGTAACTGCACTAAACACGGCAACAATCTTGACCTCGCTCCACCCGCACATCTCAAAATGATGATGAATAGGGCTCATTTTGAATAATCTCTTGCCGTGAGTAAGCTTGAAGTACGACACCTGAAGCACAACGGAAAGCTCTTCTGCAATATAAATAATTCCGACAGGAAGGAGAAGTATGGGCATATCAACAGCAAAAGCAATCGCACATACAAGTCCTCCGAGAAACAGCGAGCCGGTATCGCCCATAAATACCTTTGCAGGATGGAAATTCCAAATAAGGAACCCTAAGCAGGCACCTGCCGAAGCCGCACAAAATGCAGTAATTCCAAGATATGACATCATAGTTGAAATAAGCATAAAGGTCACGCAGAAAAAAAATGTAATTGAGCCGTTAAGACCGTCAACACCGTCAGTAAGATTTACGGAATTTACAATGCCCACAATTACAATTGCGGCAATGATATAGTAGAAAAATCCCAAATCAATCTGACCGATAAAAGGAATCGTAGTCGTTGTGCCGTAGCCTGAAAAACCAAGCACAGCAAGATAAGCTGCTGCTGCAAGGAATTGCAATATAAGCTTCTGTATCGGCGTAAGACCGAGATTGCGCTTTTTGACAACCTTTGTAAAATCATCTATAAAGCCGATAAGACCGTTGACAAGTGCAAGACCCAAACCTGCAAATATGAACACAGCCTCACGCGGAATATCCGCAAAAAAAGTATCAATAAATTGTGCACCGCACAAAAAATAAGTGATTGTGCTCGTAATTGTTACAACAACAATTGCCGCTATAAACATTATTCCGCCCATTATAGGAGTGCCTTGTTTTTGCTTGTGCCAGTTGGGACCTATATCGAGAATTGTCTGACCAAAATTAAGCTTATGCAGGTAAGGTATCAAAAATCTTCCCAGTATTGCAGATATTGCAAACGCAATCAGTGCAGCACAAAAAGTCCATATTCCATATACCATAGTATTATCTTTCCTTTCAGCTGTATTGTCCCAATATTTTTTGTTAGTCGTTCATCGTGCTTGACGACAGGAAGGTTACCGTAATTACCGTACCGGGACTTACCGTAGTACCCGACTCTATATCCTGAGATGTACTTACAACACCGGAGCTTGCAGCTCCGACAAAGCTGACATTAAGCCCGTATGTGCTTGCTATGTTATTTACTTCAGATACCGAATATCCCACAAGATTCGGTACTGTTACAGTCTCTGTCTGACTGTCGCTGTCTGTATAAAGTACAATATTGCCGCCCGTAGAAACGCTTGATGAAACCATAGGAATCTGAGAAACTACGGTATCACCGTCACCCTTGACAGTATAAGTAAAGCCGTCTGCCTCAACTGCTGACTGAGCGTCACTAACACTAAGACCTACATAGTCGCCTGCCGCAACATCAATATATTCAAGCTCATCTTCTGTGTAGGCAGTCTTGATTTCAAGATAAGGAAGCACCTCTGTCATTATATTTACAAACACAGGAGACGCTACCTGTGAACCGTAATATGCATCACCGGAAGGGGTATCAAAGAATACAAGCATTGCAATCTTAGGATCATCTGCAGGTGCATATCCGCAGAACGAAGCAATGTAGTCCTCACTGAAATCACTTTCAACCTCTGAGCCGATTTTCTCTGATGTACCGGTCTTGCCGGCTACTTTATAGCCTGCAACATATCCGGCCGTAGAGCCTGCAGTCTCCGTATTGTAACCGAGAATTTCATTCATCTTATCAGATGTTTCGGTTGATATAACCTGACGCTTTACGGTTCTCTCAACACTTTTGAGAACGTTTCCTTCAGAGTCGGTAATCTTTGAAACAACATACGGCTGCAACACATAACCTCCGTTACATACAGCGGCACAGGCAGTAATCATCTGGATTGGCGTGATAGAAAAGTTCTGACCAAAAGATGCAACCGCAAGGTCAACATTGCCCATTTCCGTCCAAAATGTGTCCTCTGCCTCACCGGGAAGGTCAATGCCCGTTTTATCAGCAAAGCCGAAGCCCTCATAATACTGCCTGAATTTAGTCGCTCCTATTAGCTGACCAATCTTTACAAATGCAGGGTTACAGGAATTTACAATAGCCTCCGTAAAATTCTGTGTTCCGTGTCCGCCAAGCTGATGACAATGCATTGTCTTATCTTCAACAGTTATCGAGCCGTTGCAATAAAAAGTGGAATTGTCATCTACAACGTTTTCTTCAAGAGCCATTGACGCTGTCACCATTTTGAATACAGAGCCGGGCATATAAGTATCGGTAATCGCCTTGTTACGCCACATTGCAGAAAGCGCTGCGCTTTCTGCTTCTGCACGCTCATCTTCGGGGAGTGCCGCAATCTCTTCCCTATCACTTTCCGAAAGTGTATAAGGATCGTTAAGGTCATATCCGTCAACAGTTACCATTGCAAGTATAGCGCCTGTATTTACATCCATAGCTATACATACTCCTCGGTTAAGAACATTATTGCTAATAATCCCTTGTTTCATATATTTTTCACAGGTTGACTGGATGGTTTCATCTATTGTGAGATAAATATTATTGCCTTCCTCAGCATCAACATTCTGTTCATATTCATAAGGCATATCGGTTTGAAGGGCATTTTGAGCAGTAATAATTCTTCCGGGAGTTCCCGAAAGATAGCTGTCGTATTCATACTCAATGCCTTCAAGTCCCTGATCGTCGCTGCCGGTAAAGCCAATAACACAGGAAGCGAGGTCATTATACGGATAATAGCGTTTGTAATCGTCAAACAACTGCACAGCCTTACCGCAGTCATAATCATTTGAAAGAGTCTCTATAAGCTTGAGAATTTCCCCTCTCACGTCCGATTCAATCTTGCGCTTCACGGTAACATAGTAGCTGTTCTGGGTTGTTTTTTCATATATATTATCATACTCAAGATCAAGAATATCAGCAAGCTGTTTTGCCGCATATTCACGCTGCTCGTCAGTTTCGAAATACGCAGGAGCCATAACCACCTGCCACACAGACGCACTCTCAGCAAGAATTTTGCCGTTTGCATCATAAATTGTTCCTCTCTTTGCTGACACAGTTGTATCGCTAAGCTGCTGGTCAACAGCGTCCTTCTGAAGTTCATCTCCCTGAAGAAGTGTAAGATACGCAAGTCGTGAAATTGCAGCTCCGAAACCAGCTACAAGAATAATAAGAATCAATATTGCAGTACGCTGTCTGAGACGCTGATTAGGACCCTTTGCGGCTCTTTTTTTTGAATTTCTCACAGAATTGCTTATTTCACTCAAAATAAAACTCCTTTCACCGCAAATAATAATATGAATGTCAAGCCCACACATATACCGAAAAAAGAGTCAAGACGCAGTCTTAACTCTCATTCTTTCATAACATATTTATTAAATTTAAATGATTGTTATGACCAAAGATTTGTAATAGAATCAATAAACTGAGTAAAAATATTTGAATCTTCCTGTAAAGAAACTTCAGCCTTATCTCCTCCGGATAAGCTAACAAACTCCTTCTGAGTGTTAGAAGCCTTGGTCATACCAAGCACGCTTTCGGCATATTCTTCAATAGCAGAGCTTGAAAGATTAGCCTCCACCTTCATCTGGTTTTCCGTATAAACACTCTGTGCATTTGCAAGTGTACTCTGCGCTGTCACAATCTGGTCATTAAGCTCGGCAATTTCAACCTGTCCCACTATTATTATGCCAACTATCAAAGCCGCTGCAACACCGCCGATTGAACCGGCAACAAGCTTTAACGGATTATGTCTGCGGCGTCTGATTTTATTAATCTCATCTTCAGGCAAGCTGACAACCTTGCTTGTCCGTGTTTTATTTGCATTTTTCTTATGTACCGTTTCATCCTTACGCTCGGGAGCTGCCGTACCGGCTGTATAAGCGGTATCATCATCAAAAAGGCTCAGGTCGTAAGCTGCATTCTTATTATATGCCATAGCAATTTACCTTTCTATATTCAAATTCTCATAAAACACACACTTTTTACTCTATTTTTCTATAAAGTAAAAAAGTTTCAAATTTTTAACAATTATAAAACTATCAATCACACAATCTTTTACAATTTCACGAAAAACTCGTCCGAAAACACAAATATATAGTTATTACAAACCATTTAAACACAATTAGTTGTGTTTGTAATATTCTTTACAACTTTGTTATATTTTACTACAAATCCTTTTATTTGTCTATAGCTGAAAAGAAATTTTTTAAATTTTTTCGCAAATTCTCAACTTTGCACTTCTGGCTCTTGGGTTCTGACCCAATTCTGTCTCATTTGCACAAATAGGCTTTTTGTTGACAAGCCTTGCCTTCGGCGTATTTCCGCAAACGCAAACAGGAAAATCCTTTGGACAAATACATCCGTGACACCACGATGCCATTTTCTGCTTGACTATTCTGTCTTCAAGCGAATGGAAGGTTATCACCGCAAGTCTTCCTCCGCTTCCGAGCATATCAAATGCGTTATCAAGCCCCTGTACAAGTACATCAAGTTCATTATTTACCGCAATACGCAAAGCCTGAAAAGTCTTTCGGGCTGGATGGCCATCACGGCGCACCCTTTGAGGTACATTAGCCTTAACAATCTCGGCAAGCTCAAGAGTAGTGCTTATTGGACTTTCTTCTCTTGCTTTTACTATACCCTTGGCAATTGAATCAGCGTATTTCTCTTCGCCATAGGTGCCGATAATACGTCTTAACTCACTTAGGGGCAGGGTATTTATAAACTCCTCGGCAGTAATTCCTTTCTGGCTCATTCTCATATCAAGAGGTGCATCCTCGTGAAATGAAAATCCTCTTGACGCCGTGTCAAGCTGATGAGAAGATACACCGATATCGAGCAACACGCCATCAAGTCGTCCTACGCCCCTGAGCTGCAAAAGCTCCTTAATATCTGCAAAATTACCCTTGATTACTATTGAATTTTCATTATTCTTAAAACGTTCTGTCAGCACTGATATAGCGTCGGGATCCTGGTCTATTGAAATCAACTTTCCCGTTGTGAGACGCTTAAGAATTTCTCCGCTGTGTCCTCCGCCGCCCGCAGTGCCGTCGGCGTAGATTCCATTCTCCTTTATGGCAAGTCCTTCAATCGTTTCTTCAAGCAGGACAGGAATATGACTAAATTCCATTATCTTCCCCCCCGAAGCGAAATCTGGTCAAGCGCATTCAGAGCCTCTGTAAAATCACCTGATTTCGAAGCAGTGTATTCCTCATATTTTTTGAGATCCCAAATTTCAAGATGATCATACATACCAATCACAATTGCTTCATCTTCAATACCTGCATAATCTCTGAGCGGCTGAGGAATCATTATTCTCCCCTGTGCGTTCGGGGTAACTTCTGTTGCGGTTGCAGCAAATGTGTATTGAAGCAAACGTGCCTTGTGCAAAGGAAGAGCCGAAATCTGATCGTTTATTGATGTATAATCCTCAACGGTCATAACCTGAATACCCGGAGCATCAAGACATCTTAAAATATAAAAGGTTTCACCAAGCTCTTCACGGAATCTTGCAGGCAATACAATACGGCCTTTGGAATCAATTGAATGATTTGTCATTCCTATAAACATATTGCCCACCTCCGAACTTGTATTTTTTCAGATGACTCTATCTGACATTATAATAGCTAATAAATACACTAATTGACACCATCTGACACCTTTTGTATTATTATACTCTATGCCATAAAAAAAATCAAGACAAAAGTTACGTTTTTATAAATAATTTTTACAAATTTCTCTGATTTTTAAAAAAATGTAATTTTTATTATAATATTATATTCGAAATAAGAAAATAATGCCCGAAAATGCAGTTGAAGCCTGCATTTTCGGGCATTCAAATTTAATTATAAGAATTAAATTATTACAAAATTTAATAAAATATTACAAACAAATGTTTGAGATTTAAAAATAAATCACTTTTCAAAATATTCGGGTATATACTTTTTAATTGTAGGAATCATACCTATTTTGTCGGGAGTATGCGGAGGCAGCTGCCAAAAATCATGAGCGCAATAATTATTACCTTCAATAATTACAGGACCGTTTTCAGTAATTGCAACATCCCAGCCAATATATCGTACCTGAGGAACAACAAGAGCCGCCTTAAGGCACATATCAACAGCTTCCTTTACAAACGGAATCTGATATCCCACAAGCTCTATGTGGGTGTTCGGGTGCTCGGTATAGATAACTCCCTTTGTCGTATCGCCCGAGTGAGCAGGATACTTAAGCTTTCCTGTTTCAATATCAACAGGAGTGAACAAGCAATTATTATCAATAATACTGCCGTTAAGTCCCATTTTCTGAACAATGTAGATACAGTGAGGAACCTGCTCCTTATCAAGAACAGTAATAATTCTCATACTGTTTACAGCATTCGGATAGAGCTTGCTCATAGCAGGGTGCTGCACAATAACATCTTCTACCGTATCAAAATGTTCAAGAAGATATTTATAAAGTGCTTCAAAACCAGGGTAGTCGCTTACCTTGAGGCGTTCACAGCCGTGACCGCATTCGCCATCCTTAACCTTGCCGAAAAGAAGCTCTCTGGAGCTTACAAAATCCTGAACCTCTTCTTTAGAGGCAGTCTTAAGATTAATGAAACCTCTGCCTATATAATCTCTGAACTTTTCATAAAATTCGTCCTTGTTATCAAGAAGGTCGCAAAAATCAGGGTCATTCATAAATTCCATAAACTTTTTACTCCATATTCTTGTCACAAAGGTTTTACGCTGTTCTTTATTGAGATTGTAGAAAGCAAAAATCTCATAGTCATAGTATCCTGCGCCATATTTTTTAGCACAGTAAAGCATATCGAAAAATATTGCTATTCTGTTTTTTCCAGACCTCTTGTGAACGTCACTGATTACCTTGTTCATCTTTCCAAAGCTTGCATGTGCAAGCACTCTGAAAATGTACCCCTTGTCCAACATATTATTTCTCCCTCATTCATAAATTCTCGGAACACGTTTTGATATTCCGCATACAATTTCATCAACATTTGTGTCAAGCAAATCTGCCATCCAAAGCACGCTGAGATGCTCATCAAGCAGCGTCACCGTATCGCCGCGCCGAACATTATCAATATCGGTAACATCAACCATAAACTGATCCATACATATTCGTCCGATTATCGGAGCTTCTTTTCCATTAATCACAACCTTACCGATATTTGAAAGTCTGCGGCTGTAACCGTCAGCAAATCCGACAGGTATGGTGGCAATTTTTGTTTGTCTTTTGGTAACAAAGGTTCCTCCGTAGCCGACCTCTGTACCCACAGGAACTTCCTTAACCATCACTACATATGAATACCAGCTAATAATCTGATGAAGATTCTCTTTACTCCATTCCTCTTCATCAATCGGACAAAGCCCGTAGAGAATATCTCCTGCCCTGACAGCGTCAAGCTGCGTTTCAGGTCTCAGAAGAATCGCCGGGCTGTTTGCAACGTGCTTGCTCGGTATTTCAATACCGGCTTCTTCAAGCTTTTCAATCATCGTAAGATATAAATTAAACTGTTCCTCAGCACTTTTGCCATCGCTCTCATCTGCACGTGAAAAATGTGTAAATGCACCTGTAATTTTGAGATTTGACATTTCACTGATTTTCTTAATCGGCTCAATTGCAGAATCATCAGCGGGAAATCCTATTCTGCTCATACCCGTATCAATCTTGATATTTACAGGCTGAATAACACAGCTCCATTTTGCTAACAAATTGAGTTTTTCAGCAGTATCAACGGAAAAAACCGTAGGTGTAAGATTATACTTTATCAGATTTTCAAGCTGACCGTCACATGTATCTCCGAGCAAAAGTATAGGCTCAACTGCGCCCGCTTCTCTGAGCGAAGCTCCTTCCTCCCACACGGCAACGGCATATCTTTCAACACCGCACTTTTTAAGCGTGGGATAAATCCCCTTTTCTCCGTGACCATATCCGTCTCCCTTTAAAACAGCCATAATTTCAACTCCGTCACTCAGACGGCTTCGTATATTTTTTATATTATGCTCGAGTAAATCAAGATTAACAACTGCGACTGTGCGCTGTGATATTTTTCTCAAAACATCTGCCCTCTTTCGGTGCAATATCAAAAAAGATTATAGCATATAATTCTTTCTTTGACAACAAAATATTCTTTTTTAATTTTTTCTCCTTATACTAAACTGCACCAAAGGTAGCTGCAAACTGTTCTATTTTTGAAACTTTCATCGAAAAAAGCATAACAAAAATCCACCGGCGCAGCCGATGGATTTTTGCTTGAAATTGCTTGAATTTATTAAATTTTAAGTAAGTAATTTACAGCTTACCAGGTTGAAACTTGACAGGTTGTTCCTGAACCGCCGGAGATATAGTATCTTGCGCTTCCCGTAATGTCAATGTCAACAGTCTGCTGTCCTCCGTTGTTGCCGTTATTAAATATTACGTGCGTAGCAGTACTTGGAATAGTAAGCGTGTAAACATACTGACCGTAATCATTAGTTGTTGAATAACTCATTTTCACGCCCGGCCATGATGTCAAAGTTGTATCATCATCGTTCCAATAATAGCAATATACATTGCTCCATGAATAGTTATTAGTAAATGTCATTGTGTAAGTAGAAGAAGCAGTTGTCAGAGCAACAGTAGTCGGTGCAACGGTTGTTGGAGCAACAGTCGTTGGAGCAACAGTTGTTGGTGCAATAGTAGTCGGTGCTGCAGTTGTCGGCTGTGTTCCGTAAACGTATTGACCGCAATTACCCGACAAATCAAAAAGATCAACAAGATAACACAGAATCGCTGTAACATCCCTAATATCTATGCCGCTTGCACCGTCAATCTCTGCGGCAAGAAGCGCATCATCAGAGAGCGAAATCATTTCTACCAAATACTTCTGAAGTACTGTGGCATCATCAACTGTGATATTACCGCTTAAATCAACATCTCCAATTAAAATATTATTGCCTGTAGTTGTCGATGCCACTGTGGTTGGAGCTACAGTTGTTGGAGCAACCGTAGTCGGTGCAACTGTTGTCGATGTTGTTGGTGTAGGAACGTATTCTTTCCAACTGTGGTTTGCGCTAAAGAGCATTGACTTACCGTCAATTGAAAGGCCTGTTTCACCATCAGCAGGATAACGGTTTGTGGTTGTGCTGTAACTCTCGGTAAAAATCACATAACCGTTGCTGAGTTTTTCGGAAACCTCAATCTCATAAAGCTTTGTGCTTGAATTGTATGTCATTTCAACACCCGGCCATGCAGCATTCTCAATTAATTCATCATCAGCCCCAACTGCGTAAATATAGGCATAAACCTTTGACCAGTTGTAAGATGAGTTATCAAAGTAAATCGTCTGAACAGCCGACGGATCAACCTTTGTATAGGTATATGTTACCACATCAGATGTTGTACTGCCGTCGCTTGCCTTAACAGAAACAGTTGTGCTTGCACCGTAAGCTACACCACTGCCAATTGTGATTGTTTTACCGTCTGTATAGCTTGTATATGCACCGCCGTCAATAGAATACTGACCGCTTGTAGCATTTTTGTAGTTGAGTGTAAGAGTTAATGTGTCTGTCTTATAGGTTGATGTACCCGGAGTAACAGAAGCAGACGGACCGGGATCAGCAACATTGTAAACAACAGCAACACCTGTTGAACCTACTGTACCGGAAATTACACCATTTGAAACAGTAAATGTATTTCCGGATACCTGATCCTTATATGTGCCGTCCTGCATCTTATGAGCTGTCAGGCTTACCGAACCGCTGCCGTCAAGCTTTGAAATTACAACGCCCGTTGTACCGCGCTCATTATAAGCAACATTGCCCGATGATGAAAGATACTCTGTCTCGCCGTCAAAGTAGTTCTTGAATTTATTTACCTCTGCAACAGCAGTTGATTTCCAAGTTGTGTCTGTGCTTGCACTGCCCATTGTAGCGGCAGGTCTAGCAAAGAACAAGGATGTAGAATTTGCTCTTGAACCTGTAATTGCCCATGCCTTTACTATTGTGCTGTCAGACACACCGGATGTATTTGTAATACCTTGCGATCCGCTTGTGCCCATATAAGTATCATGAGATTCAACCCAAAGAACAGACTTAGACGCGCTGGCGCCCAGTTCATAAGTTGAGCTTGCAAGCCAATCAGCATTATTGTTATTTGCAGCCACAAGACTGCCATCACCGGTTTTGTTATCAGTAACACTCATATATTGGGTGTAGTTTGTAATTGTTGTACCGGCTGTATTCAGTATTTCACCGTAATAATAAATTTCTTCGCTTGTGCTGGATTGAGAACCGTTAATAACTGTCGGCCAAAACTGGCTTGAACATCCTGAATCTGTAGGCAGCTCAATATGCTTTGCAGCGTCAAAACGGAAACCGTCAACGCCAAGGCTGATGCACTCAATAAGAAGATCCTTATAACGCTGCTGAATGTAGCTGTTGCCTGTGTTAAGGTCAGGTTCGCCAATTGAACCCTGAGTCATATTATAACGACTGCCGTCATCTGCCCAAATGTCATTAATATGCCAGTAATTCGAGTTGCTTCTCAAAACTGACTCAACCTGTGTTGAAATATTGCTCGTAGAGTTGCCGCCGGAATCGGTAACATTAGCCATATGGTTTGCTACAATATCAACAATTACTTTGATATTGTATTTTTCAGCTTCGGTACAGAGTGCCTGAAGCTCTGCCTTTGTGCCAAGCCAAGTATCTCCGTCAGCAATATTAATTGAAATCGGCTGATACAGCTTCCACCACTGTTCGCTCTGGTTAGTCCAGCTTGCGCTGTAGTCCTTAGGGGACTGAACAGGTGATGTCTGAATAGCTGTGTAGCCTGCTGCTGCAATGTCAGCAAGTTTGGCTTTAATGTTGTTGTATGACCAGTCGAAACAGTGAAGAACTGCACTTCCCTGAATTGAGTCCTGTGCATCCTGACTGCCTGAATCCGTAGTTGCTACGTCTGCTACAGCAGCAACACTTGCAACATCGGATGTTGTAACCGCCTGAGATGTAAATGTGCCGACAGCAATACAAGAGAGCAACATACAGACTGCAAGAATCATACTTGTTAGTTTTTTGCTCAAATTTCTCACTCCTAAATAAAATTACTTGCAAAATGACATCCTGATTCAGCATGTCATAATACATTCTAATAATACCAAATTCTTGTATTTTTCGCAATTTGCTATATGCACAACAAAATATAATATTTTTAGCTAATATGCTATCTTCATTCAATATACAAGCTCCTTAGCAATTTAATCTCTCCAACATATCCTTGGATTTCATTTGGCGTTTCAAGAAAGAAAGGAAGCTCCCTTAAACATCTGTGATTAATAATACGTTCAAACGCATTTTTACCTATAGCGCCTTTTCCGATTTTTTCATGCCTGTCCTTACGACACCCTAAATAATTCATACTGTCATTCAAATGCACAGCCCTAAGCCTATCAATACCAATGACTCTGTCAAACTCATTAAGCACTCCATCAAGATCATTTACAATATCATATCCCGCATCAAAAACATGACAAGTGTCAAAACAGACACCTATCTTATCTTTTAACTCAACTCCATCAATTATAGCGGCAAGCTCTTCAAAACTGCCGCCGATTTCACTGCCCTTACCTGCCATTGTCTCAAGCAATACGATTGTACCCATATCATCTGAGAGAGCATTGTTTAAAGCATCAACAATTAGTTCAATACCTACATCAACACCCTGTCCAGTGTGGCTGCCGGGATGAAAATTATAAAGATTGCAAGGCAGAAGCTCCATCCTCTTTAAATCGTCAATTAGTGTATTGAAGCCAAACTCACGTATCTGAGGTTTTGAAGAACAAAGATTCATAGTATATGGTGCATGCGCAAGAATGGAAGCAAAATTGTTCTCTGTCATAAGATTTTTAAGTGCGTCTGCATCCGACTGTTCAATTCTGCGTGCAGAACCCCCGCGAGGGTTGCGAGTAAAAAACTGAAAAGTATTTGCTCCAATTTCAAGAGCTTGTTTTCCTATTGCTTCAAAGCCTTTTGAAATAGACAGATGTGCACCTATATTAAGCATGGAATTCCTCCTAAAAAATAACGCTGAGCCTATATTCAAGCTCAGCGTTTTGCTGGTCGGGATGACAAGATTTGAACTTGCGACTCCACGCCCCCCAGACGTGTGCGCTACCAAGCTGCGCTACATCCCGATGCAACAATTAGTATTTTACCAAATGCTAGTGCATTTGTCAACAATTTTATTACATATACTAATTTTAATATTAGTATTTTAGTTTATATCTGAAAAATAGGTAAAACTCTCCAAACCAACATTTTTTTACAATACTTAGTTTGATTTTTTTAATTTTTAGTTTTTAACAAACACTTTTTCTGATACGCTCAGTATAAAAAGTAATCTTTATTTTTCTTTATAAATCGAGTAGGAGGGAATTTCACCCTCCTCTCACACCACCGTACGTGCCGTTC
>CAYQXN010000030.1:0-20916 GCA_964421585.1 uncultured Ruminococcus sp. | reverse complement strand
TGAATTGCCGATTATATGTATGTTGCGGTAATATATAGACAAGCAGGCTTTTTGATGTTATAATTAATAAGTCGAATAATCAAAGTTTTTTGAATAATGGGAGATGTATCGAATTGAAGAAAAATAATAAACTTTGTTTAAGGCTTGTAATGTATTTTGGCGGCTTGTTAGTTATGACTATGGGTATCGCACTTTCTGTTAAGTCAAACCTTGGCGTATCACCTGTTAGTTCAATCCCTTATACTATGACTTGTGTATGGGGAATAGAAATGGGACAGGCGACCATATTGTTTCATGCTGTACTGGTGCTTTTGCAGATTATTATTCTGCGAAAGGCTTTTAAAATTAAAAATCTTCTTCAGATTGCAGTGGGAGTTGTTTTTGGATACTTTACCACGTTTTGCAATTATCTTGTCTCATTTTTGCCTACTCCGGAAAACCTTATTATCCGCTTTTGTATGCTTTTGATAAGCATAATTTTAGTTGCAGTCGGGATTTTCTTTTATGTTCCTGCCAACTTAATGCCGCTTGCAGGTGAGGGAACTATGCTTGTTATATCAAATATTACACATATTGAATTTTCAAAGGTGAAAATATGCTTTGATGTTACAATGGTTGTTATTTCTCTTGTTACCTGTCTTATTGCTTTGCATAAGCTGGGAAGCGTAGGCTTGGGAACTGTGATTGCTGCAGTATGTGTGGGAGCTGTACTCGGTATTATAACAAAGCTATTTGGTAAAAAAAGAAATAAACTGCTAAATGTAGCTACAGCAGAGCTTATACTTGAGGAAGAATAACTTATTAATGAAACAAGTACTTCCATTGAAAATATATAATTTGTAGGGACGGCCAATGGCCGTCCCTACATGGTGTTGCGTAAAAACATATAATTTACTTTATGAAAAACTTTTTTACAATATAAGAGCATCCGTGGTGCCATGCTTTAATTTGTATTTAGTATTAAAATCAATACGCTGCAAGCAGCGGAGAGACGATGCCTGAATGAGGTTTATCGGTTTCTGCAATATATTCAATTGCTTTTCCACAGCCCATAATAACACAGTCGGCAGCATTTTTATGGACTCTTACCCTCAAATGCGTTACCTCGCTTATAAGTCTTGCAAGACCTGTGAGTTTAGCAAGACCGCCTGTAAGTATTATTCCGTCAGAGAAAATATCACTTGTCAGTTCAGGCGGAGTCTGCTCAAGTACGTCCTTGATAGCATTTACAATTTCCATTGCCGTCTCTGTAAGTACCTCTTTGATTTCTGCGCACGAAATATCAATGAATCTCGGCAATCCGTTTACAGCGTCTCTGCCTTTTACTCTAAAGGTCTTTTCTTCAACAGGAATCTTGACGCAGCCAACCTCTTTTTTGCAGCTTTCAGCCATATTTGTGCCTATTATCAGGTTATACTGCTTGCGGATGTATTTGACTATTTCCTCGTCCATTGCGCTTCCTGCTGTTCTAATTGTTTTTGATACGGCAATTCCTCCAAGAGAAAGCACGGAAATATCGGCAGTACCGCTGCCAATGTCAGCAATCAGGGTGCCGTGAGGACTTTTTATGTCAAAACCACAGCCTAATGCGGCGGCTTTGGGGCTTTCTATAAGATATACCTTTCGAGCGCCAAAGGAGCTTACAGCATTTACTACAGCATGTTTTTCGACCTCAGTAATGTCACAGGGCACAGCGGTGACAACCTTAGGCATAACGACTTTGACAGAACATACATCCTTGAGGAGTATTGAAACCATATCCTCAACAAGCTGAGATTGTGCAATTACTCCGCTGTCGAGCGGGTGAATTGCTTTTATACCCACAGGTGTTTTGCCAATCATTCTGTATGCTTCGTCGCCCACAGCGTATATTTTTTCGGTATCAATATCATAGGTGATGACGCTTGCCTCGTCAAGCACCTTGCCTTTGCCGTCAATAAAAACTCTGGTTCTGTCTGAACCGAGGTCAATTGCTATATCCATAAAATCACTCCAATATATGATATATAATCTTAGGGATTATCTGAAAACTAAAAATAACTGTATGTTTATACTAAGATGAATATTTCGCAAAAATGCTTGAGCTTACCTCGTTTTATTAAAACATTCAGTTGTTTTATGTTTTCAAATTACTATTCCTGCTGTATTTCTGCTGTCAAAAAACTGCGCACACCGTAGCACAGCATATTTTTCCGCATCCGGCTTTTGTAAGAATTCTTGCACATTCACCAAGGGTATTGCCTGTGGTAATGATGTCGTCTATTATGAGAATTTTCTTACCTTTTACAAGGGATTTGTCAATTATCCTATAAACGCCTCTAACATTTTTGGCACGTTCCTTAGCCTTTATACTGTGTTGTGTTTTATTTTCCTTGAACTTTTCAAGTGTTTCTGCATATGGTATTCCCGAAAATTCAGAAAATCTTTTTGCAAGCAAATCAGCCTGATTGTAGCCGCGTTCCCTTTTTGTATTTTTGTGCATAGGGACACTGGTAATAAGGTCAAAGTTTTCGTCTTTAAGTATGGTTTCAATGCTTTTGAACATTGCATATGAAAGCGGCTTTGAAAAAGAACCGCAGTTGTTGAACTTAAATCGCTGTACAGCCTTTTTAAATTTTCCGCTGTAGGGAAAAGGGGAGCAGCACCTGTAGCCTCCTACGGCATATCTTATAGTTATGCTGTTCGGAAAGCTCTTTTTACATTCTTTGCAGGCGTATTCTGTGCGTTTAATAACAGTTGTGCAGTAAGGACACCTTGCCGTAAAAAATATATCTGAAACTGCGTCTGTAATTTTTCTAATAAAGTGTGTCATCACGAAGTAAAAATTCCTTTAGACCGCTGTATCGTTTGGTACGGCGGTTATTGTTTACCATATATTCTACTGTCTGAGGGTTTCCGACAAGAATTAGTGTTTTCTTGGCTCTTGTGACGGCTGTATATAGCAGGTTGCGGTAATACAACTGCGGAGGTCCCGAAAACATTGGAATAACAACGGCGTCAAATTCATTACCCTGACTTTTGTGTACTGTTATAGCATAGGCAAAATCAAGGTCTGACGCAAACTCAAAGGTATAGCTTGCGGTTTTATCGTAGAAGTTAATTTTTATCAGCTTGGATTTTCTGTCAATTTTCTCAATTATACCAATATCGCCGTTAAAAATACCCTCGCCGGTGTCACCATTCTCCTTGAACCACCGAATATCATAATTGTTTTTTATTTGCATAACCTTGTCGCCTGCACGAAAGGTTTTGCTGCCGATACTGACCTCGGTTTTGTCAGTCGATTTCGGATTCAGAATATTTTGCAGTTGCTTGTTCAGTTCAACGGTGCCAAGTTCCCCTTTTTTGGACGGTGCAAGCACCTGAATATTCTCAAATGCTGAATAATTGTATGCATTGGGTAATCTGTTTGAGCACAGGTCAAGGATTATGTTTAAAATATCTGCTTTATTATTCTTGACAAGAAAAAAGAAATCCTTATCCGCGGAATTAAGCACAGGCATTTCTCCGTTGACAATTTTATGTGCATTGGTTACGATAAGACTTTTTTGAGCCTGGCGGAAAATTTCATTAAGTCTGACGACCGGAATTACTCCACTTTCGATTATATCGCCGAGAATATTGCCCGGACCTACTGAAGGAAGTTGGTCGGAGTCACCTACAAGAATCAGTCTGCATCCCAAGGGCAGTGCACGCATAACGCTCTCAAAAATGAAGGTGTCAACCATTGAAACTTCATCAACAATCAGAGCGTCACATTTAAGCTGATTGCGTTCATTGCGGTTAAAAACAGGATTGTCGTGCTTATCCCAGCTTACTTCAAGTAATCTGTGCAGGGTTTTTGCCTCGTCACCCGTAAGTTCGCTCATCCTTTGGGCGGCACGACCTGTGGGAGCAGATAGCAGAACCTTTCTGCCCTTGTTTTTCATTATCTTGATGATAGCGTTCAAAGTAGTGGTCTTACCTGTACCCGGTCCGCCTGTGAGTACAAGCATTCCTTCTGTAAGCGCCTTTGTAATAGCTTCCTTTTGAAGGTCGGCATAGGTTATACCGTCCTCTTTTTCACATTTTTCAATTTCATTGTCAATGCCTTTGATCTTTTCAGAAGGGAATTTCATCAGCATTTTTATTCTTGATGATATGTACATCTCACTCAGGTGAGTTTCGGGAATATAGAGAAAAGTATTATCTCCGATTTTATCCTCAATTAGACTGCGGTCAAATGCCATCTCATCCATACAAGACAAAATTTTATCAATTTCAACTCCAAGAAAATCAGCGGTTATAGCGGCTAGCTTATCCTTTGGCAGGCAGGTGTGTCCGTTTCGTTCGTTGTGACGCAGAACATAAACAATGCCTGCACGCAGACGAAGAATGCTGTCATTATCAAGATTTTCTTTTTTAGCGATGAAATCAGCACTTTCAAAGGTAACGCCAAGGTTGCTTTGACAAAGAATATAGGGATTTTCTTTAATTCTGTCAACGCAATCTGAGCCAAGTAAGTTGTAGATTTTGACTGAGGAAGTGTTAGAGATACCGTATTCGCCGAGATACAGCATAAGTGAGCGAACGCCGCTGTTTGTGCGAAGTTGATTGGAAAAGTCTGCTGCTTTGTTTGCAGAGATACCCTTGATAAGAGCCACTCGTTCAGGCTGTGTTTCCATAACGTCGAGAGTTGACTCTCCGAATTCAGATACAAGAAGTTGCGCTGTATGTGCGCCAATGCCCTTGATTGCTCCCGAAGAAAGGTATCTTAGAATGTCTGCTGCCTCTGTAGGACGGCAAATTTCGCATACCTCAACCGAGAATTGTCTGCCGTAGTTGCGATGGTTTATAAAGCTTCCCGTAACCTTGACAGTGTCTCCTGCGCTGACCTGCGGAAGAATTCCCACGGCAGTTATGCTGTCATCGCCGTCGGCAATTTCAAAAACAGTATAACCGTTTTGTTCGTTTCTGTATATAATATCTTCTACCATGCCTGTTATCTCGGTAAAATTTTTTTCCATAAATGTTTCCTCTGCAATGTATAAATCAATTATATATATATTTATTATATCACAAAATTAACCATTTGTACATTGTTTTATAAGTAAGCATAATTATAGTTTGTCGGTAGCCCGATGCCAAATTGAGCAGACGGCTTGATAAAGAACAAAAAATGTTTGCCCGAAATTTCACTTGCATATAGTTTGGGGCAATACAGCATTTTCTGATTTAGTTGATGTTAACCTTTATATACAACACGTAGGGATGACCATTGGTCGTCTCACTAAAATCATACATTTTTATTGAGATGCTCACCGGGCATCACTACGATTTGCTATGTAAGGATATATCCTAAAAAAGCAAAATCCCCCGACTGTTTACAGTCGGGGGGAGGGTATTGCAGACTTATAAGCCACATTCTTCACATTCTTGGATTACGCCAACAATCGGTTCGGGGTCAATTCCTCTGCTCTTATAGTAATCAGAGATTGCAGCCTTAATTGCTTGCTCTGCAAGAATTGAGCAATGAACCTTAACAGGCGGAAGTCCGTCAAGAGCTTCCATAACTGCTTTGTTTGTAAGCTTGAGAGCATCGTTAATTGATTTGCCCTTAATCATTTCTGTAGCCATACTGCTTGTGGCAATAGCGGCACCGCAGCCAAAGGTTTTGAATTTTACATCTGTAATTATATCGCCGTCAACCTTAATGTACATCTTCATAATATCGCCGCACTTTGAGTTGCCGACCTCACCTATGCCGTCAGCATCAGCAATTTCGCCGACGTTGCGCGGATTTGCAAAGTGATCCATTACTTTTTCTGTATATGCCATTATATATTAACCTCCTATATTTATTTTGTATTATTAATCAGCCGCTTCTAAAGCCTCTTTCTCTTTGATGTCTTCCCAAAGCGGCGACATATTTCTCAGATATGTTACAATACCGGGAACTATGCTGAGAATGTAATCAATGTCCTCTTCAGTATTTTCGTCCGAGAAGGAAAGTCTCATACTTCCGTGTGCAATTTCGTGCGGAAGTCCGATTGAAAGCAGAACATGGCTCGGATCAAGACTTCCTGAGGTACAGGCTGAACCCGAGGAAGCCTGTACACCGTTAAGATCAAGCTTCAAAAGCAGACTTTCGCCTTCAATTCCCTCAAAGCACATATTTACATTGCCGGGTAATCTGTGTGTTCTGTCGCCATTGACTCTTGAACGTTCAATTTTGAGCAGTTCGTCAATGAGACGGTCGCGCATTTTTGTAAGCATTTTATTTCTGGCGTCCATTGTATCAATCGCAAGCTGAAGCGCAGCGTCCAATCCAACAATTCCTGCTACGTTTTCTGTGCCTGCACGCTTGTTCCTTTCCTGAGCGCCGCCGTCTATAAGATTGTCAATTCTGACGCCTCGTCTTACATAAAGCAAGCCGCAGCCCTTTGGTCCGTGAATTTTGTGCGCGGTCAAAGAAAGAAGGTCAATGTTCTGCTCAACAACGTCTATCTTTACATAACCCGCAGCCTGAACGGCGTCGGTGTGAAAGAGAACACGGTGCTTTTTGCAGATTGCGCCTATTTCAGAAATAGGTTGAATCGTGCCTATTTCATTGTTTGCATACATAATTGTAACGATTGCTGTATCCTCACGTATTGCGTTTTCAACGTCCTCAGGATGAACAATTCCGTTTTCATATACATCAAGGTAGGTTACCTCAAATCCCTCTTTTTCAAGAGCTGCACAGGTATGCAGAATTGCATGGTGCTCAAACTTTGAAGTAATGATATGCTTTTTGCCCTTTGCCCTGAGCGCATGAGCAACTCCCTTTACAGCCCAGTTATCGGATTCGCTTCCGCCTGAGGTAAAGAAAATTTCTGATGGAGATTTTGCACCAATGTTTTTGGCAATATTCTCTCTTGCTTTTTCAACAGCTTCCTTAGCCTTGCCTCCAACACTGTAGAGGCTTGACGGGTTACCGTATATTTCGGTAAAATATGGCAGCATTTTCTCAAGAACCTGAGGTGCAACCTTAGTGGTAGCCGAGTTGTCGGCGTAAACATTTCTCATATATAATCACCTCGTAGAATAAAGTTATATGATAAAATATATTTTATGTGTATTGCTGTGCCGCAGCAACAGCAAGGCGGTCACATCTTTCATTTTCAGGGTGACCTGCGTGACCCTTCACCCATATGGCATCAACATTATGGATTTCACAAAGCTCAAGCAGCTTGTCCCATAGCTCAGGATTGAGGGCAGGCTCCTTTTTATTGCGCATCCATCCGTTTGCCTTCCACTTTTTTGCCCAGCCAAGCTTAAGTGCGTTGCAAACGTATTGAGAATCGCTGTAAAGAGTAATATCACAAGGTTCTTTAAGATGAGCTAAAGCAAAAATCACAGCAGAAAGCTCCATTCTGTTGTTGGTAGTATTTGCTTCGCCGCCCGACAGCTCCTTTTCGTGACCGTTGAAACGCAGTATTGCGCCCCAGCCTCCCGGCCCCGGATTACCGCTGCAGGCGCCGTCCGTAAAAACTTCAACTTTTTTCAAAACAATTCTCCTTATAATTAGGGCTTAGTAATTTTCAGTTAGTCAAAAACAGTTATATGCCGCCTGAAATCAAGGGAGTTTATACCCTCCTGATAATTGTAAGATTTTTCTCTCCGTCTGTATGGAGGAAAATCGTCTGCCCTAAGCTATATGATGTCCAAAGTATATTATAATACGCAAAAATAACAATTGCAACCATTATTTTATCTTTATTTTCCCTTAAAGTGAGCATAATATATGTGATATGAGCTGTGAGAATCTTGTTAAAGTCGCTGTAATTATAATATAGTGAAATATTTTATTTTTTTGGTGGTTATTTTTAGTAAAATATTTGTTCTTTTTAACTTGACATAGAGGTTGCATATGGGTTAAAATAATAAAATGTAATATTATAGGCTTACTATGTCTTATGGTATGATACGCCAAATTTATGATTATAAATCAGTTTTATGCTTGCGGATTGATATATAATGCTTACTGAATAAATCGCAATACGCCGTTACTGTTTTGTGAATTTGTAAAAATGCTATAAAGAGGTGTTTTTAGGCAGAATCTAACGATTTTAATTTAGTTCGCTTAAAGCCTGTTTTGCAGGAAAGATGTTTTCCGGCACCCGAAAAGTTAAATATTGTTTGATTATTTGTATGTTTTAGCAATGTTCAGCAGGCATTAAGAAGACAGAAGTCCGTGCTTTAGGAATATGGCCGTTAAATATTCGTGTTTTGTGACAAAAATAATGCACACAGGATTTTGTCGTTAAAAATTTAATTTATGGAGGTTAATTTGTGAGTACAGACAACAAAAATTACTATAAATCTGAACAAAAAAGGTACTCAAAGGGTAATAAGACTAATCAAAAAACATTAAAAAAAAGTACTGTTGAAAACAGTAAAAGCTACGGCAGCTTTTCATCATCGCAGTCGTACAGAAAGGACTATCAGAAAAAATCTAACAGACAGTATAACAGGCAGATAAAGAAACCGTCGGTTAGAATTGCATTTTTGGGCGGTCTTAATGAAATTGGCAAGAACATAACACTGATTGAGTGTGAGAATGATATAATAATTGTTGACTGCGGTATGGCTTTTCCTGACGGTGATATGCTTGGTGTTGACCTTGTAATACCTGATTTTACCTATATTGAGCAAAATTTTAATAGGGTGAAGGGCATAGTTCTTACTCATGGTCATGAGGACCATATCGGAGGACTTCCGTTTCTTCTTTCTAAGGTGAACATTCCTATTTACGGCACTCCTCTCACTCTCGGACTGGTGGGGAATAAGCTTAAGGAGCACAGTCTCTATAATAAAGCAAAGCTCAATGTTGTGAATGCAGGCGACTCAATAAAGCTTGGCTGTATGGATGTAAAATTTATCCACGTAAATCATTCTATTCCCGACGCTGTTGCATTTGCAATTCATACTCCTGCCGGCACAATTGTGCATACAGGCGACTTCAAAATTGACTGCACTCCTATTACAGGTGATATGATTGACCTTTCAAGCCTTGCCAAAGAAGGAGATAACGGCGTTCTGGCACTGCTTGCAGAAAGCACAAATGCCGAGCGTGCAGGCTATACTCCGACTGAGCGTATGGTTTCGGACAGTCTTGACAGCCTTTTTAAGAGTGCTGAGCATTACAGAATTATAATTGCAACCTTTGCTTCAAATGTAAACAGAGTTCAGCAGATTATAAATTGTGCCGAGAAATACGGAAGAAAGGTTGCATTTTCCGGCAGAAGTATGGTCAACTATATGGATGTTGCAGGCAAGCTTGGCTATCTGACAATTCCCGAAAATATTCTTATTGACATTGATATGCTTGATAAATATATGCCCGAGCAGGTTGTTCTTGTTACAACAGGAAGTCAGGGCGAGCCTATGAGTGCGCTTTCAAGAATGGCATATTCCGACCACCGCAAGGTTATGGTGGGAGAGGGAGACTTTATTATCATCTCAGCTAACCCTATTCCCGGCAACGAAAAGACTGTCGGCAATGTTGTTGACGAGCTGCTTAAAAAGGGCTGCAAGGTTATTTATGAGTCAATGTATGATGTTCATGTTTCGGGTCATGCGTGTCAGGAAGAACTTAAGATTATGCATAAGCTTGTTAAGCCAAAGTATTTTATTCCTGTTCACGGCGAGCATAAGCATTTGCGCAAGCATGCCGATCTTGCCGAATTTCTCGGTATGGACAGAAAAAATATTTTTATAGGCGATGTAGGAAACGTTGTTGAAATAAATGAAAATTATATAAAAGAGCTTGCTCCTGTCCCGTCAGGCAAGGTGTTTGTTGACGGACTTGGAGTGGGTGACGTAGGAAGCATTGTTCTTCGCGATCGTAAGCATCTGGGTCAGGACGGACTTATTATAATCGTTGCTTCTCTTGACGTTTATGACGGTCACGTTATAAGCGGTCCGGATATAGTTTCAAGAGGATTTGTATATGTGAGAGAAAGCGAAAGCCTTCTTGATGATGTTAAGAAAATTTCACTGGATATACTTGAAGAGTGTGCAGAGAATAATGTACACGAATGGGGTGTTATTAAAAACCGCATCAAGGATGAGGTCGCAAAGCTTATCGGACAGCGAACAAGACGCAGTCCTATGATTTTACCGATATTGCAGGAGGTTTAATAAAGCTCCGCTTGTCGGATAATTTACTGAGGTTTTATATGAAAAAAAGGCATTGGACAGTTACACCTGTTTTTTTTATCTTTGGTGTAATAATGTTGCTTATGGCAATTATGTCATATTCCTACAACCGCATACTTTGCTATATAGAGCTTGGTATTTCTGTGGCTGCTCTGGCTGTTGTTCTGGTGCTTTTGCTCAGATTCAAGAGCTATGTATCAGCTGTTGTACGCTCAGCAGCGGACAAAATCAACGGTGTTAACTTTGAGTACCTCGAAAGGTACAAGTATCCTGTTGCAATTTCGGGTCCCAAGGGAGACATTGTGTGGTGCAATATGAGCTTCCGCAAGATGATGGGCAACGGCAGAAGTCCTGAGGGCGACAATATAACTGCCTATCTTTCGGGATTTGAATTTGATGACATCAAAGGCGGCGAGGGTGTTGACATCGCTCTTGACGGCAAGGAATACACGGCATATTGCGTAGATGTTGAAGGCGGCACGGTATGCCATTTTATTGAGAATACCTATTATAAATCTATTGTACGTGAATATAATGCCACACTGCCCTGCGTTGCTATAGTTACCTTTGACAATGCTGATGATTTTTCGAATGACACCGATGAGCTTCTTTCTGAAGTAACAATGACAGTCGAGTCTGAGCTTCAGAAGTGGGCTGCACAATACAATGCCCTGTACAAAAAGATTGGTAACTCGCGTTACTTGATAGTTTTTCGTGATGCTGATGTTGAGAAGATGATTTCTTCTAAATTTCCTGTGCTTAAGGATATACGTTCAATTGCGGTAAATAATCATATAGCTACAATTTCTGTCGGCTTGTGCAGAGGAGCAAAATCGGTTAAGGAAAGTGAGCAGAATGCTCGCAAGGCGCTTGAAATGGCACTCGGCAGAGGCGGAGACCAGGTGGCTGTAATAAAAAATAACAGCTATGAATTTTTTGGAGGTACTTCTGCGGCAAGCGAAAAGCTTAGCAAGGTGCGTATGCGTGTTATTGCCAATGCAATAGGCCGAGCGGTAGCTGACTGTGACAAGGTTCTGCTGATGGGACACCGCTTTTCTGACCTTGACTGTGTAGGTGCGGCAATCGGTATGCAATGCATTATGGAGAAATCCTTCAAATGCTACAGCAAGATTGTAATTGACCGTGAAAATTCAATGGCGAAGCAGCTTATAGATTATACCGAAAGCAGGCTTGACTCGGATATTTTTATTTCTCCTGAGGAAGCGCTCAAGGGAATTACCCCAAGAACTCTTCTTATTATAGTTGATACCCACCTCAGATGCTCTCTGGAAAGCACGGAGGTTTATGATAAATGCAAGAAGATAATTGTTATTGACCACCACAGAAAGGCAGTTAATTATATTGATAATGCGCTGGTGTTCTGCCACGAACCGTCTGCCTCTTCGGCGTCTGAAATGTGCAGCGAAATTATAAGCTGTCTTGATGACAAACCGTTGGGGTATGTTCAGGCAGATGCATTGCTGTCCGGCATTATGCTTGATACCAAGAATTTTGTTATCAAAACAGGCGTACGTACTTTTGAGTCTGCTGCTTATCTGAGAAAGAAGGGAGCAAATACCCTTACTGTCAAGGAAATGTTTGCAGACAGCGTTGATACATATAAGGAAAAGGTCGATATTGTTTGCAAAGCGCACATATATAGGAATTGTGCGGTCTCAACTTCAAAGCTTAAAGGCAATGACGTCAGACTGGCAGCTGCGCAGGCCGCCGATGAAATGCTCTCGCTGCAAGGTGTAAATGCGTCGTTTGTGCTGTTTGAGGAGGGAGGCAGAATTAATATTTCTGCCAGAAGCTACGGGCGGATTAATGTCCAGATTATTATGGAAAGACTTGGCGGCGGCGGTCATCAGACAATGGCTGCGGCTCAGCTTTATGATACAACAATGGAGCTTGCATATCAAAAGCTTATGGCTGTAATTGACGAGCTGATTGATGATGTGAGCAGCACATAGTACAGTGAGCGTATCCGATACGTTCTGATTTTAGAAAGGATGATTTTGTGTGAAGGTAATTTTATTACAGGATGTTAAGTCACTCGGCAAAAAGGGTGAGCTTGTTGAAACATCAGACGGTTATGCACGTAATTTTCTTTTGCCGAGAAAGCTTGCAAAGGAAGCCAACTCCCAGGCAATGAATGAGTATAAGAATGCTGAGAATTCAAAGAATTTCAAGATTGCAACACAGAAGGCACAGGCTGAAGGTTACAAAAGGCAGCTTGAAGGCAAAGTGTTTGAGATGACTGCAAAGGCAGGTCAGGGAGGACGTTTGTTTGGCAGCGTAACCTCAAAGCAGGTGGCTGAGGAAATAAAAAAGCAATATAATATTTCCATAGATAAGCGCAAGGTTGTGCTGGACTGTGATATAAAGGAATTTGGTACTTATAAGGCTGAAGTAAAGCTTTATACCGGAATTTCAGCTCATATTGATGTTAAGGTAACAGAAGCAAAATAGAAAAAGTTTTATCTGCTTAACTTTTGTAATGTGATAAATCAGTGCTGGATTTATATATATAATAGTTTTTTGTTTTTCAAGTCTTAGTGCACACTATATGTTTTGTCCAAATCCTTTGATTTGGCTTAAAAATTTTATGCGTTAATTGCTTCGTCAGTTAAATTATACAAGATTTTTTCACTGAGATGGCATGGCTTGCCGTGTGTATGTATGAGATGTACATAAATGAAAATATCATATCATTTGAATATTAAGCAGAAAATGTAATTATTTTATAAAGGTATCAAAATTAAAGGTGTCAAAATGGCAGACTCGGATTTTATCAGCAGTTATGATGGTTTGAATATGCCGTACAGTCCCGAAGCTGAACAGGCTGTGTTGGGTGCAATGATACTCGACAGCAATGTTTTTGACAAGGTTGTTGACTATGTAAAGTCGGCAGATTATTTCTATATTGCACTTCATAAAATGATTTTTTCAGAAATGCAGGAAATGATCAACTTCGGAGCGGCAATCGACTTTGTAACACTTCTTGAAAAACTAAAACAGAATAAAGCCTTTGATGAAGCAACAGGCAAGACCTATCTGATGAATCTTGTTGATAATTGCCCGTCAATCTCAAATGCCGAGGCTTATGCCAAGGTTATTGCGGACAAGTACAATATCCGCAGGCTGATAACGGCTTCGCGAGAGATTATTGACGATGCGACTGCCGGTAATGAGGAGCCTTCAACGCTTATTGATTCTGCGGAGCAGAAGATTTTTGATATTCGTCAGGGTAATGAAAGGTCAGGTCTTGAGCGCATTAACTCGGTTATTCTTCAGACCTTTGACAGACTTGATGCTCTCAACAGTGAAGTTGATGACAGCTTAAAGCCCATTCCAACAGGTATTGGCGACCTTGACAGGATGATTACCGGGCTTAACCGAAGCGATCTCATTCTGCTTGCCGCACGACCGGGTATGGGTAAAACCAGCTTTGCGCTTAATATTGCACGCTTTGCTGCCTGTACGGCAAAAAAGACTGTTGCATTTTTCTCACTTGAAATGTCCAAGGAGCAGATTGCAAGCCGATTGCTTTCAACAGAAGCGCTAATCAGCGGCACTAAGCTCAGAACAGGAAAGCTCAGCGAGGAAGAGTGGAGCAGACTTATTCCTGCAAGTGATGTTCTCAGCAAGGCTGAGCTTTATCTTGACGATACTCCCGGTATTACGATAACAGAGATGAAATCAAGACTTAGACGTCTGCATAATCTTGACCTTGTTGTTATAGACTATCTTCAATTGATGGCAAGCGGCAGGAGAATTGAAAACCGTGTTCAGGAGATTTCGGAAATCACACGAAATCTTAAGATACTTGCCAAAGAGATGAATGTGCCTGTTATAACGCTGTCGCAGCTTTCTCGTGCGTCCGAACAGCGCACGGATCACCGTCCGCAGCTTTCAGACCTGCGTGACTCAGGTTCCATAGAGCAGGATGCCGATATTGTTCTCTTCCTTTACAGAGAGGGCTATTATTCGGATAAGGACGCTGAAAATGCCGCCCCTACTGCCGATATGAACTCAGGCGAGTGTATTGTGGCAAAGAACCGTCACGGAGAAACCAATGCTGTTAAGCTCCATTGGCAGGGTGAATTTATGAGATTTACAGGCACGGAGTCACGTGATGAATAATGCTGTTATTTCTACAATCGAAAAATATGATATGCTCAAAAACGGTGACAGCGTTGTTATTGCGCTTTCGGGCGGAGCAGATTCAGTCACTTTGCTTGATATAATTAATTCCGTAAAAAAAAAATACAACATAAAAATATACGCTGCTCATCTAAATCACAATATTCGAGGAGCTGAGGCAGAGCGTGATGAAAGATTCTGTGTTAATCTTTGTAAGAATTATAACATAAGACTTTTTGTTAAAAGTGTTGATATAAAATCCATTGCCTCAGAGCAAAAAATCAGCGAAGAGTTATGCGGCAGAAATGAGCGGTACAGCTTTTTTGAGCAGCTTTCAGAGGAACTTAATGCAAAGATAGCCACTGCTCATACGGCGTCCGACAACGCAGAAACCCTGCTTTTTAATCTTGCAAGAGGCGCCTCTGTGAAGGGGCTTGCGGCAATACCGCCTGTCAGGGGTAATATTATCCGACCTTTGATTGAACTTACACGGTCTCAGATTGAGGTCTATTGTAAAGACAATGGGCTTAAATATGTAACAGACAGCACAAACCTTACTGATGTTTATACACGTAACAGGATTCGGCATAATGTAATCCCGGAGCTCAGGAGAGTTAATGCCGGGCTTGAACATTCTGTTTTGCGCCTGAGCGAAGGTGCAAGAGAAATTTCCGATTACCTGGACAGACAGACCGATATTGCTCTTGAACAATGCATGGTTGAGTTTGGTTACAGATGTGATAAACTTGTTGAGCTCGACCGAGTGCTGTTAAAAAATGCTCTTGCTATGATTTGTAAGAGAGAAGCCAATTTCTCTCCTGAAAGCAAACACATTGAGTTGATGATTGAAATTGTCAGATGTAGCGGTGCTGTAAATCTTTGTAAAAAATTCCGAGCAGTTTCAAAACAGGGAATTTTGAGGATTGTGCCTGCAAATGATAGTACAGAAGCTAATAGCTGTGCAGGAACAGCAATGTTTAAACTAAAAAATAATCTTAGCTTTGATTTTGACGGGAAAAAATATGAATTAACCGAGAATAATTCCGATAAAGAAAATAAAAATTCAGTTTCCTCGGACTTAATTCTTAAAAACGCAGTTTTTCGCACGCGCAGAGAGGGCGATAGGTTTACCTATCCGAAACGAAATGTAACTAAGCCTTTGCGTAAGGTGCTTAACGAGATGAAAATTCCTTCCGAGATCAGGGACAGAATTCTTGTTCTTGCTGTTGACAGCACAGTTTTGTGGTGCGAAAATATCGGTGTTGCAGAACAAGGTAAAAATAATTCTGATAAAGAATTAATAATAAATATTAAAAACTAAGACAAAATATGGGATAGAGTTATGCATAAAGATATGGAGAGTATGCTTGTCTCCGAAAAAGAAATTGAAAATATTGTGAACTCACTTGCAAAACAAATTGAAAAAGATTACAATAGTAAAGACTTTATAATGATAGGTCTGCTTAAAGGCAGTGTTGTTTTTATGGCTGACCTTATGAGAAAAATAAATCTTGATTTTGCAATTGATTTTATTGTTGTCTCAAGCTATGGCAGCTCAACAACAAGCTCCGGCAGGGTGAATGTTATAAAGGATGTTTCGCAGTCTGTTGAGGGCAAGGATATTCTTATTGTTGAGGACATAATTGATTCGGGCAATACCCTTGACTTTATAACTAAACATTTGAAAGCAAAGGGCGCTCGTTCTATCAGAATTTGTACGCTGTTTAATAAGCCGGACAGACGAGTGGCTGACATAGCTGTTGATTATTCAGGTATGATAATACCTGACTCATTCATTGTCGGTTACGGTCTTGATTTTGATGAAAAATACAGAAATCTTCCGTATGTAGGCATTTTAAAGCCTTCGGTTTATTCCTGATAATTTTTAATTGGCAAATCTGCAAATAACATTAAGGAACTCCGATTAATCGGTTTTTCCAAAGGAGGAGTAACACGCATTGGAAAATAAGAAAAAAATTCGCAATCTTATACTTTATATTGCAATTCCCGTATTAGTAATAATCGCAATTGCAATGCTGCTGAGTGCCAATCAGTCCGATCCGCCTCAGACCTCTGAACTTGTTCAGTATTTTGTTGACGGCAAGGTTGAGAGCTATACTATCAACTACGGCACAGGTGCAATTGAGCTTACACTTAAGCAGGGCGAGCAGGCATATAAAAGCAGTACTGCTTACTCTGCCTCATCAACAGAGCCATCATCAATTGAGCCGACTACAAAATCGCAATCGACAGGCTCAGGTTATTTGTTTGGCAGCAGCAATGCTTCCGACAAAGCGAAACAGGTGATAGTCAGAGGCGAGCTTGCAGATATTCAGCGTTTTCTTGAAGAAATTCAGCCTTATCAGGCTTCTGCTGATGAAGCTATGACATACAACCTTATCCGAGCAAGTGACAATTCAATATTGTTTAATCTTATTACAACAATTGCTATGGTTTTGGTTTTGGTTGTAGGCTGGTTCTTTATAATGAAGAAAATAGGCGGCGGCGGTCTTGGCGGCAAGGAAATGAGCTTTGGAAAGGCCAAAATCAAGAACACCAATGACGAAAATCGCAAGACGACCTTTGATGATGTGGCAGGTGCCGATGAAGAGAAGGAGGAGCTTGCCGAGGTTGTTGAATTCCTTAAATCACCCGAAAAGTTCAATAAATTAGGTGCAAGAATTCCAAAGGGCGTATTGCTTGTTGGACCTCCGGGCACAGGTAAAACGTTGCTTGCAAGAGCAGTTGCAGGCGAGGCAGGAGTACCGTTCTTCTCAATTTCGGGTTCAGATTTTGTTGAAATGTTTGTCGGCGTCGGCGCTTCACGAGTTCGTGATTTGTTTGACCAGGCAAAAAAGAACTCGCCTTGCATTATTTTCATAGATGAAATTGACGCAGTAGGCCGTCAGAGAGGCACAGGCCTTGGAGGCGGTAATGATGAACGCGAGCAGACCTTGAATCAGCTGCTTGTTGAAATGGACGGCTTTGGTGCAAACGAGGGCGTAATCCTGATTGCTGCAACCAACAGGCCTGATGTGCTTGACCCTGCGCTTATGCGTCCGGGCAGATTTGACCGTCAGGTAATTGTAAGTTATCCTGATGTAAACGGCAGAGAGGCAATTCTTAAGGTGCACGCGCGTAAAAAGCCTCTTGCTCCCGATGTCAAGCTCAAGACAATTGCAAAGACCACAGCGGGCTTTACAGGCGCCGACCTTGAAAATCTTCTTAACGAAGCTGCGCTTCTTGCAGCACGCAAGGACAAAAAAGCAATTACAATGGAAGAAATCAAGGAAGCTACAGTTAAGGTTGTTGTCGGAGCAGAGAAAAAGAGCAAGGTAATGAGTGACAAGGAAAAGAAGCTGACTGCATATCACGAAGCAGGTCATGCAATTCTCTTTGATAAGCTTGAAACTCAAGATCCTGTACACGAGATTTCAATTATCCCGCGAGGTATGGCGGGAGGCTATACAATGCCGCTTCCGAGCGAGGATAAGTCTTATAATTCGCGCAATGAAATGCTTGAAGATATTATTGTTTGTCTTGGCGGACGTGTTGCCGAAGCACTCATTCTTGATGATATATCTACCGGTGCTTCAAATGATATAGAAAAGGCTACCAAAACTGCTCGTGCAATGGTAACAAAGTATGGTATGACCAAGGAGCTTGGATGCGTTTGCTACGGTCAGGATAATGGTGCTGTGTTCCTCGGCAGAGATATGGGCGGTTCAGCTCAGAATTATTCCGAGGCAACTGCGTCCAAAATTGACGAGCTTGTACTCGGAATTGTGAACGATGCGTACGATAAAGCAGAAAAAATTCTTGGAGAGAATATTGATAAGCTTCACGACATAGCGGCATATCTTATCAAGCACGAAAAGATGGGCAGCGAAGACTTTGAGGCTATTATGAACGGCACGTATGTTGAGCCTGAAGAGGTTGAAGAACCTGACGAAGATGTTACAGAAGATACTTCAGCCGTTGACAGTTCAACAGATGAAAATGAGGATACAAACGAATAAATGTAAATTAACAGAGCCTTCCGTTGCGGAAGGCTCTGTCTGTATATAAAATTTCAATTTAATCGTTTAAAAATGTAGAAGTGTTATGATTTATAAGTAAATAGTTTTAATTGTGACTTAATAATTTTATAAAGCAAAAATAACGATTTAGCTGTAATATGATATTTTTCAGATATGACCCACCTAATATTAATAGACAATATAAGTATCAATTATTATTGACAAATTCAGTAAAATATCGTATTATAATATCGGGAAGTGACAAAACTTCTCTCTAGAATCACCTGCCGCCTGATGTTCCTACCATCAGGCGGCGACTTTATTTAATTTAATCTGTTGTAATTTTATATCATGTCTGTATTTTTAGATGTGCATTTGCCTATTAATACTCTACAACCAAAGAGTTGCCGGGTATTTATTGCGTTAAAATATTTTTGATAGGCAGTAATCAGTTCATTTTAAAAGAATTATAAAAACATTTCGTTTTAATTTCTTTATCGTGATTGAGTAATCAATCTTCATTGCTTTTCATAAATTTACATCTTCTTTAAATATATTATATCATCTGAATTTATAGGTTTCAACAATATAATAACACCATAAGACGTAAAAAAAGAGCTAAACAAGGCCTTATCACGACAGTAAAACGTCTGATGATTTTGAGAATTCTTGCTTTAGGACTGTTTCATCTTATTAATGTGCGGGATTTTTTGTTAAAAATATATTTCAAAAAATCGGGCATACTTTAATCGAGGTGATTATATGAACCAGATAAAAACAAAAAGCGATAAAAATAAGCAGGAAAACGAGAAAACCGCTACAAATAATCAGTGGGTGAGCACAGGCAAAAATCTTTCTGACAATCGTGAGCGGAGAGATGGTCCGGGCGGAGACAGCTCTGACAACAAATGATTGTTTAGGTATCCTTGAGGAGCTTTAGAGATTAACTGAAAAACGTCAAAACGTTTAAAAATCATTTTTTAAGACGAGGTAAAATTCTCTGACATACAGGCGTATTTCAAGAAAATTTAACGTAAATTTTCGAAATAAACATCTGTTTTAGGGTGCGGTAAATACTTTTGGATTACGCACCGATATCTATTTTCTGACAAAAATTTGACTAACATTTTTTGAAAATTATACCGATTTTAACCATTTTTTAACCGAATTTCAAAAAGAAAAAGCCGCACATAAAGTCCTGAAAAATGGCTTTATAATGTGGTTTTTCTCGTGGAGCTGGTGAACAGACTTGAACTGTCGACCTACTGATTACGAATCAGTTGCGCTACCAACTACGCTACACCAGCAGATAAATTTACAATTGTGAAATAGTGCAGTTTTGAATTCCGAAAGTTATTATACTATATTTTGGGGCAGATTTCAATAGCAAATTATTATGATATAATAAATTTATCTGCAATTTTGTCAACTTTTATTGACAACTGCATTAATTCAGCTAAAATATATACATACAAGGAGTTATATTATGTCTGAAATAAAATTAGAACATATTGCAATGTATGTAAATGACCTTGAAGCTGCAAAGAATTTCTTTGAAACATATTTTAATGCGAAGTCAAATGAAAAGTATCATAATAGAAAAACGAATTTCCGCTCGTATTTTTTAAGCTTTGAAAGCGGTGCAAGGCTTGAAATTATGACGAGACCAGATATTGCAGCTGATGAAAAAGTTTTACAGCGAACGGGATATATTCATCTTGCATTCAGCGTTGGAAGCAGAGAAAATGTTGACGCTTTAACAAAACGATTGCAGTCCGACGGCTATAAAGTAATCAGCGGTCCGAGAATTACAGGCGACGGATATTATGAAAGCTGTATTATCGTGTTTGAAAACAATCAGATTGAAATAACAGTGTGAGAAATATGAAACTTGATTTTATAGACAACGGAAAAGAATTTGATTTTGGCAGAACTTCAGATGATTATGCAAAGTTCCGTGATATATATCCGAAAAGTATGTATGACAAGCTGATTATGTTCGGCATTGGCAAGCAAAGTCAGAAAATACTCGATTTAGGCAGTGGAACTGCGGTTTTGCCTGTAAATATGTATCACACCGGCGCAGAATTTACAGCAACGGATATTTCCGAAAACCAGATTGGGTACGGAATAAAAATTGTAAAGTCAAGAAATCTTAATAAAATACAATTCAAGGTGTGTTCGGCAGAAAATACTGGGTTTGAAGATAATACATTTGATGTTGTAACCGCTGTGCAATGCTTTCAATATTTCAACGCAGATAAAGCAGCAAAAGAAATCAGAAGAATTCTAAAGCCCGACGGTCTGTTCTGCAAAATCTTTATGGATTGGTTACCTTTTGAAGATGAAATAATCAGAGAAATGGAAAATCTCGTTTTGGAATACAGTCCTGATTGGAATGGCTGCGGTTTTGAAAAATTCAGATACAACTATCCCGATTGGGCAGAGAACGGATTTAATATTGATACTATCCATTCATACGATACAACACTTGAATTTTCAAAAGAAGCATGGATTGGCAGAATAAAAAGCTGTCGAGGAGTAGGCGCAAGTCTATCGGTTGAAAAGA
>CAYQXN010000029.1:0-21074 GCA_964421585.1 uncultured Ruminococcus sp. | reverse complement strand
GTTCAATAAATGACAATACACTCCAAAAGTTTATCTTTTACAGCAATTTGGCGTTACTTTTTCTCGTAATACGTCAGTATTCCATCAAAAAATGCCTTGTTTCGCAAAAATCTCTCACTTTTTTGTGCACTCCGCTATTTATTAAACAATCCCTAGTTAACCTTGTTTGTAGGAGTGCCGCTGAGAAAATTTCGGATGTTGTCAACCACTATGTTCATAAGGCGCACGCGGGTTTCAACGGGCGCCCATGCAATGTGCGGGGTTATAATGCAGTTTTTTGCATTCATTAAAATACAGTTTTCTTCCATGGGTTCAACAGTAAGTGCGTCAATGGCAGCTCCTCCCAGATGTCCACTTTCAAGAGTATTATACAAATCCTGTTCAACCATAACTCCGCCGCGTGCTGTATTGACAAACAATGAGCCTTTTTTCATTGCGGCAAAGGTGGCTTTGTCAAACATCTTCTCTGAGCTGCTGTTAAGCGGACAATGTACGCTGACGATGTCGCTTTTGGTAAGCAGCTCTTCAAAAGGCACCATTTCAATTCCGTCAATGTTACGGGGAGAGCGGTTATAGGCTATGACCTCCATTTCAAACGCCTTTGCTATATTTGCAACTGCTTTTCCTATGCTGCCGAGTCCTACAATTCCAATTGTTTTACCTGCAAGTTCATTGAGCGGATAGACAAACGGGGAGAAGGTTTTGCTGCTTTTCCATCTGCCGTTTTGAACAAATTGATTGTATTGTGCCGTGTTATTATAGTGCTCAAGAATCAGGGCAAATGTGTGCTGTGCTACAGCGTTTGTGGAATATGAGCCTGCATTGCAGACGGTTATACCGCGGCTTGCACAGTAATCAATGTCGATGTTGTTGTAGCCTGTGGCAAAAAGTCCGATGTATTTCAGATTTTTGGCAAGCCTCAGACTGTGCTCGTTGAGCAGTGTTTTATTGCATACTACAATGTCGGCGTCTGCAATTTTTTCGGCTACCTCTTCATATTTTAACAATCCGTATTCTTCAACTTCTCCAAGCTCTCTGAGCGGCGATACGTCAACAAGGTCGTCAAGAACGGTCTGGGCGTCTGTGATAACTATTTTCATATAATCAACTCCCGTTTATTTGTACTGATGTTATTATATATTAAAAGTCTGTAACTTGCAATTGCTTTGGGTTTTATATATAATAATATTATTCGTAATTTGTGGAATTTCAACAGTTGAATTTATGAATGATAGGAGGTTCTGATGATGTATAAGAATTTTTTGTTTGATTTGGATGGAACTTTGCTGCCTATGAATATGGATGAATTTATTAAGCTGTATTTTGGTTCACTGTGCAAACGCTTTGCACCTGTATTGAAGGTTGCTCCCGAGGTGCTTATGAATGCCGTGTGGAAAGGTACTGCTGCAATGGGCAAAAATGATAACTCTGCAATTAATAAGGATGTTTTCTGGAAGGTTGCGTCCGAGGAATGCCGAATGGATTTGACTGACTATATTGAGCAGTTTGATGATTATTATCTTGCTGAATTTATTGAGACAAAGCAGGCTACAAGTGTTAATCCGTATGCAAAAAAGTGCGTTGATTATGTTAAGCAAAAGGGAGGCAGACTTATTGCCGCTACCAATCCTATTTTTCCCGAGGTTGCAACTATGCGCAGACTCAACTGGGCAGGTGTTTCGTCAAATGATTTTGATTTTATCACGGTTTATGAAAATTCAGGCTTCTGCAAGCCAAACCTTGATTATTTCAGAATGATTTGTGATAACTGCAATATTAAACCTGAGGAAAGCATTATGATAGGAAATGATGTTGATGAGGATATGTGTGCCGCTGATTTGGGCTTTGATACATATCTTGTGACAGATTGTATAGTAAACAGAAAAGGAAAGGATATTTCGGGCTACAAGCACGGTACCTTTGCAGAGCTTTATTCATTCCTTACAGAGAATTGCTAATCCAATATAAATTTTTACACATACTCCGTTAAATGGGGTATGTGTTTTTTATTTGGTGTTATCGGTTTATACAGCAAGGTGAAAAATATCAAGGAAAAATATGTAAAACGAATTAATTTATCCATATTTTGCATAACGCTATCCCAAAACGCTGAAATCTGCATTGAGGGTGATATTGTTTAAACAAAAAAAATTTCGTATAATACTATCTAGGCAATGTGTATTTAGAAAATGCCGATAAAAACATAACTTAATAAACAAGGAGACTGATTATGCAGCTGTTTGAAAAATATTGTGAATACGCTACCGACAGCAATGGGGTTCTTACCGATTTTAAACTCAATTATCCTGAAAATTATAATTTTGGATATGACGTAGTTGACGAAATGGCACGTCTTGTGCCGAATGATATTGCTGTAAAGTGGACAAATCCTGAACACGAAGAAAGGACATTTACATTTTCAGATATTGGCAGACTCAGTAACAAGGCAGCCAACGCATTAAGAGCTAACGGAGTAAAAAAGGGAGACAAGGTGCTTGTAATTCTCAAGCGCAATTATGAGTATTGGTATATAGTACCTGCGCTTCATAAGCTTGGCGCTGTGGTTATTCCTGCAACAAATATGCTTACTGTTGATGATATTACCTATCGCATTGAAACTGCCGGCATAAAATTTGCGGTTGTAACGCCTGACGGTGCTACTGCTGAGGATTTGGTCAAAGCCGCTTCAATTAAGACGCAGCTTGAAAAGGTTTTTGTTGTTCGCCGTGATGTTGAAAACACAATAAATCTTACAAACGAAATTGAAAATGCTGATGAAAATCTTGAAAGACTTCAGACGCTTGCAGAGGAGCCTATGCTGATTTACTTTACTTCCGGTACCACAGGCTATCCTAAGGCGGTAATGCATAATCACACATATACTCTTTCGCATATTATTACAGCAAAATTCTGGCAGAACGTTAAAGAAAACGGTTTGCATCTGACAGTTGCAGAAACAGGATGGGGCAAGGCTTCGTGGGGTAAAATATACGGTCAGTGGCTTTGCGGCTGCGGCGTAATGGTTTATGATTTTGATAAATTCTCACCCGGAAAGCTTCTTCGTATAGTTGAAAGATACAAGGTAACGTCTTTCTGTGCTCCTCCGACAGTATATAGATACTTTATCAAGCGCGGTATGACAAAATATGACCTGTCGGCACTTGAGCATATTTCAACAGCAGGAGAGGCGCTTAATCCGGAAGTGTTTGAGCAGGTTTATAAGCAGACAGGTCTCAAGCTTATGGAAGGCTTTGGACAAACTGAGTCTGTGCTTATGCTCGGAAATCTTGTTGGCTCTGAGTCAAAGGTCGGCTCAATGGGCAAGCCTACTCCGCTGTATAATATTACTATTGTTGATGATGAGGGTAATGAGCTTCCCGCAAATGAGGTGGGCGAAATTGTAGTTATCCCTCAGGAAAATCAGCATGGTATTTTTATGGGCTATTGCGGAGATAATAAGCTTTATGAAAAGGTATGGAGAAACGGAGTGTATCACACGGGAGACACAGCCTACAAAGACGAGGACGGATATTATTGGTATGTGGGCAGAATTGACGACCTTATCAAGACGAGAGGTTTCAGAGTTGGCCCGTTTGAAATCGAGAATGTGCTTATGGAGCATCCTGCCGTTATGGAATGCGCCGTAACAGGCGTTCCGGATGAATCTCGCGGTCAGGCAATCAAGGCTTCAGTACATCTTGCCGACGGATTTGAAAAGGACGTTAAGCTTGAACGTGAAATTAAACGATTTGTTAATTCACGCGTTGCGTCATACAAACATATTCAGTACATTGAATTTGTTGACGAAATGCCAAAGACTATAAGCGGTAAAATCAAGCGTACGGATATACGTGAGCTTGACCGCAAAAATGTTTGCTGATTAAAAAAGCGGAAAAGTCTGCTTTTTACAGCACTGAAAGTGCATTGAATTAATACTAAATACTATTAAATAACAGGTATATTTTCGGCGTATTTTGCACTTTACTTCATACTGTGTCTCGTGTTTTGCATAAGTTTGCAAAGTCAAATCGAAGAGAATTGGACGCTAACTTAAAGGCGTCAGCCTTCCTGTGGATCAGTATTCATACGGCACAAAATCCGCTCGAAAATTTTATCTTGTCTTTAAATGGTATTTAGTATAAAATCTGACTTATAATATGAGAAGTGAATAAAATGTGGGAATACAGCCGAAGAGTGAGATATTATGAGACCGACAGAATGGGTGTAGTGCATCATTCAAATTATCTGCGTATAATTGAGGACGCACGAATGGAATGGATGAGAGCAAATGTTATGAGCTATGGCGAAATGGAAAAGCTGGGCATAGTTATTCCGGCAGTGTCGGCAAGTGAAAAGTTTCTTTCATTCCTTCATTTTGATGATTTGTTCAGAGTAGCAGTGAAACTTGTAAAATTTACCGGAGTCAAGCTTGATTTTGAATATCAAATTCATAATGCCGATACGGGAAAGCTTTGCTACGAAGGAGAAAGCTCGCATTTTCTTTCTGACGGAACAAAAGATTATCGCCCCTATTTATCTTTCAGAAAAAAATTCCCCGAAATATATGAACGCATTGTATCAAATGCGGAGCCATATATGGCTTAGGGTGTATCGGAAAAGCGTCAATATGTTTATGAGCAGTTATTTCAAGACAAAATTTTGGGGAAATATCTGCGTATTTATCAAATTTTAAAGCAGCATTGCAAAAATATCTGTTTAAAGAGTATTTTATCGGATGCTTCTCGGCCGCGCTCAGGGTACTACTTTCAGATGCGCTTGAATATGTTATAACTGTTATCACGTTAAAAACGGCAGCTTTCACGGCTGCCGTTTTGTGCTGTCTTCAGTATTTAAAATAAAAATGTTGATATTATTATATTATGTGTGGTATAATCTACTTAATTGTATATGATGCATATTTTGGATAAAAATCGGGTGGATTTATGGAGAATAAGCGTACTGTAGTGAAGGTTGGTACCTCTACACTTACATATGAAAACGGAAAAATAAATTATCGCAGAGTTGAGTCGCTGTGCAAGGTGCTTTCGGATTTGCAAAACAGAGGAGAGCAGATTATGCTTGTGTCATCGGGGGCAATCGGAGTCGGTATGGGCAAAACGGGGCTTGTTTCCCGTCCTAAGGAAACCAAGAAGAAGCAGGCGCTTGCCGCCATAGGTCAGTGTGAACTTATGTTTATGTACGACAAGCTTTTCGGTGAATATAATCATTCGGTGGCGCAAATACTTCTCACACGCTATACTGTTGAAACATATCAGAAAAAGCAGAACGTTATCAATACAATTGATGAGCTGCTTAAAATG
The DNA here is from genome assembly GCA_964421585.1 of uncultured Ruminococcus sp. Taxonomy (GTDB): domain Bacteria; phylum Bacillota; class Clostridia; order Oscillospirales; family Acutalibacteraceae; genus Ruminococcoides. Next base: position 15,753 of record CAYQXN010000029.1, on the reverse strand, counting down.
AATATTATACCAATCATCAATGAGAATGACACTGTTGCAATAGATGAGCTGGAGGGAAATAATTTTGGCGATAATGATATGCTGTCGGCAATTGTTTCCGGTCTTGTGAGCGCCGACAGGCTTGTTATACTTACTGACATTGACGGTCTATACAGCTCAAATCCCAGAACAAATCCTGATGCGAGGAAGATAGATGTTGTTGAAGAGATTACGGATGAAATTTTTTCAATGGCAGCCGGAACAGGTTCAAACCGCGGCACAGGCGGTATGATTACAAAGCTGCTGGCGGCTGATTATGCAACAAAGCTGGGCGTTGAGGTTCATGTAATTAATGGCTCAAAGCCTGAAAATCTTTATGATATTTTTGACGGCAACGGTCTTGGAACAAGATTCATTGCAAAACCAAATACCAATACTTATCCGAATAACAGAAACTGCCTGTAAAGGTAAATTGAAAGGTTGATTTTATGACGCAGCTTGAAATTATGGGTGCAAATGCCAAAAAGGCTTCTCGCTTTCTGATGAATGCAGGTTCAAGGAAGGATGAGGCTCTTAAAGCTATTGCAAAGGCTCTCAGGGAAAATACAGATACCATTATTAAAGCGAATGATATTGACATAGAAAACGGAAAAAATTCAGGGCTGACCGATTCGCTGCTTGACAGGCTGAGACTGACAGCAGAACGGATTGAGGGTATGGCTGACGGCGTTGAACAGGTTGCGGCACTTGCAGATCCTGTTGGCAGAGTGCTTGACGGCAGAAAGCTGAAAAACGGTTTGCAGATTGAAAAGGTAAGCGTTCCAATGGGCGTAATCGGCATTATATATGAGGCGCGTCCTAATGTGACCTCTGACGCTGCAGCTCTCTGCCTTAAGGCAGGCAGTGCGGTAATTCTCAGAGGCGGTAAGGAGGCAATTAATTCTAACAAGGCAATCGCCGGTATTATGAGAAATGCTGTTACCGACGCAGGCTTTCCTGCCGACTGCATTGCGCTTGTTGAGGATACCTCCCGCAGTAGTGCAACCGAGCTTATGCAGCTCACGGATTATCTTGATGTGCTCATTCCGCGCGGAGGAGCAGGACTTATCAAAAGCGTGGTCAACAATGCCAAGGTTCCCGTAATCGAGACGGGCGTGGGAAATTGCCACGTTTATGTTGACGACAGTGCAGATATTGATATGGCAAAGAATATTATTTTTAATGCGAAAACTTCACGCCCTTCGGTGTGCAACGCAATTGAAACAATTCTTGTGCATAAGGATATAGCCGAAAAAGCCCTGCCTCAGATTAAGGCAGAGCTTGATAAGAAAAATGTAGAAATCCGAGGATGCAGTGCCGCAAGGGCAATACTCGGAGACTGTGTTGTTCCTGCAACCGAAGAGGATTATGCAAATGAATTTCTTGATTATATTCTTGCGGTAAAGGTTGTTGACAGCCTTGATGACGCGCTTGACCATATTGCAAAATACAGCACAGGTCACAGCGAGTGTATAGTTACAAGCAATTACAGCAATGCGAATAAATTTACCGCAAGCGTTGATTCGGCGGCGGTTTATGTAAATGCCTCGACGCGTTTTACCGACGGCGGTGAGTTTGGCCTTGGCGCAGAAATAGGCATTTCAACCCAGAAGCTGCACGCAAGAGGACCTATGGGTCTTAATGAGCTTACAAGCAGCAAGTTTATTATCAGAGGCGAGGGTCATATAAGATAAGCTCATATGAGCAGATAAATAAGTGCAAGCAGCAGTGTGGGCTCGGAATTTTCCTCCATAAGAAGTATAATCAAAAGAAGAAGAAGGTTCTGTTCTTTGTTCTGAAGCAGCGTATCAATCAGCCCTGTTTCATTTGACTGGTGTGCGCTTGGCATACTCTCGGCTTTTTCCGAGGGCTGCGGCTCCTGCGGTTCAGACGGCTCGGGTTTTGGTGCGGCAAAGTCTGAATGCTGAGTGCCGGAATTTGAATTTGCGTTTGGACTATAGGACGGGCGGCGGTGCATTTGTTGTGCACGGTTAAAAGCCTCCTCTTCAAAACTGGGCATATTTTCACCTCTTAATCTTATGTATGATATGATAAATAATTATATCTAAAATAATCCGTTGTCTTTTAGCAGCGGCATTAATCGTATTAGTTTCAGCATTTTTTCTGCCTTGTCAAGCTTAGTTTGACGTTCAAGACTGAGGAAAGGCCGCAGTGAGTGAAGAAGTCTGGTTGTGTCATCGTCGCCTTTGAATGAGTTCATCAGCGGCGCAAGGCGAGTGACCGCATTCAGCATATCGGGGCTGAATGCATTGCTGATTTGCGGCAGAGAAGGTGCCGGAGCAGGCGCAGTAACGGTTGATGCGTTTTCTTTTGCTTTTTCGTTTGTCTTTTGATTTGCAGACAGTCCAAGCTGTTCGCCGAGACTCTGCACTTGCTTGAGAGCCTCGGGATTGCTCAGAATTTGATTTAGTTTATCCTGTATATCGGGCATATCGGACATTTTATTCACCACTCAGAAGCTTTATTAGTGCCTGTGCCTGCGGAGAATTCAGCAGCTGCTGAGTTTTTTGAGGGTCGTTTAACACTGCTTTGATTTTCTCGGCGCTTTCTGTGTCTGTATTATCCAGAATTTCCTGCATATTTCCGCTTTGTGCTGCACTTTTAATTTTATCCTGCGGCACGCCCAGTCGGCGTGACAGGTCGTTAAGTATTTTATTTGCGTTTTTATTATCAGCCATACAAACACCTCATTATATACTATGCTGAATTTATAAAAATAGAACGGAGTTTTTATAATGCGTATTTTAGTTATATCTGACACTCACGGTGATTTGCATGCTTTGCGCCGTGCAGTAAATGCTCAGCCGACTGCGGAGATTATTGTTCATTGCGGCGACGGTGACGAGCAGGTGCAGTTTCTTAAGGATAATTACAAAAATAAGATGATTGTCGGCGTAAGGGGTAATTGCGATTGGAACAGTTGGCTTCCAAGTGTTGAAACTATTAATGTGCTGGGCAAGAAGATTTTTGTCACCCACGGTCATTTGTATAATGCCAAGCTGGGACTTTATCAGCTTATTTATGCTGCACGAGAGCAGGAGGCTGACATTTTGTTGTTTGGTCATACGCATCAGGCTATGACGTATTATGAGGACGGGCTTTATATGATGAATCCGGGTTCGTGTAACGGATATATGGCAAGCTACGGATATATTGATATAACTGAAAAAGGCGACATTGTCACGAATACTGTTTCCATAAAATAAGAGTGGAAAATTTTTTTGTTTATGATATAATTAATTTTGATATGCAGCAATAAATTTGCGGAGGTGGACGTTTTGAATACAGGCGGCTTCAGCTTTGATAAAAGCACGGAAAATATTTTGAATACGCTTGAGTCAAACGGAAGAATACCTCACGCGATTATAATTGAGGGCAGCGACAGGGAAAAGACGCTTGAAGCAGCGAGATTTCTGTCAATGTATGCGGTATGTACTGCTGAAAACAAGCCCTGCGGTCATTGCAATCAATGTCACAAGGCGTCAAATGCCGCCCATGCAGACATAAAATATGCATATACGGAGGGTAAGTCAAACAGCTATTCTATCAAACAGCTGAGAGAAATAATTGCGGACGCATATATACGTCCGAATGAGGCGGACGCAAAGGTGTATATACTTGAGGAAGCTGAAAGCAGGCTGGATGTAGTTCAGCAGAATGCAATACTTAAGCTGATTGAAGAGCCGCCGAAAAATGTACATTTTATAATGACCTGCTTAAACAGTCGCAGGCTGCTCGATACAATTCGTTCAAGGTGTACGCTTGTGCGCCTCAGGCAGGAATGCAGATTTGACGAGGAAGCTTTAAATATTGCGAAGAATATCGTGAGCGGGATATTATGCTCAAGGGAGTATGAACTTCTTAAGGCTGTGTATGCGCTTACGGACAAAGAAAAAGCAGACGATACGTTGTCGGCAGTCAGCCTTATTCTGCGTGACGGACTTGCAGCTTTGTCGGGAGGCAGGGCAGGTCTTGATGCGTCGCTGGGACGAAAGCTCAGCATTAACTTTACAAAGGATAAACTTATCCGTATGATAGAGCTTACGGAATGTGCAAAGAAGAAGATAACACAGAATATAAATATAAATTTGCTCACAACGTGGTTGTGCGGCGAATACAGGAGGATTTCATGGCAGAGGTAGTCGGAGTCAGATTTAAAGAGGTGGGCAAGGTATATTACTTTGACCCTGTTGGCAATAAATTAAATCGCGGTGATATGGTTATTGTCGAAACGGCAAGAGGTCTTGAATGCGGAGGAGTTGCAACGCCAAACAAGACGATTGAGGACGGTGAGCTTGCTCATCCGCTCAAGCCGATTATAAGAACAGCAACGGAAGATGACCTTAATAAGCTTGCCGAAAACAAGCTGAAGGAAAAGGAAGCATATAAAATCTGTGAGCAGAAAATTGCTCAGCACAATCTTGAAATGAAGCTTGTGAATGTGGAATATACATTTGATAACAGCAAGATTTTGTTTTATTTTACGGCTGACGGGCGAGTTGATTTCCGTGCGCTTGTAAAGGATCTTGCTTCTGTTTTCAGAACAAGAATTGAACTGAGACAGATTGGTGTTCGTGACGAGGCAAAAATGCTCGGCGGACTGGGAATGTGCGGAAAGCCGTTTTGCTGTTCGTGCTTTATGGGTGAGTTTCAGCCAGTTTCAATTAAGATGGCAAAGGAACAGGGGCTTTCGCTTTCACCTGTAAAAATTTCGGGTACCTGCGGACGGCTGATGTGCTGCCTTAAGTATGAGCAGGATGCTTATACCGATTTACTTAAGCATACTCCTAAGGTGGGCGCAATTGTAAATACCCCCGAGGGCAGAGGTTTGGTGGTTGAAAACAATCTTATCGCAAGAACTCTTAAGGTAAAGCTTGACAATGCACCTGAAGATGTTGCCCCTAAGACCTTTGGCGTAAAGCAATGCAAGCTGTTGAAGGACGGTTATATAAAGGTTGGCAAAAAAGAGCTTGAAGAATTCAAGGGGCTTGAGTAAGCACAGATCAGGCTGTATCAGACACTTTTAGGATAAAATAAAATTTATCGCAGACAACAGAATAATACAAAATTTTTGCTCCATACTATTTAATATAAGGTATGGAGCTTTTTGTATTATACAAACTAAATTTATAAAATAATCTGGAGGAAATAAAATGCTGAAAACCGACTATCGGGATAATGTATTGACCGCATACATAGAGGGCGAAATTGACCACGATTCAGCCGCCAAAATACGCACTCAGGTTGACGGAGTTACGCAATCTCTCAAGCCAAAGCTGCTGTGTCTTGATTTTGCCAATGTGTCGTTTATGGATTCATCGGGCGTAGGACTTGTAATGGGGCGATACCGTCAGATGAAGCTGCTCGGAGGAGCCCTTCACGTTACAAATATTCCTGACAGAATGTACAGGATTTTTGCTATGTCGGGGCTTGAAGGACTGGGGGTATTGAGATGAAAAAGAAAATTAAAAATGAAATGAGCCTCAGCTTTCCTTCCAAAAGCTGTAATGAGGCATTTGCACGCTCGGCAATATCGGCTTTTGTGATGAATCTTGATCCTACAATAGGAGAGCTCAGCGACATCAAGACCGCTGTTTCGGAGGCTGTGACAAATTGCATTGTTCACGGCTATCGTCGTGAAAGCGGGACAATATACATAAAAGGAAAAATTACCGAGGATAATAAGGTTGTCATCAAAATTCGTGATAAAGGCTGCGGAATTGCTGACGTAAAAAAGGCAATGGAGCCTTTGTTTACTACTGCTCCCGAGGAGGAAAGAGCAGGTCTGGGATTTGCGGTTATGCAGAGCTTTTGCGACAGGGTCAGGGTAAAGTCTGAGCCTGACAAGGGTACGACCGTGACGCTTGAAAAGATGATAGCTTCTGATGAATGAGAAGGACAAGATTGCAGACAGCAATATGGGACTTGTACATGCCTGCTGTAAACGATTTACAGGCAAGGGCATAGAATATGAGGAGCTGTTTGCCGCAGGATGTCTGGGGCTTGCCAAGGCAATAAATAATTTTGACGAAAGCAGGAATTTTCAGTTTTCTACCTATGCTTTCCCTGTAATTATGGGGGAGATAAAACGCTTATTTCGTGACGGCGGCGCTGTAAAGGTGAGTAGAACGCTCAAAGAGCTTGCAATTAATATAAACAGAATAAGATGTGAATACGGACAGAAAAACGGCAGAGAGCCTACGGTATCTCAGCTTGCGGAAAAGCTTGGCGTAGGCGAGGAAAAAATTGTTGACGCACTCAATTGTGCAAGGCTTCCGTTGTCGCTTACTGCGGATTATGACGAAGAGGGTAATCCTCAGCTTGACGTACCTGTGGATGATATTCAGGAGGAAATTGCCGAACGGCTCAGTCTTGAGCAGGCGGTGGAGGCGCTTGAAGAAAATGACCGCAGAATTATTAATTTGCGCTATTATCAGAACAAAACTCAGGTGCAGACTGCAAAACTGCTTAATATGACGCAGGTTCAGGTTAGCAGAAGAGAGCGTAAAATCCTCGGAATAATACGCGAAAAAATGTCTGTTTAAATGAACGATTTAATATGGTCTTTACGGTATTTGTTGTATTATTTTGTTTGGCGATGATTGCGGCTGATATAAGAATTTCGTTGATTACTCATGGGATAAAAAGAAAAATTGACAGACTTACGTTTGACTTAAACATTTTTGAATAGGAAAAAATCGGTTAGCATTGGCTAATTGATACAAAAACTTAAATAAATTTCACCTAAATAATAAAAATATTTCCAAAAAAGATTGCAATTTAAAATATTTGTGTTACAATATAGTTGAAATTTTTAAGGAGGTGTTTCCCTTATGGCATATGTAATTAGTGATGAATGCATCCAGTGCGGTGCTTGCGCTGCTGAGTGTCCTGTATCTGCCATTGCAGAGGGTGACGGCAAGTATGTTATCGACGCTGATACATGCGTTGAGTGCGGTTCTTGCGCTGATGTTTGTCCTGTTGGCGCTCCGGCAGAGGGCTGATAGTACATACTGATATTTAAACAAATATTAAACGGCAAGGTGAATTAAAACCTTGCCGTTTTTCGGATTTTGGGTTTGCTGCTGCTAACTGGTTGCGTTTACAAAAGAGCAATATAAAGCAATGTTGTAATCAAAATTCAATACCGATTCTGCCCGTGATGCCTCGGTCGTACGGATGTTTAATCTTTTTGAATTCTGTTATGTAGTCGGCAATGTCCATAAACTTTTTTGGCGGATTATGTCCCGTCATTATGATTTCCATACTTGCCGGAGCATTTGCAATGAATTCAAAGACATCCGCTTCGCTGAGCATATCTGCGCTGATTGCCTCAAATACCTCGTCAAGCACAACCATATCGTATTTTTCGGTAAGCGCCGTTGTTACGCTGCGCTCAAATATTCCTTTAAAAATTTTAGCGGTCTGCTGTTTTTCTTTTTCGTCCATTTCAAAGGTGAATTTAAGTTCAAGCGGACAGAAGGTGAGCGTGACGTTTTCCGTGTGGCTCAGCACGTGGCGTTCGCCCGAGAACTCGGTTTTAAGAAACTGCACAAACAGTACCTTGAGGTTACTGCCTGCTGCACGCACGGCTATTCCGACTGCCGCAGTTGTTTTTCCTTTGCCGTCACCGTAGTAGATATGTTTCATAATGCATTGTCCTTTCATTATTCATTTTCATTTCACACAATTCTAAAATCACATATAAAATGCATATTATATCTTTATACCTAAATTATACATTAAATACACAGCATTGACAATATGTGAAAATTACACAAAAATATTTTTATAATGCTCGCAAAATTCTACGACCTTAATTTATCCAAAAATGTCAAATTGCTTGCAATTATCCGATGCTTATGGTAAAATACTGGTTGTGTTTGAATGCACAAGACTGCAAAGATATGCGATGAAGCGGGAGGTTGCGGCATTTTATGCCGGTTTTTCCGTGGAGTATGTCCGATTTTAAACCGGGCGATTACAATGAAACACGAGTATAACTGCGGCAATAGGGTTGCTTTGCCATCAGTGCGCTCATTATGCTTTCAGAACGGTCCCGGTTAACTGAATAGTTAAACGGGTTTTTTAATGCAGGGTGAGGAAACACCCGGCTGAGTTTCAAAAAAAGTTTTTTTGAAAGCGAACGCCCGCCAACTAAATTTTTAAGGAGGCGACGATAATGGCAGTCAAGGAAAAGATCAGGATAAGATTAAAGGGTTATGATCATCAGCTGGTTGATCAGTCGGCTGAGAGAATCGTAGCAACAGCTAAGCGTACAGGAGCAAGAGTTTCGGGTCCTGTGCCTCTCCCTACAGAGAAGCAGATTGTTACAATTCTTCGTGCTGTTCATAAGTATAAGGACAGCCGTGAGCAGTTTGAAATCAGAACTCACAAGCGTCTTATCGACATCTTAAGACCGTCAAACAAGACAGTCGAGGCTCTTATGAGCCTAGAACTCCCTGCCGGCGTTGATATTGAGATTAAGTTATAATAATCTGATACCAACCTACAAGCAGACAGGGTCATGTTGGTGAGAACCAACCAATAACCTACAAGGAGGATACAAAAATGCAGAAAGCAATCATCGGTAAGAAAATCGGTATGACACAGATTTTCGATGAAAAGGGAATCGTTGTTCCCGTAACTGTTATTGAGGCAGGTCCCTGCGTGGTAACTACCAAGAAAACAGTTGAAAACGACGGCTATGCATCAGTTCAGCTTGGTTACGGCGATTTGAAGCCACACAAGGTAAACAAGCCTATGAAGGGCTTTTTTGACAAGGCTGGCGTTGCACCAAAGAAAACACTTAAAGAGTTCCGCTTTACCGACACAGACGCTTACAATGTTGGCGACCTCGTTAAAGCAGACGTATTCACCCCCGGCGACAAGATTGATGTTACCGGCAAGAGCAAGGGTAAGGGTACTGCAGGCGTAATTAAGCGTTGGAACTTCCAACGTCTTAAGGAGACTCACGGTACAGGTCCTTGCGTTCGTCACGGCGGCTCAATCGGTGCCTGCTCATCGCCTTCAAGAGTATGGAAGGGCAAGAAAATGGCAGGTCACCTCGGTGCAGAACAGGTAACAGTTCAGAACCTCACAGTTGTTAAGGTTGACGTTGAAAACAACCTGATTGCTGTTAAGGGTGCTGTTCCCGGTCCAAACAAGGGAATCGTTGTACTCAAAGATTCCGTTAAGGCTTAAGGAAGGGGGATTATAAATGCCAAGTTTATCAGTAGTAAATATGGAAGGCAAGAATGTTGGTACAATTGAGCTTGCTGAGTCCGTATTCGGTATTGAGCCTAACGCAGCTGTTATGCATCAGATGGTTGTTAACTATCTTGCGGCTCAGCGTCAGGGCACACAGTCCGCTCTTACAAGATCAGAAGTTTCCGGCGGCGGCAGAAAGCCATGGAGACAGAAGGGCACAGGCCGTGCAAGACAGGGTTCTACACGTGCTCCGCAGTGGACACACGGCGGCGTTGTTTTTGCTCCGAAGCCAAGAGATTACAGATTTTCTGTAAATAAGAAGGTAAGAAGACTTGCTATGAAGTCAGCTTTTTCTTCAAAGGCTAAGGAAAATGAAATCATCGTTGTTGATTCAATTGCACTTGATGAATATAAAACAAAGAAAATCGTTGCTATGCTCAGCGCAATCGGCGCAGACAAGAAGGCTCTTGTAGTTCTTCCTGAAGCAGACAGCAAGATTATCAAATCAGCTAACAACATCCCCGGCGTTAAAACAGCTCAGGTTAACACTTTGAATGTTTATGACATTCTCAATACTGACAAGCTTGTAATTGTCAAGGATGCGGTAAGCAAGATTGAGGAGGTATATGCATGATAGCTCATGATATTGTTATTCGCCCGATAATTACTGAAAAGAGTATGCTCGGCGCAGTTAATAAGGTATATACTTTCGAAGTTGCCAAGACAGCTAATAAAATTGAAATTGCAAAAGCTTGCGAGGAAATCTTCAAGGTTAAGGTTGCTAAGGTTAACACAGTAAGTGTTCGCGGCAAATTCCGCCGTCAGGGCAGAAATAACGGCGGCTACACAAAAAGCTGGAAGAAAGCAATCATCAAGCTTACAGAGGACAGCAAGCCTATCGAATTTTTTGAAGGCATGATGTAAACCTGAAATTAGTTGAATAATTCAGGCAGAATGTATGGGAAAAGCCATATTCCCGCAAAGCCATCATGAGGAGAGTGAAACCAAATGGCCATTAAAGTTTATAAACCGACCATTAACTCAAGAAGAAATATGTCGGTTACAGATTATTCGGGTCTTTCAAAGGTTGCGCCGGAAAAAAGCTTACTTGCTCCTTTAAACAAGAAGGCAGGTCGTAACAGCTACGGCAGAATCACTGTTCGTCACAGAGGCGGCGGTAACCGCAGAAAGTACCGTATTATTGACTTCAAGCGTCAGAAGTTTGACGTAGAAGGTACAGTAAAGACATTAGAGTACGATCCAAACCGTTCAGCATTCATTGCTCTTATCGAATATACTGACGGCGAAAAGGCGTACATTATTGCTCCTGAGGGACTTAAGGTAGGCGACAAGGTAATTGCAGGCGCTGATGCTGACATCAAGCCGGGCAATGCACTTCCGCTTACAGCAATTCCTGTAGGTACATTTATACACAACGTTGAGCTTTATCCGGGCAGAGGTGCTCAGCTTGCTCGTTCGGCAGGCAATATGGCACAGCTCATGGCAAGAGAAAACGGTCTTGCACTTTTGAGACTTCCTTCGGGCGAGCTCAGAAACGTTCCGGAAAGCTGTATGGCTACAATCGGTCAGGTGGGCAACACCGACCACGAAAACGTTAAGATTGGTAAAGCAGGTCGTAAGAGAAACATGGGCTGGAGACCTACAGTTCGTGGTTCTGTAATGAACCCTAACGATCACCCGCACGGTGGTGGTGAGGGTAAGTCACCTGTTGGCCGTCCGGGCCCTGTAACCCCTTGGGGTAAGCCTGCACTCGGCTATAAAACTCGTAAGAACAAGAAGAGCAGCGATAAGCTTATCGTAAGAAGAAGAAACGGTAAGTAAGGCAGAGAAAGGAGCTTATAATTATGAGTAGAAGTACTAAAAAGGGTCCTTTTGTTCAGCCTGTACTGCTCAAAAGGGTTCAAGAGATGAACGAATCGGGCGAAAAGAGAATTTTGAAGACTTGGTCAAGAAGTTCAACAATTTTCCCTGAGTTCGTAGGTCACACATTCGCCGTTCACGACGGTCGCAAGCATGTTCCTGTTTATGTTACTGAAGATATGGTTGGTCACAAGCTCGGTGAGTTTGCGCCAACAAGAACCTTCAAGGGTCACGCAGGTTCAAAGACATCTAAATAAGCGGAAGGAGAGTATTGCAAATGGAAGCTAAAGCAATTGCAAAATTTGTTCGTATTTCCCCTCGCAAGGTGAATATTGTTATTGACCTTATAAAGGGAAAAGATGTAAAATATGCAGAAGCTGTTCTCAAGCACACTCCCAAGGCCGCTTGCGAGCCGCTTTTGAAGCTGCTCCATTCAGCTATGGCAAATGCTGAGAACAACCATGATATGGATGTATCCAGACTCTACGTTGCATATTGCAACGCTACAGCAGGCCCCATCCTTAAAAGAATTCGTCCGAGAGCACAGGGCAGAGCGTTCAGAATTAATAAGAGAACTTCTCACATTTCCATTGTACTCAAGGAAAAAGAAGATTAAGGGAGGTTAGATTATGGGTCAGAAAGTTAATCCGCACGGTCTCCGTGTCGGTGTAATTAAAGATTGGGATTCCCGTTGGTTTGCAAACAAGAAGGATTTCGGCGCTACACTCGTTGAAGACTATAACCTTCGTAAGCAGCTTAAGGCTCAGCTTTATAACTTCGGTATCTCAAGGATTGAAATTGAGCGTGACGGCAAAAAAGTAAGAATCAGCATTCACTGCGCAAAGCCCGGTCTTGTTATCGGTAAGGGCGGTGCTGAGATTGAAAAGCTCAAGGCTCAGTGCGAGAAATTCCTTAATAAGCCCGTTGCAATCAATATTGTTGAGGTTAAAGCTCCGGAGCTTGACGCTCAGCTTGCAGCAGAGAGTATTGCTCAGCAGCTTGAGAAGAGAATTTCTTTCCGCCGTGCTATGAAGCAGTCAATCGGAAATGCTATGCGCCGCGGTGCAAAGGGTATAAAAGTTATGTGTTCAGGCCGTCTCGGCGGTGCTGAAATTGCTCGTTCGGAACAGTATCACGAGGGTACTATTCCGCTTCAGACACTTCGTGCTGATATTGACTACGGTTTTGCTGAGGCTAACACAACCTACGGTAAGATTGGCGTTAAGGTTTGGCTCTATAAGGGCGAGGTTCTTAACGAGGTTAAGTCAAGAAAGCCCCGCAGAGAAGGAGGCAGAAAGTAATGTTATTGCCTAAGAGAGTTAAGTACAGAAGAGTGCACAGAGGTCGTATGACCGGTAAGGCTCTTCGCGGTAACAAGGTTACTTACGGTGAGTACGGTCTTCAGGCTACAGAACCTGCATGGATTACTGCTAACCAGATTGAGGCTGCCCGTGTTGCCATGACGCGTTACTGCAAAAGATTTGGTAAGGTTTGGATTAAGATTTTCCCTGATAAGCCTGTTACAGCAAGACCTGCTGAAACACGAATGGGTAAAGGTAAAGGTAATCCTGAATATTGGGTAGCTGTTGTTAAGCCCGGCAGAGTTATGTTTGAGCTTGCAGGCGTTGATGAGACTACTGCAAGAGAGGCGCTCCGTTTGGCTGCAAACAAGCTCCCTATTAAATGTAAGTTTGTAAAGAAAGAGGAGGGTGAGCAGTAATGAAAGCATCAGAATTCAGAGAAATGACAGTTGAAGAGCTTCAGACAAAGCTCACTGAACTCAAGGAAGAATTATTTAATCTTCGTTTCCAGCTTGCTGTTAATCAGCTCGAAAACTCATCCAGAATCGGTGCCGTCAAGAAGGACATTGCGAGAGTTTCTACAATTCTCCGTCAGCGTGAACTCAGCGGCACAGAAGCTTAAGAGAGGAGGACTTAACAGTGAGTGAAGAAAGAAAGTTAAGAAAAACCGTTGTCGGTAAGGTTGTAAGCGACAAGATGGATAAGACAATTGTTGTTGCAGTTGAAGACAGCGTAAAACATAAGCTTTACAATAAGATTGTTAAGCGCACAGTTCGCTTTAAGGCTCATGACGAGAACAACGAGTGCGGCATCGGCGACCGTGTAAAGATTATGGAGACCCGTCCTCTTTCTAAGGATAAAAGATGGAGACTCGTCGAGATTATTGAGAAAGCTAAATAAGTTTAGCGGCTTTGATTAAAGGAGGAATTAGACTGTGATTCAGCAGCAAACCATCCTCAAGGTTGCCGACAACACCGGCGCTAAGGAACTTATGTGCATTCGTGTACTCGGCGGTACCAGAAGGAGATATGCCAATATTGGCGATGTAATCGTAGCCTCAGTTAAAAAAGCAGCACCTGGCGGCGTTGTTAAAAAAGGTGAGGTTGTTAAGGCTGTAGTTGTTCGTTCTGCAAAGGGCGTAAGACGTGAAGACGGAACATATATCCGTTTTGACGAAAACGCAGCTGTTATAATTAAAGAAGACAAGAACCCTAAGGGTACTCGTATCTTCGGACCTGTGGCAAGAGAGCTTCGTGACAAGGATTATATGAAGATTTTGTCTCTTGCTCCGGAAGTACTTTAATGGAGGTGTCACAATGAGTAAAGTTCATGTTAAAACAGGCGACACCGTTATCGTTATCAGCGGTAAGGACAAGGGTAAAAAAGGTCAGGTTCTGGCTGTAAGCCCTAAAGAAGGTAAAGTTATCGTAGAAAAGGTAAACATGGTTTCAAAGCATGTTAAGCCAAGAAAAATGGGCGAGCAGGGCGGCATCATTAAGGCAGAGGGTGCTATGTATGCATCTAAGGTTCAGATTGTTTGCCCACGCTGCAAGAAGCCTACAAGAGTAGCTCATAAGATTTATGAGGACGGCTCTAAGGGCAGAGTTTGCGCTAAATGCGGCGAAGCGCTTTAAGGAGGAAAATAAGATATGGCAAGACTTAAAGAATATTATTCAAAAGAAGTTGCACCTGCTCTTATGTCTAAGTTCTCCTATAAGAGCGTAATGCAGATTCCAAAGTTTGATAAGGTAGTTATCAACGTAGGCGCAGGCGAGGCAAGAGAAAATTCAAAGGTAATTGATGCTATCTGCAAAGACCTTTCTGCCATTACAGGTCAGAAACCGCTTGTCTGCAGAGCAAGAAAATCAGTTGCTAACTTCAAACTCAGAGAAGGTATGCCAATCGGCTGTAAGGTTACACTCAGGGGTGCAAGAATGTATGAGTTCATCGACAGACTCTTCAATGTTGCTCTTCCGAGAGTACGTGACTTCAGAGGTATTAATCCTGATTCATTTGACGGCCGCGGCAATTACAATATGGGCCTCAAGGAGCAGCTCATTTTCCCTGAAATTGATTATGACAAGATTGACAAGGTTCGTGGTATGGACATTTGCTTCGTAACCACTGCAACAACAGACGAAGAGGCTCGTGAGCTGTTAACGCTTATGGGCGCACCGTTTTCAAAGTAAGGAGGGATTGTTGTGGCTAAGACTTCAATGAAAGTTAAGCAGCAGAGAAAGCAGAAATTCTCTACAAGAGAGTATTCAAGATGTAACATCTGTGGTAGACCACACGCCTACCTCCGCAAGTATGGTATTTGTCGTATTTGCTTCCGTGAGCTCGCTTACAAGGGCGAAATCCCGGGTGTAAAGAAAGCAAGCTGGTAAGCAAGGGAGGTAAAACGTAATGCAGATTACAGATACAATTGCCGATTTACTTACAAGAATTCGTAATGCGAATTCGGCAAAACACGATTCTGTTGAAATTCCTTCATCAAACCTCAAGAAGGCTATCTGCCAGATTCTCGTTGATGAGGGTTACATCAAGAATTTTACAGTTATAGAAGACGGTAAGCAGGGCGTAATTAAGGTTACTCTTAAGTACATCGACGGCAAGCAGCCTGTTATTACAGGTTTGCGCCGTGTTTCAAAGCCGGGCTTACGTATATACAGCAATGCAGCAGATATGCCAAAGGTAATGAAGGGTCTCGGCATTGCCATCATCTCAACATCAAAGGGCGTTATGACTGATCGTCAGGCACGCAAAGAGAATGTCGGCGGCGAGGTTCTCGCTTACATCTGGTAAGAGGAGGTGCGAAAATGTCTCGAATTGGAAGAAAACCTATAAATATTCCCGCCGGTGTTACAGCAACTATTGCTGACGGCGTAATCACTGTCAAGGGTCCTAAGGGTACGCTTGATTTAAAGTACAATCCCGCTATGACAGTAGAAATCAAGGGCGATGTAATCGAGGTTACACGTCCTAACGATGAAAAGACAAATCGCTCGCTTCATGGTCTTACAAGAACACTTATCTACAATATGATAGCAGGTGTTACTGAAGGCTACAAGAAGGAGCTTGAAGTCAACGGCGTTGGTTACCGTGTTCAGAAGCAGGGTAACAAATGCGTTATGAACCTTGGTTATTCACACCAGGTTATCGTTGAGGATACAGAAGACATCAAGATTGAAGTTCCTGATCCTAACAAAATCATAATCGTCGGCATTGACAAGCAAAAGGTTGGTCAGTTTGCTGCCGAGGTTAGAGAAAAGCGTCCGCCGGAGCCATATAAGGGCAAGGGCATTAAGTACGCTGACGAAGT